>JBMONM010000020.1:0-22900 GCA_049324675.1 Thermodesulfobacteriota bacterium
CGTGGTGGATGTGGCCCATTATTCTTCTGGGATTCTGCTTCATTCTGGGGATCATCGCCGTTCTGGCCGGCGTGGGCGGCGGCGTTTTGTTCGTCCCCCTGGTCAGCGGGTTTTTCCCCTTCCACCAGGACTTCGTGCGCGGCGCTGGCCTGCTCGTGGCCCTGGCCGGGGCCCTGGCCGCCGGACCCGGTCTGTTGCGCCGCAACCTGGCCAGCCTGCGCCTGGCGTTGCCCGTGGCGCTCATCGCCTCGGCCTGTTCCATCGTGGGCGCGTTCATGGGTCTGGCCCTGCCCACCAACGTCGTCCAACTATGCCTGGGCGGCACCATCATGTTCATCGCCATTCTGCTTTTGACCTCGAAGAACGTGGTCCGGCCCCATGTGGAAAAGCAGGATGCCATCGGCCTGGCCCTGGGCATGAACGGCGTCTACACCGAGCCCTCCTCGGGCGAGGTCATCGAGTGGAAGACCCACCGCACCCTGGCCGGCCTTTTGCTTTTCATCGTCATCGGGATCATGGCCGGCATGTTCGGCCTGGGCGCGGGCTGGGCCAACGTGCCCGTGCTCAACCTGCTCATGGGCGCGCCGCTCAAGATCGCCGTGGGCACCAGCAAGTTCCTGCTCTCCATCACCGATACCTCCGCCGCCTGGGTCTATCTCAACCAGGGTTGCGTCATCCCGCTTATGGCCATCCCCTCCATCATCGGGCTCATGCTCGGTTCCTTCGTGGGCGTGCGGCTTCTGGCCGTGGCCAAGCCCAAGTTCATTCGCTACATGGTCATCGGCGTGCTGTTCTTCGCCGGCGGCAAGGCCCTGCTCAAAGGGCTTGGCATATAGCGGCCCGGTATTTCCGGCGAAGAAAGGCGGTTTTTTTCGATATCATGTCACACGAGCACAGGAGCATTCCATGACGACGAAATATGACCAGACTCCCAAGGAACAGGTCGCCTACGCCAACCTGCTTTTTTACGGGTGCTGGGGAGGCTTGGGCCTGATGATCCTTACCTATCTGATCTACGTGTTCGGCCTTCTCGATCCCCAGGTGCCCATGGCCACCATTCTCGAACTGTGGTCCAAGCCGGTGGGCGAATACCTCGCCGTCGGAAAGGTGCCCGTGGGCTGGGGCTGGGCCGGGCTTCTGGGCAAGGGCGATTTTCTGAACTTCCTGGGAATCGCCCTTTTGGCCGGCATGACCCTGATTTGCTATCTCCCTCTCGTGGCGGCCTATATCAAGAAAAAGGACAGTCTGTTCGCGGCCATCGCCGTGACCGAGATCCTGGTGTTGGCCTTTGCCGCCTCGGGCATCGTCGGCGGCGGCGGACACTAGGACGATCCGGAATCGGGCGGGCAGGACCATCCGATGGAGACATCCGTGCGCACCGGGACACCCTCCCTCCTGTCAGAGCCGGACCTCGCCCGGTTGAGGGAGGTTCTCGGCGGCCTGCCCATCGGCATCGCCGTCCTGGACCTTGGGTGCCGCATCCTGTTCATGAACAGGGCACTGGAGGATCTCACGGGCTTCACCAGTCGCGAAGCCGCGGGCATCCCCTGCCATCATGTCCTGCGGTGCGGCCTGCACCTGCGGGGTTTCCGGGAGGGGGAGGCGATCATTGCCGGCCAGTGCGCGGCCAGGGGGATCGAGACCGATATCATCGACCGACATCGGCACAAACTCCCGGTGCGGGTCTCCCGCATGGGGATCAGGGACGAACAGGGCCGCGTGGCCATGTACCTTGAGGTATATGAGGATCTGACCCCTCTTCGGGACATGGAACGGCGGCTCAACGACGTCTCCGGGGTCGGGGAACTGGTCAGCCGGGGCGAGGCCATGGAACGCGTCAAGAAGGTGCTTCCGGCCATCGCCCAATCCGACGCGCCGGTTCTGATCACCGGCGAGACCGGAACCGGCAAGGATCTCGCGGCCCAGGTCATCCACAAGGTCTCCCCGCGTTCCCGGGGCCCCTTCGTGCGGGTCAACCTGGGACCCATGCCGGAACACCTCCTGACGGCCGAACTCTACGGCCGCGAGACGGCGGACGGCGAGTCCCTTCCCGGCTGCTTCCAACGGGCGAGCGGGGGCACCCTGTACCTGTCCGAAATCGCGGACCTGCCGGCCGAACACCAGGCCGGATTGGTGCGCGTCCTGGATGAGCGGGTCGTGATGCCGGCCGGATCGGACAAAGGTTTGCACGTCGATGTCCGGCTTGTCGCGGCTACGCACAAGGATCCGGAAGAACTGGTGCGCGCCGGGGTGTTGCGCGAGGATTTGTTTCACCGCCTCGGCGCCGTCCGGCTGCACCTGCCCCCGCTTCGGGAGCGGGGCCAGGACGTGGAATTCCTTCTGACCCATTTCCTGAACCGGTTCGCCTCCCGGTTCAAGAAGCGCATCAAGGGATTCTCGCCCCGGGCGTTGCGGTTGTTGTGCGCCCATTCCTATCCTGGTAATGTGCGGGAACTGCGGAATATCGTGGAATATGCGGCCATGATCTGCCAAAGGGACATGATCCTGCCGGCGCATCTGCCGGTGCACCTTCTGGCCGCCTTCGGGGCGGCCGACCCCGCGCCGGAGCATCGGGCCGCGGCCCATGCGGACGGCCGGTCAAAAAGGCGTTCCTGACCGTCGTCGGCGCGGCGGGCTGTGAAGCGAAGACCATGCGCATGAAAAAGATCCTGATCCCCATGTATCGGGACGAAGTGGCCCCCAGATTCGATCTGGCGACGGAGGCCCTGATTGTGTCCGTATCCGAGGACGGGACGCCCGCGGGCCGGCAGAATCTGATTCTGCCCCACGCCTCGGCCGACGAATTGTGCGATCTGGTGCTCTCGCGGGAGATCGACACGGTCATTTGCGGCGGGATCGAGGAGGAATACTACCACTACCTGCGCTGGAAGCGCGTGAATGTCCTGGACGCCGTGGCCGGGACCGTCGAGGCCGCCCTGGACAGTTTTTTCGCCGGACGTCTCAAATCCGGAGACATGCTCTTCGGGGAGCGGTCCGTCCATGTTTAGGACCATTTTCCGCCACTCCTTCAAGGATCTTCACGGTGGTGAGGATATCCTCTCCCCGGAGCGCTACCAGAGCCTGCGGCGCAAGATCGTGGGGCTTATGGCCGTGGTTTCGGTGGCCCCTCTTCTGCTGATGGCGGTCATCAATTATTATGAATACCGGACGGCCGTGAGCCGGGAGATCCAGAATCCGTTGCGGATCCTGTTGTCCAAGACCAAGAATTCCTTCGAACTCTTTCTGGCCGAACGCACGTCCACCGTCAGCTTCATCGCCTCGGCCTATCCCTTTGAGGAACTGGCCCGGGAAAAGGCCCTGAGACATATCTTTACGGTCATGACCCAGGTTTTCGACGGGTTCGTGGACTTGAGCCTGATCGACGAAAACGGCATCCAGGTCAGCTACGCCGGCCCCTACGCCCTGGCCGGGAAGAACTATGCCGACCAAAGCTGGTTCAATCAGGTCAAGGTCAGGGGGAAATACATCAGCGACGTGTTCCTGGGTTTTCGCCATTTTCCTCATATGGTCATCGCCGTGCGGCATATGGACGAGACCGGGAAAAGCTGGGTGGTCCGGGCCACCATCGACACCACCCCGTTCGACCGGCTCATCGCGGCCATGAGCCTCGAACCCGACAGCGACGCCTTTTTGCTCAACAAGGGGGGCATCCTCCAGACCAATTCCAACTATTACGGCAAGATTCTGGAGCGCATGCCGTTGTCCATGCCTCCCCAGACCTACGAGGCCAAGCTGTTGGAGACCCAGGACCATCAGGGACGGGATGTCTATCTGGCCTATTCCTATTTCCCGGATACGGATTTCGTGCTCATGGCCGTCAAGCCCCGCAGTTCGGTGCTCAAGGCCTGGTACATGGTCAAGGGCGACCTGCTGTTCATTTTCGTGCTCGGCGTTTCGGCCATTTTCTTCGTGGTCTACAAAATGACCGGACTGCTCATCAAGCGGATGCGCGAGAGCGAGGAACGCAGGGAACTGGCCTTCAGGCAGGTGGAGCACGCCCAGAAGCTGTCTTCCATCGGCAGGCTGGCCGCGGGGGTGGCCCATGAGATCAACAACCCCCTGGCGGCCATCAACGAGAAGGCCGGGCTGATGAAGGATCTTCTGGGGCTTCGTCCGGACTTCCCGGACCGCGAAAAGTTCATCACCCTGGCTGACGCCATCCTCAAAAGCATCCGCCGCTGCCGGGACATCACCCATCGCATGCTCGGGTTCGCCAGACGGATGGACGTGAGCTTCGAGGAATTGGACATCAACGAGGTGCTCAACGACACCTTGAGCTTTCTGGAACAGGAGGCCAAGCATCGGGGCGTGACCATCGATTGCCAACTCGACGAGCACCTGCCGCGCATCCTCTCCGACCGGGGGCAGCTCCAGCAGGTTTTTCTGAACATCCTGAACAACGCCCTGGCCGCAGTGCCCGATGGCGGGAAAATCCAGGTCAAAACCGGCAAGATCGACTGGGAATCGCAGTTCATCAGCTTTCAGGACAACGGCTGCGGCATGTCCCAGGAAACCCTTGAACACATCTTCGAACCCTTTTTCACGACCAAGAAGGGAACCGGCACCGGGCTTGGCCTGTCCATCACCTATGGCATCGTCAAGAAGCTCGGGGGGGACATCTCGGTGAAAAGCAAGGTCGGCGAGGGAACCCTTTTCACCGTCTACCTGCCCAAATCGGCCAGGAAGGAAGCGGCAAGCTGATGGAGAAAAAAGATTGGAACGTGCTTTTGGTGGACGACGAACACGAGTTCGTGACCACATTGTCGGAACGTCTGGCCCTGCGGGGCATCGCCTCCCGGGTGGTCTTTGACGGCGAAAGCGCTCTTCGGGAGGTGGCCGAGTCCCCGCCGCATCTGGTCATCCTGGATGTGATGCTGCCGGGGATGAAGGGGCTTGATGTCCTGCGGGGCATCAAGGCCGGATACCCCGATACCCGGGTGATCCTTCTGACCGGACACGGCACCACGAAAAACGGGATCGAGGGCATGAAGCTCGGGGCCTTCGATTACATGATCAAGCCGTTGGACATCGATGTGCTGATCGAGAAAATGAACGACGCCATGGGGGGCGGACGATGAGCCGGTCTTCCGGAGGATCTGCGGGAACGGCCATGCGCGAGGCTGTCTTCATGAGTGAGGTGACCGCCTCCATCACCCATGATGTGCAGAACGTCCTGGCCATCATCCAGCAGTCCGCCGGGCTCATGTCCGATCTGTTGGATCTGAGCCGCAGGGAGTCGTTGAAATCCCTGGGGCTGCGCAAGGGCTTCCCCTATCATGACAAGTTCAAGACCCTGATCGGGGCCATCAACGAGCAGGTGGATCGGGGCACGGGCCTGAGTGAGGGGCTCAATCGGCTGGCCCATGCCGTGGATGAGCGGCCGGGGCCGACGGACGCGGCGGGCATGGCGGGGCTGCTGTTTTTCCTTATCGGGCGCATCGCCCGCAAACGTCGGGTCGCATTCGCCCTGGAAACGGGCGGGCCGGTTCCGGTGGACTGTTCCCCCATGGCCGCCCTCATGGGCATGTACGCCGTCGCCCGGGCGCTTATCGATGCCTTGTCCGACTGTGCGGTGCGCGTGCGTGTCGGGATGCGCGAGGCCGAGCCCGTCGTGGTCTTCCTGCTCCCCGAGGGCGGAGAAGGGGGGATGTCGGTTGGACTTCCCACAGAAATGGTTCTGGGTGACGGGGCGGTATCCATCCGCCTCGATTTCCGGGATGATCGGATCGTGATGGTTTTCCCTTCCTGTCCGTCCAGCGGGCAGGCGGGGTGAGACGGGGAGCCGTCCGGAACGGTGAAGACCGCGCCGGTGTCTCGATAGTCGGGTTGTTGCCGGATGGCGGCGTTACGAGATGAATGAAACGGTCCGGTGACCGTGCGGCGCTGGGCCCGCTTTTTCCCCCTCGGGAGGGGCCGAAACACGACAAGGAGATTTCGATGAAAAAGATCAAGCTGCTTCTGGTGGACGACGAGGAAAACTTCGTCAACACCCTGGCCGAACGCATGAAGATGCGCGACGTGCCCTCCAAGGTGGTGTTCAACGGCGAACAGGCCTTGGAGGCCGTGCAGGCCGATACGCCGGACGTCATGGTCCTGGATCTGCGCATGCCCGGGATCGACGGAATGGACGTGTTGCGCAAGGTTCGCAAGACCCACCCCAATGTCCAGGTGATCATCCTCACCGGCCATGGCACCGATCTCGACGAGGAGGAGGCCAAGAAGCTCGGCGCCTTCCACTATCACAAAAAGCCCATTGATATCGACGAGCTTTTGAGTACCGTGAAGAAGGCCTATCGGGAAAAGATCGAGGACGCCATGGTGGCGGCCACCTTCGCCCAGGCCGGTGAATTCGACGAGGCCCAGAAGATCCTGGACGAGGACGGAAAATAGGTTCGGACCGTGTTCCCGAAATGGATGGCCATTTCGGGAACACGGCCCGGGGCGGGGGCCTTTCCGGCGGACGGTGGGCCAGGCGTGTCGGGGCGTATGCCCCGGCCCGGGGCGTGGGGAGGTTGCTGCATGCCGGACCGGGTTCTTCTTGTTGACGACGAGGTCGACTTCGCCGCGCTGCTCGCCGAGCGGCTGACCGCCAGGGGGCTGTCCGTGGCGGTCGCCCATGACGGCGAGGAGGCCCTGCGGATTTTGTGCCCGAAGCCGGATGACGTCCGGCCGGCTCAGGATGAAGTGGAAGTTGCGGTCCTGGACGTCAACCTTCCCGGCAAAAGTGGTCTGGACGTGCTGCGCGAACTCAAGGCCGAACGGCCTCACATCGAGGCCATCATGCTCACCGGAGCGGCCGAGGTGGGCACGGCCGTGACCGGCATGAAGCTCGGCGCCGTGGATTATCTGCTCAAGCCGGTCGATGTGGATGTCCTGGTCAAGGCCATTCGCCAGGCCAAGGCCCGGCGGGCGGAAAAGCTCGCGGGGCTGCGTATGATCGAGACGGGCAAGCTGGCCGTCGTGGGGTCGCTGGCCGAGGGCGTGGCCCACGAGATCAACAACCCCGTGAACATCATGTTTCACGAGGCCGGGTGGATGGACGACCTGCTTGCCGATGCGGACATCCCGGACAAGGATCTGCTGCGCGAACTGCGGGGGGCGCTCTCCCGCATCCAGACCCAGGGACGCCGCTGTCGGAGCATCACCGCCAAGCTGTTGAGCCTGGGCGGGCGCATCGACCCCCGGCCGCAGCGCATTCGTCCGGACAGACTGGCCGCGGCGGCGCTCAGGGCCGTCAAGGCCCGGGCCAGGTTGATGTCCGTGAAGCTGGTCTCGGATTTCGCCCGCGACATGCCGGAATTGTTCCTGCCTCCGGCCCATCTGGAACAGGTGTTTTCCCATCTCGTGGACAACGCCCTGGACGCCATGGAGGATCGGGGCGGGGAACTGCGGATCGCCGGCCGATGCGAGGATGGGAAGGTCGTCTTTGTGGTCTCCGACACGGGGTCGGGCATTTCTCCGGCCAGCCTGTCCCGGATATTCGATCCCTTTTTTTCCACCAAGGAGGTGGGCAAGGGGTCCGGTCTGGGATTGCCCATCTGTCGGGGCATCATGACCAATCTGGGCGGGGACGTCCAGGTGGAGAGCGAGCCCGGCCGGGGAACCTCGGTGACGGTCTGGCTTCCCGTGGAACCCTACCGCCTGTCGAAAGGATAGGCCGGGATGCCTGTCACCCGCCAGCCCGGTTTCGGTGTTCCAGTACGGCCTGGCGCACGGCCCGGGCCGCGCTGCGCGCGCTTTTTTCCTTGTCCTTGGGCAGACCGCCCAGCCTCGCAAGGATGGCTGCGGCGTCGAGGGCGGCCGCCTGATCCAGGGTCATGCCCCGTACCAGTTCCATGGCCGCGTCCGCGCAGACCACGCTCGATCCGCATCCATCGGCCAGAAACGAGGCCTCGGTGACGCGGTCCCCCTCGATGCGCAAAAAGATGGTCAGGGTGTCCCCGCAGGCCCCTCCGGCCTTGGTCGTGATCGATGGCTCGGGCATGACGCCCATGTGGCGCGGATCCTTCCAGCGGGCCACCACACCCTCTCCGAGTTGCCGGACGGCTTCGGCGTCGCAGGCTGCCTGCAACTCCCGGATCAGCGCGTCGGATTCCTTCACGGGCATACCCCGGCGAGTTCCAGGGCCTGTTGCACGAAGCCGCGCAGATCGGCGGTGGACAGCCCCGGAATGAAGATGGCCTCCTTGGGGCAGGTCCCCTGGCAGGCCCCGCAGCCGCTGCACAGCCTGGCCTGCAACTGGACGATCCTGGCGTTGGGGCGTTTGGGATTGACCACCACTGTCAGGCAGGACCGGGGACAGACGTCCACGCAGATGGCGCAGCCGTCGCAGACATCCTTGCGAATGGCGGCCTTGGGTTCTTTTCGCGGAAACACGCTTTCATTGACGATGAACACGGAAATCCCCTTTTTTCGACAACGATCCGAGACGGCGGTTGTCCTTTCCCTGTCTGTTATCCTTCTCCGGCCGCGTTTGGCAATACCGCGCGC
Source organism: Thermodesulfobacteriota bacterium (assembly GCA_049324675.1). Classification (GTDB taxonomy): domain Bacteria; phylum Desulfobacterota; class Desulfovibrionia; order Desulfovibrionales; family Desulfovibrionaceae; genus Desulfolutivibrio. Next base: position 8,512 of record JBMONM010000020.1, read on the forward strand.
GTCTTGCCGAATCCGCGCCGAGAGGATAGGTTTCCTCGGACCCGACTCCCCGTTGCGGTTCGCGGAGGGGGACAACCATGTGCCGGATGGAGAGGAGTATGGAGTGCGACAAGGAGCTCAAAGAGCTCTTCGATGCCTGTCCGTGGAAGGGCAAGACCTTCGGGGAACTGCCCGGCGATCCCGGGGCCGTCCGCTATGTGTGGCGGGCCGAGGACGCCGGATTCGCGGCGATGTTTTTCAGGTCCGGGCTTATGACCGAGGAAACCGCGGCCATCCGGCGTTCCCTGTATCTGGGTCGTGAGCCGGGCGGGGCCTGGGCCTTGTGCGTGACCGAGCACACCCGCGAGGATTTCGATCCCAAGGAGGTCGCCCGGGGGATCACGGGGCTTATGGACATGGGGAATGTCCGCGCGGCCATCGCCCGCGCGAAATGACCCGGGCTGCCGTCCCCTGCGGCATTCCGCCCCGGGCTTCGCTGTAACGGATCCCTTTTACGCGTAAGCGTGGTGATCGCAGGCCGCCCCCGTCTTGTACGGAGGCGGCTTTTTGCGTGGAAACGCGGCAGGATTGCAATGTGGCGGCCGGATGGCCGGTCGGAAATGTCGTATCCCGGCTATGGACGTATCCATGATTGTTACTCGTTTTTCTCGCCAGATTACACCTTTTTTGTCCCGTGCAATATCGTTCGGGGCGTTTCGCCCACCATCCATTCTGGAAAATCCCCGTTGACCTGCTTGCCATTTTTTTCTATCTTCCTAAAAACAAAGTATAAATTTGATCGATGGGGCCAATTGAAAAAGATGATGGAATGGGTTCCGGTTGTCGGAAACGGCTCGGAGCCCCGGCCTCGCAGTGACACGGACCTGGACGGTCCGGCCCTGAACAGGAAGAGGCGGCCGTGAACACGGCCAAAGGAGAGTGCCCGGAGGGACGCCGTCGGGTGCGTGCACGAGACCGGGAACGCGACGGGCGTTCCGCATACGGCGGCTGATTCTGGCCGCCGAAAATGTTGGCGACGAGTACGGTCAACCGATCCTTCGCACACGGGTGCGGCGGATCAAGCAAACGTGAAAGGGGGATTCGATGTCGGCACGAAAACTCGGTTCGGTCATGGTCGTGGGCGGCGGCATTGCCGGAATGCAGACCGCGCTCGATCTGGCCGATTCCGGCTACTATGTGTATCTGGTCGAGAAGAAGTCGGGCATCGGCGGGGTCATGGCCCAGCTCGACAAGACGTTTCCCACCAATGATTGCGCCATGTGAATTATCTCTCCCAAGTTGGTCGAGTGCGGTCGGCACTTGAACATCGAGTTGATGACCCTGTCCGAGGTGGTTTCCGTCGAAGGATCGCAGGGCGATTTCACCGTCAAGGTGAAACAGCATCCGCGCTACGTCGAGATGGACAAATGCATCGCCTGCGGCCTGTGCGCCGAGAAGTGTCCCAAAAAGGTCGACAACGGCTTCAACGAGGGGCTGGACAAACGCAAGGCCGCCTACATCCTGTACGGCCAGGCCGTGCCTCTCAAGTACGCCATTGACGCCGACAACTGTCTGTATCTGACCAAGGGCAAATGCCGGGCCTGCGAAAAGTACTGTCCCACCGGGGCGATCAATTTCGCGGATGCCGAAAAGGTCATCGAGGTCAAGGTCGGTTCGGTCATTCTGGCCCCGGGATTCAGGCCCTTCGATCCCACCGTCCTCGACACCTACAACTACGCCCAGATCAAGGACGTGGTCACCAGCCTCGAATACGAGCGGCTTTTGTCCGCATCGGGCCCGTGCATGGGCCATCTGGTGCGGCCCTCGGATCATACCGAGCCCAAAAAAATCGCCTGGCTGCAGTGCGTGGGGTCGCGCGGCATCAACAAGTGCGACAACGGCTTCTGCTCCAGCGTGTGCTGCATGTACGCCATCAAACAGGCCCTGGTGACCAAGGAACACACCACCGGGGACGTGGAGCAGACCGTCTTTTACATGGACATCCGCTCCCACGGCAAGGACTTCGAGAAATACTATGTCGACGCCGGGGAAAAAGGCGTCAACTTCGTGCGCGCCCGGCCCCATTCCTTCGCCCCCGGTCCAGATGACAAAGGGGTGCGTATGAACTGGGTCGACGAAAAGGGCGGCATGCACGACGAGGTCTACGACATGGTGGTCCTGTCCATCGGTCTCGAGGCCCCGGCCGACGCCAAGGCCCTGGCCGAGATCGCGGACATCCGGCTGGACAAGTACCGCTTCGCCAAGTGCGACAGCTTCGCGCCGGTTTCGGCCAGCCGCGAGGGCATCTATGTGGCCGGCTGTTTCCAGTCCCCCAAGGACATTCCCCAGTCCGTGACCGAGGCCTCCTCGGCCGCGGCCTGCGCGGCCATCACCCTGGCCGAGAGCCGGGGCACCCTGACCAAGGAAAAGACCTATCCCCCGGAGAAGGACCTGTCCGCCGAGGCTCCGCGCGTGGGCGTCTTCGTGTGCTCCTGCGGCATCAACATCGCCGGCGTGATCAAGGTCGACGAGGTGGTGGAATACGCCAAGACCCTGCCGAACGTGGTCTTCGTGGAAAACAACCTCTTCACCTGCTCCTCGGACACCCAGGTGCTCATCGCCGGGAAGATCAAGGAGCACAACCTAAATCGCATCGTCATCGCGGCCTGTACCCCCAGGACCCATGAGCCCCTGTTCAAGGACACCCTGCGCGAGGCCGGCATCAACGAATACCTGGTGGAGATGGCCAACATCCGCAACCAGAACAGCTGGGTGCACGGCAAGGAGCCGGAAAAGGCCACGGAAAAGGCCAAGGACCAGGTGCGCATCGCCGTGGCCAAGGCCGGGTTACTTTCTCCCCTGGAATACCTCTCGGTCAATGTGGTCCAGAAGGCCCTGGTCATCGGCGGCGGTCTGGCGGGCATGACCGCGGCCCTGGGTATCGCGGACATGGGCTATGAGACCGTCCTCCTGGAGAAGGGCGACGTCCTGGGCGGCAACGCCCTGCGCCTGAACAAGACCTGGAAGGGCGAGGATATCCGGCCCAAGGCGGCGGCCATGGCGGCCAAGGTGGAAGGCCATCCCCGGATCAAGGTCCTGAAAAACGCCACGCTTAAAAGCGCCGTGGGCTCGGTCGGCAACTTCGTCAGCGAGGTCGACGTGGCCGGCCAGTCCCTGGCCGTGAACTACGGCGTGGCCGTGGTGGCCACGGGCGGCGCCGAGTACAAGCCCACGGAATACCTCTATGGCCAGGACGAGCGGGTCAAGACCCACCTGGAGTTCGACGCCCTGCTCGACGGCAATCCCCAGGCGGCCAAGGCGGCCGGAAGCGTGGTGTTCATCCAGTGCGTGGGATCGCGCGAGCCCGGGCGGCCCTATTGCAGCCGGGTGTGCTGCACCCATTCCATCGAGTCGGCCATCGAGCTCAAAAAGCTCAATCCGGACATGAACGTGTTCATCTTCAACCGCGACATCCGCACCTACGGGCTGCGCGAGGACCTGTACACCGAGGCCCGGCGCCTGGGCGTGATCTTCGTGCGCTACGAGGCGGACAAAAAACCCCAGGTCGTCAAGGAAGGCGGCGCTCTGTACGTCACGGGCGACGACCACATCCTGAACACGCCCCTGAGGATCAAGGCCGACTACCTGGTTCTGGCCACGGCCATCGTGCCCAATCAGACCAGGGAACTGGTCGACCTCTACAAGTGCTCGGTGGGCGCGGACGGCTTTTTGACCGAGGCCCATCCCAAACTTCGGCCCGTGGACATGTCCGTGGACGGCCTGTTTTTGGCCGGACTGTGCCACTATCCCAAACCCGTGGACGAGGCCGTGGCCCAGGCCCAGGCGGCCGTCAGCCGGGCCGGGGTGATCCTGGCCAAGTCGGTCATGCCCCTTGATTCCATCAAGAGCATGGTCACCGAAAAGTGCGACGGCTGCGCCCTGTGCGTGGACACCTGTCCGTACAACGCCATCTCCCTTGTGGTCTATTCGGAGAACGGCCGCGAGCACAAGCGTATCCAGACGGACAAGGCCCTGTGCAAGGGCTGCGGCATCTGCATGGCCACCTGTCCCAAACAGGGGGTCAATGTGGGCGGCTTCACCATGGACCAGCTCAAGGCCCAGGTGGAGAGCATCCTGGCGTGCGCCTAGGACCATCCCGTTTCACCGTGTGATGCGAGACAGCGGCGGCCTCGGTCTGTGCGGGGTCGCCGCCAAGGGAAAATACCAGCCTCATGCCGGGCGCGCGGGCCAGTCCCGTGGAGAAACGCCGCGTGAGGAAAAAGGAGAGGCAACCATGGCTGATACCTTCGAGCCGGTGATCATCGGCTTCCTCTGCAACTGGTGCGCCTATGCGGGGGGCGACCTGGCCGGGGTCTCCCGTCTGCAGTATCCCCCCAACATGCGCGCCATCCGGGTCATGTGTTCCGGGATGGTGCATCCCAACCTGATCGTGGACGCCCTGCGCAAAGGCGCGGACGGCGTCATGGTCATGGGCTGACACCTCGGTGAATGCCATTACCTGGACGGTAATAACAAAGCGTTGGCTAGGGCTGAAGGCGCCAAGCTCGTTTTAGAGGACCTGGGCATCGACCCCGAGCGTTTCGCCATCGAGTGGGTCTCGTCGGCCGAAGCTCCCCGCTTCGCCGAGGTGGTGACCGCCTTCACCGCGAAGATCAGGTCTCTCGGACCAAATCCCCTCAAGAAAAAAACAGTCGCCGCGTGCGCCTGAGTCCGGGAGGAAACCATGGTCAAAATTGCTGAAGAATGGCTCAATTCGTGCTCGGGATGCGAAATCGCGATCTTGAATATCGGCGACGTCCTGGTGGACCTGCTGCCGCAGCTTGAATTCGTGCACATCCCGGTTCTGATCGACAAGAAATACTACGGCCAGACCGGCGAAAACTCGAAACTGGACATCCCCGAGGCCGTGGTGGGCATCGTGTCCGGCGGCGTGCGCAACTCCGAGCACCTGGAGGTGCTCGAAAAGATGCGCGAGCGCTGCCAGATCCTGATCGCCCTGGGGACCTGCGCCACGGACGGCGGCATCCCGGCCCTGGGCAATATGTATTCGCTCAAGGAGATCAAGGACTTCATGTACCGGGAGTCGCCGACCACCAACCCCGGTCCCGATCCCGACTTCAAGACCTACCATATCCCCGAGGCCTTCGAGACGGTCACGGCCCTGGACGAGCACGTCAAGGTGGACATCAAGCTGCCGGGCTGTCCGCCGCATCCGGACTGGATCGCGGCCGCCGTCCTGGCCCTTCTCGACGGCAAGACCGAATTGAAACTGCCGGAACGGTCGGTGTGCGACACCTGTCCCACCATCCGCAAAAGCAAAAAAAGCGCCGGCGACCTCAAACGCATCCTGGAGGCCCCGGAATTCGATCCGGAAAAGCCGGTCGACGAGATGCGCTGCCTTTTGGAGCAGGGATTCATGTGTCTGGGGCCGGTCACCCGGGCCGGCTGCGCGGGCATGACCGGCGGCGCGCCCCGGTGCATCGCCACCCGCGTTCCCTGTCGGGGCTGCTACGGCCCGGTCAAGGACGGGGCACTGCCCATCATCGACTATGTGGGCGCGTTGTCCACGGTCGGCTACGACCCGCGCAGGATGATCGACCGCCGGGGGTATCTGTGCCGGTTCAGCGGCGCGCACAGCGTGCTCAAAAAGACCGGCTGAAGAGGCGACGACCCGGAAGGCAGGGATGATCGGCGGTTTTGGGCCGCTTCCGGGAGAGACTTTACCCAGTGAACGCGTTCCGAAAAAACGCCTCGGCGTTCCCTTTCGGATGAACCAGATTCAGGAGAACCGCATGGCTTCGCCAAACATCGCCAAAACGATCCGCGTCGCCCCGGTGACGCGCATCGAGGGCCACGCCGGGTTCGAGATCATGCTCGACGACAACGGCAACGTGGCCGACGCGCGCATGGCCATCATGACCCTGCGCGGCTTCGAGAAATTCGTCGTGGGCAGGCCCGTGGAGGAGGTCCGGGACATCGTCAACCGCATCTGCGGCATCTGTCCCTGGAACCACCATCTGGCCTCGTGCAAGGCCGCCGACGGCTGCCTGGGCGTCACCCCGCCCCCGGCCGGACGCAAACTGCGGGAACTGTGCCACATGCTGGCCTTTATCCCGGACAAGATCCTGCACTTCTACTTCCTGGCCGCGCCGGACTTCGTGCTCGGCCCGGACGCCGACTATTCGGTCAGAAACGTGGTCGGCGTGGTCGGGGCCGCCCCGGACCTGGCCAAGCAGGTCGTGCATATGCGCTACAAGGTGCAGATGGCCCTGGAGAAGTTCGCCGGAAAGGTCATCCACCCCATCGCGGCGGTGCCCGGCGGCTATTCCCGGCCCATGCTCGAGGAGGAGCGCAAGGAGCTTCTGGCCGTGGTCAAGGAGGCCCTGGACTTCAGCGTCTTCTCGCTCCAGTTCGCCAAGGAGAACGTGTTCCCCAAATATCTGGACGTGATCAACACCGTGGGTGTGTTTCCGTCCGGGTACCTGGGCACCGTGCGCCCGAGCGACGGGGCCCTGGAGTTCCATGACGGCGAACTGCGCATGATGGACAGGGACGGCACGTTCGAGCAGTTCAAGTACGATGAATACCAGGACTACATCGCCGAGCACGTGGAGCCCTGGACCTATCTCAAGTTCCCGTACATGAAGAAGGTCGGGAAGATGGTCCTGGACGAGACCGATCCCGTGGGCGTCTACCGGGTCAACTGCCTGGCCCGCATCAACGTGTGCGACCGCATGGCCACGCCCCTGGCCCAGAAGGAGCTGGAGATCTTCCGCTCCGCCTTCGGCCGGCCGGCGCACCAGACGCTTCTGTACAACTACGCCCGTCTGATCGAGCTCATCCAGTGCTGCGAACGGGCCGAGGAACTCTTGAACGACCCCGAGATCACCAGCCGCGAGGTGCGCCACCAGCATATCGAACCCCGGGCCGGCGAGGGCGTCGGATGCGTGGAGGCCCCGCGCGGCACGCTCATCCACCACTACAAGACCGACGACAACGGCCTGGTGACCATGGCCAACCTCATCGTGGCCACCGGACACAACAACGCGGGCATGAACCTGGGCGTCAAGCAGGCCGCCAAGGCCCTGATCAAAAACGGCAAGTACGATCAGGGGGTGTTGAACACCATCGAGATGACCATACGCGCCTATGACCCGTGAATGAGCTGCGCCACCCACCGCCTGGACGGCGGTATCGCTCTCGAGGGCCGCATCTACGACAGCCAGGGCAAGCTTCTGGACACCCTGCGCAACTGTTAGCTGCTTCCCACACGGCGTGTTGTGCCGTACAAAAGGCCGTCGCCCCGGGCGACGGCCTTTTTTCACTCATCAATCAGGAAGGAATCGACGTGGACTGGTCGCTCATGTTTCAGAAACGGGTCATGGTGTTCGGGTGCGGCAACATCCTCAAAGGCGACGACGGGCTGGGGCCGGCCGTGGTGCGTCTTTTGGAGGAGCAGGGCGGATTGCCCGAGGATGTGGGACTTTTGGATATCGGCACCTCCATCCGGGAGGTGCTTCTCGACATGCTGCTCATGGACCCCAAGCCCAGGCGCATCATCGTGGTGGACGCGGTCACGGAACCGAGCCGCAACCCGGGGGAGTTCTGGGAGATCGACGTGGACATGGTCAGCCCCAAAAAGGTCAAGGATTTTTCCCTGCACCAGTTTCCTTCGGTGAATCTCCTCAAGGACATCAAGGAGACCACCGGGACCGACGTGCGCATCCTGGTGGTCCAGGCGGGGTGCATCCCGGAGGAGATCGACGACCGGCTGACCCCCGAGATCGCGGCGGCTTTGCCCAAGGTGGCGGACCGGGTGCGGGAGCTGTGCCTTTTGCCGTGAGCGCGCCGAGTGGAGTCGCGGAATCAAAAGGGGTCCGACGCATGTCCGGCCCCTTTTTTCGTGCGCGGACGGCAGGGGAGCCGACCCCGTGGCTGGTGGCTCCAATGCCGTGGCAATCCGAGTTCATGTTGCGATGTCCGCGCCGGCGCGATGTGGACCCGTGGCCGGTTCCGCCTCGCCGTACATGATCTCTTCGGACACGGCGTAAACCACGGCCCGTTCCACGGCCTGGCGCAGCGGCGCGCCGTCCGCCTCCGGGGGAGGCGGAAAGGCGACGATGGATCGCCGCAGCGGTTCGAGTTCGGCCGGTTGTTCGCCGGCCGCGAAGGAAAAATCCATCCACCGGACCTTGTGCGCCAAGGTGTTGCGGAGCTTGCAGAACGCGAGCAGGAAATCGCCCGCGGCCGGGGAGATGTGTCCGCTGTCCTGGAGCGCGCGATACATGTCCGCGGCAATGGGCAGTTTGTTTTTCCGCAGGGCCTTGTTGTACAGGGTTTTCGCCTTGTCGGTCGCCCCCGCGCCGTGCGCCAGGAGTTCGAGACGCCAGAAGCCCACCGCCTCCAGAAACGTGCCGATGAGGATGCAAAACGCCCAGTCGTCCTGCCTGAAGACGGCTTCGAGCGCATTCGGATCGATGCGCAGGATGCGGCACAGCGCAAGGAGGCGGGAATCCATGCGGCAGTCTTCCTGTGGTGGCGCGGCGCATGTCGCGTCTGCGGGAACACGGTTTCGCGGTTTCGCCCTCTTTTCTTCGTAGCCCACCTGTGAGGGAATTGCCATCCCGGCGCGGGGCGGGGGAGGTTGTCACCGGCAGGAGGGCGGAGGTGGACACGCATGTCAGGGTATTGCCGGTCGTTTTCCGCTTAGATTCCCGGGAGATTTTTGAATTCGTACCGACATGGAGTTGTGTTTTTCCATGGGGGGCCGTTTTTCGCGAGACTCTTCCCGCCGAGAAGCCCGACCGCCCGGGGTGTTTTTGACCACACCGGAAGGAGGTCTGGTGTCTCTTTATGTTTGAGTGCACACGGAAACGCCTCGCATTTCTCGTGTGGGATGAATTGGCCTTGCATTTGGAGGAAAAATTTGGAAATTATTTGCACGCGAGGGGCAGGACGGCCTCTTTCCGGAGTCTGGAAGGGACGATCACCATGTTGTCTTCAGGATGGATACTGTCGCGGTGTCTTTTGAGACAAGTTGGATTAGCTATCCGGAGCACGCCTTTTTTTGAATTGGAATTGGCAAGGGAGACTAAATGAAGAATCGGTATTTGGTTGCACCAATGCTTATTGTTGTCTTCATTATTTCAGGATGTGCGGGAACAAAAATAAAAGCACACGATATGGCCGACCAGGAGGTATACAAGCCAATAGAATACAGTAATTCAAATTTGCCAGGACCGTGCGTCATTCTTGCCCCTGGTTCTGTCAAGTCAAAAAGTTTCGCCTTTAAGCAGAGATTTGGCGAAAACAACATACGTGACTTTGCGGAAATAGAATTAAGCAAGGCGAGTTTCAGTATTATTGACAATGCCGATAAGCGGGAATTGTACAAAGAACTCGCCTTGGCCGCGAATCTTGGAGACAAGGAGGCGGTACGCGTTTTTCGAAAAAAGAACTTCCATGCCGCGAACTACCTTTTGCGGTTTGATGTCATCAAGGCCGAACCGGTTGCCTTTGAGTCCACAGGGGGCAGCGGCGAAGCGATCGGGGCGTTGATCGAGTTGGGATTCCTGATCGCGAACAAGGGCCGTGACAACGGCGTCGGCAGCGCCATAGGAGCGACCGTCGCCTCGCTCAAACATTATGAGACAAAGGCCACCTGGGATGTTGGTTTGAAATATGCCATCGTGGACATAACAACAGGCGAAGTCGTGGCGGAAAAGGAACTCGGCGAGCAGCACGTGGCCACGACGGAGTTGAACGCGGCGCTCGGAGTCCAGCAGAAGGACGCCTATAACCTGTCCCTTGATACCATGGTCCAACGATTGGTCCAGAAGGCGATTGCCGAAATCGACAAGGAGCAAAAGCCGAAATTGCGCATCGAGGCCATGAACGAGGAACTTCCCGAGAGCCCGAAAGCCAAGAAGGCGCACGAGGCGCTTGTCGCCGATTACAGGAACCGGGTGCAAGAGCAGGAGATCGAGAATGACAAGGATCGCGCTCTGGAAACGATGCACGCCTGGTCATTCGCGTATTCCAATTTGGACATGGATCCGCTTTTGACCCTAGCCAACCCAAAGATGCATGAGTTTGTCCGCACGGAATTTGGACCTTTTTTTAAAATGATGAATGTTCCGGGATGGCGTGCCACATTCACGATAGATGTTTCCAATATTCAGTATGAAATTATTGAATATTCCACAGAAAAATGCAAAATTCAAAAGAAGGGCTATTATAGGTATGGGCCAAAAGGAAAGGAAGAAAACATCTATGAGACAGAGGGAGAACCTACGCTATTGCTGAAAGAGAATGGGGAGTGGAAAATAGCATCGTCATCAGTAAGACATAAAAACCCTAAAGGTGAATATGTTCATAAGATTGACGTTTCTGAAAATAAGAGCACGATATTTGATGGATATAAAGTTGGAAAGATGGATATGAACTATGTGTTTGCAACCTCCGAAAAAGCCAGAGAACTCGTCGCGAAGGTCAATTCCAGCAAAATCCGAAAGGGTTCCGGAATGAGCAAGGAAGAGATGGCGAACCTTGCGGCCAAGGAGATGCACCAGGTCGTGGAAAAATTTTGTGCGGACAATAAATATGATTTTGTATTAGAGTCGACAAGTGTAAAAATGATCGACAAATATGGAGATTTGAAAGCGGACTCCCTCGTCTATCATAATAAGGACCGTCTTGCCGAATTTCTCCAAAAAGCAAACAGCGATGAAGGGAAAGCCTACCTTCGCAGCGATGCGCATCTGGACGATATCAGTCACGCCTTTGTGAAAGCGTTCGATGGGGTTGATTGCTGCATGGGGAGGTGAACTCTGCACAACGTGGTTACCGCTCCGTTACCGCAAAAGCAAAAGGGGCTACGATCGTTGATCATAACCCCTTGGATTTTTATGGTGGGCAGTACAGGATTCGAACCTGTGGCCTTTGGCTCCGGAGGCCAACGCTCTATCCAACTGAGCTAACTGCCCGAAACAAAAATTTTTACTTCACAGGCAGCAAGCTGTCAAGATGTTTGTTTGGTGCCGCAGGCCCAGCCATACGGACGCCAGGGTTCGATGCCGGCCCCGTGTGGCCGGGTCAGGACGCCTGGGCCGCAGCGGCCTTGCGGTCGGCAATCCCTCCGGACACGCACACCATGTTCCGTCCGCTGGCCTTGGCCTGATACAGGGCCTCGTCCGCCTGGCGCAACAGGTCCACGCGCTTGTTGAGCGCCCCCGGCTTGAGGGTGGCCACGCCGATGGACGTGGTCACCTGGAACTCCCGGCTCTCGAATTCGAACTGCAGTCCGGCGATGGCCCGGCGCAGGCGTTCGGCCAGGACCCAGGCCTGTTCCTCCGAGGTCTGGGGCAGGATGACCACGAATTCCTCGCCGCCGTATCTGGCCCCGAAATCCGTGCTGCGCAGGGATTCCTGCAGGATGCGCCCGATTTCGCGCAGGACCAGGTCGCCGGCCAGGTGCCCGTGCGTGTCGTTGACCTGTTTGAAATGGTCCAGGTCGAGCATGAGCAGGCTCAGGTTTCCGGGATAGCGCTGGTGCCGCCTGAGTTCATCGAGCAGGCGCTCGTCGAAGGCCCGGCGGTTGTGGATGCGGGTCAGCCCGTCATGATCGGCCTTGGTCTTGATTTCGCTGAACAGCGCGGCGTTGCGCAGGGCCAGGGAGAGGTGGTTGACGGCGGCGTAGAGGGCCTGCACCTCGTCCTTGCCCATGGAGTGCCCGGGCCCCCGGGAGATGGCCAGGCAGCCGAAGACATGGCCGGCGGTCTTGAGGGGCAGAAGCAGCACGCCCGAGGGGTCCAGGGAATAGTCGGGCGGGTCGTCCCGGGTCTCGGCCGGGCCGAGGTAGGCGACCTGGTATCCGGAGACCGGGCGCTGGGTCAGGCGTTGCACGTTGTCCAGAAGGTAGCCGGTCCAGGTTTCCTCAAAGCCCGGCTCCATGTCCGGCTCCAGGAAAAACTCGGCCTCGAGCACCCCCTGTTCGTCGGTCTGCCAGAAGGCGGCCATGAGCGCCTTGATGGGCAAAAGAAGCCCCAGGTCCTCTCTGGCCTGGGTCAGGATCACCCCGGGGTCCAGGGATTCCGAGGCCCGGGTCAGGACCTGGTTCAAAAACAGGATGAGGTCGGTCTTGCGGGCCAGAAGCTCCCGTTCGAGCATGATTTCCCGGGTCATGCGGAAGATGTCGTCGTAGAGGCTCTTGACCTCCTTGGCCCGGAAGATCACGTCGCGAATCTTTTTGGTGGTCAGCGGCAGGGAGACCGCGGACAGGAAACCGTTTTCGACCACGTCCTCGAAGTCCGACACGGACTTGCCGTCCTCGAGGATGAGCACCCGTTGCGGGATGTCCCATTCGCGGAGCCTGCGCCGCACATCGTCCGGGATGGAGAGCCAGGCCTCGCGCGTGATCCAGATCACCAGCGGATTGCACCGGGCGATGTCGCGTTCCTTGGGCAGGGCGTCCTCGGGCCAGTTGCGCAGATGATATCCCGATCCCAGGGCGGAAAGGATTTCCCCCTGCATTTCTTCCGAAAGGCTGATTCCCCAGACCAATTCCGGCCTGATTCCCCGCTTCATGACTGTCCTCCGTAACGGAGCGGCTGAGATTTCAGGGCATTGATTGCAATATCAAGGCCAATGGCCGCAATCCGCAGGATTTGCCGAGAGTTCGGCAGGCGGAGCGCCCGATCCGGAGAGGCGACGCGGTTGACAGCGGTCCTGATTCGTGGCTTGTCTCGCCCATGACCACACCTCGCCCGTGGGGAACCCTTGATCCGTTCCTGGAACGCGGGGACATGCTTGGCCGCATGGAGGCCAACGCCGGTTTCCTCACGGCCCTGCTGGATGCCGACCCCTTTGACGCCTACCATTTCTATTTGGCCTCGCCCCATGACCGCGACGCGCTGGCCAAGACCCTCGGGACCTTGCGGCCGGATCTGCGGGACACGGGAAGGCTCAAATTTTTGACGCGGCTGGATCTGTTGGATGGTCTGCGCCGGCATGAGTACGCAGCCTTCCACCTTTCGGACTGCATCACCTTTCCGGCCCATCTGGCCAGGCTGCGCAACCTTTTGGCCCGGGACATCTTTCCCATCACCTCGGTGACCCATTCCTTAAGCTATTCCCGGTTCAGCCAGGGATTTTTGATGCATCTGTGGTCCGGGACCACGCCCAGGGACGCGGTGGTGGCCACCTCCACGGCGGCCGTGGCCGCGGTGCGCGAGTTTTACGCCTATCTGGCCGAAGGGTATCTGCCGTCGGGATCGCCCCTGTGGCCGCCGCCGGGGTGTCCCCGCGTGGAGCGCGTGCCCCTGGGCATCGACGTCTCGACGTTCGCGCCGGCCTCGGAACCGCAACGCCGCGAGGCCCGCGCCGGCCTGGGCATCCCCTTGGACGCCACGGTGTTTTTGATCTTCGGTCGTATCTCCCACAGCTCCAAGCTCGATCCCCTGCCGGTCTTGCGGGCCTTCCAGCGTCTCGCGGCGGACCGGGATCGTCCGGCCGCGTCGCCGCCCTGCCTGGTCATGGCCGGATGGACCGAGGAGGGCTCCAAGGGCCTGATACGGGCCTTAAGCGACCTCGCGTCCGGGATCGGTTTGGAGTTCAGGTATTTTCTGCGCCCGGACGAGGCCGAAAAGCGGCGCATCTTCACGGCCGGCGATGTGTTCGTGTCGCCCGTGGACAACCTTCAGGAGACCTTCGGTCTGTCCATCCTGGAGGCCATGGCCTGCGGCCTGCCGGTGGTGGCCTCGGATTTCGACGGCTACCGGGATCTGGTCGTCCATGGCGAGACCGGGTACCTCGTCCCCACCACGGGTCCGGGGGCCACGCCGGTTCTGGATGCCCTGGCCCCGCTGTGTTTCGACAACCATTCCCATCTGGCCCGGGCCCAGCAGTGCGTGGTCGATGTGCCGGACCTGGCCCGGTTTCTGGGCGAATTGGCCCGTGACCCGGGGCTGCGCGGGGAGATGGGCCGGGCTGGACGCCGGCGGGTGGAGAGGCGTTTTTCCTGGGCCGGGGTGATCGGGCGGTATGTGGCCTTGTGGGAGAGGCTTCGCAGCGAACCGGTTCCGGACCGGGAGAGGCTGCGAAGCGTGGCGCATCCCCTGCATATTCCGTATGGCCGGGTTTTCGGCGGTCACCCTTCCGGCGTCGTGGACCTGGATCTCATGGTGACGGCCAGTCGCGCGGGGCAGGCCGTCTACCGCGGATTGGACGCCTTTGTCAGCTACGAGGGCCTTGGGCCGCTGCTTGACCTTGAGACGGCCAAGCGGCTTTTGTTTTTGGCCCGAAGTCCCCTGTCCGTGGGGGAACTGGCGCGGGGGCTGCATCGCCTGGAGCCCGCCCTGGATTGGGAGGGGGCCGTGTTCCGCATCCTGTG
>JBMONM010000021.1:0-22662 GCA_049324675.1 Thermodesulfobacteriota bacterium
TTTGTCCGTGTTCGGGGTGCTTTTGTCCGTGCCGATCTTTTCCGGATTCCTGGACGGGGACTCGGTGTTGGTCCTGGGCGTGCTTCTCGGCGCGGCATGGGTCGAAAAGATTGGTTTTTTGGCCAGGTTCGGAACATCCGGCAGTTCCGACCCCTCTCTGGGAAAACCTGGACTGCTGCCCCTCGGGCTTTTGTATGTGACGTGTTCCCTGGGCTTTTTTTTGCGACTGACCCCGATCGAGACCTTTTTCGTCCTTTCGGCCGTGGCGGTGTCGGATACCGGGGCGTATTATTGCGGCAGCCTCATTGGCGGTCCCCGGATATGGCCCGCGGTAAGCCCCAAAAAGACCTGGGCGGGCAGCCTGGGCGGACTTGCCCTGTGCGTGGGGTGGTGCCTTTTGTATGGATGGATATGGGGCGAGGCCAGGGAACTGACCTGGATCGGCCTGGGAGCCGCCATGAATCTCGCCTCCCAGTGCGGCGACTTCTACGAGTCCGCCTTCAAGCGTGCGGCCGGAATCAAGGATTCGGGAACCATCCTGCCGGGGCACGGCGGCGTGCTGGACCGTATCGACGGGCTGTTGCCCGCGACGCTGGTTTACGCCTGGGCCTCCGGAGCCCATGACCTTTTTCTCTGACGCGACCGTCCGGTTTGTCCCTGTCCGCCCGGCAGACATGGAGACTGCCCCATGCAACACCCCGACGCCGGCAGTACGGCCTATGAGAAATCTCGCGGCGAGTTCTCCCTGGAGGACCGGGTCGAGGCCTGTCTGGTCCTCCACGAGGAACTCAAGGAGCGCAAGACCCTGCGCGAGGTGTTGGAGGAACGGGTTTTTCTGGAATGCATCAGGGTCAGCCGCGACCGTATCAACGAATTCCCTCTGCTGGAGATCGAGCAGAAAAGCCTCATCGATATGCTGTTGCGGCGAAGTGCCGATCATCCGGGACATATGCGCGTCAAGGGACTTATCGGCGAGTTCATCGCGGTGCTGAACAGATACGGCAAGGCCCGGGCCGCAGGAGCCCAGGAGGCGGCCTCAGCCTTGTTTGCGGACCTGTCGCGGGCCGAGGCCCTGCTGGTCAAGGCCGTTCAGGGCGCGGTCTATTGCGGCTCCCTGATCAAGGACAATGTCAGCGACGCCATTATCAAGCATTTCGGGGAATCCTCCGTGGGGATGCTCGATGAGATCACCGCGCGGTGTGAATTCGACGAACACTGGTGGCGGGCGGTGATGAACGCCTTTGCGCGCGAGCGCATTGCGGCGGGTCATGCCGGGATGGTGGCCGGGGAGAAGTATTCCGTGTTCCGTGAGGGAGGTTTTGTCGGTGTGCGCCTGCCCTTCGACGCGGTCCTGGCCGAACTCGGGGGAACGGACAAGGCCATCCAGAAGACCCGGGTGCAGAACGCCTTCGAGGATTTGGAGAAGGCCGATGAGGGACGGCGCGTGGTGGCGGCCTTGAATGCCTTTCTGTCCTCGGGGGAAGGCCCTGTTTCCGAGTCCGGAAGCGCGCCGGCCGTGGGGCGCCACCTGGCCCGCATTGCGGCCATGGATCCGGCCGGGACGGACTATGCCGTGGAGCCCTCTCCTGACGAGGACCCTTCCCGCCGGGATTTTCTGGCCGCCCAGGTCACGGCCCTGGCCACCGGGGCCGGCTTGGTCCTGGCCGTGGTCACGAGCGATTTCGAAAGGGCCATCCGGGATTTCGACGCCCGGGAACGCCGGATCATCCTGGCCATGACCGGGCGGTTCGAACGGGACCGACTGGAGCGGACCATGCCTCTGGTCCTGGAATTCGCTTACCTGAACCTGTTGCGGGAGATGGGCCGGGAAGAGGGCGGCAAGGTGGTCTTTCGAACCGTCCGCGTCCGGCGGGCCGTGGCGGTCGAGGTGCAGGCCCTGGCCGATCAGCCTGGCGGCGGCCTGACCCGCATCGGCCGGCGCAGGCTTTTCGAGGACGATCCCGAACATCCGGACATGTTGGTGTGGAAGCCCAGGACCGTCGAGGAACTGGGCGAACTGTGCGCGGTTCTCCAACTCGACGAGACCGTGGCCGCGAAGATCGCCGCCATGTGGGAGACGGCCCCGTTTCGGGTCGACATTCTGGTGGCGGTCAACCTGGAGGCCGTGGCCAGGGTGACACCCAGTCCGGCCCTCCGCGTGGCCGAGATACTGGCCCGCTTCGGGGTGGCGCCGCGTCGGGCCGCGCGCTCCCCGGACATGGCGACGACCGCCGGACAAACTCCAAACGCCCCTCCGGGGGCCGATCAAGGCGAAGACGCTCCATGACCGAACCCGCTGTCACGACGGTTCCCGACTCCCCGGAAGATGCTCCGGGACTCGGATATATCAGTTCCCTTCCCGGACCAGGCGGCCTGCCCGGATTCCCCCGCGCCCTGTGCGTGCTCGGCAGCACCGGTTCCATCGGCACGAGCGCCCTGGACGTGGTCGCGAAACATCCTGAACGGTTCACCGTCTCCGCCCTGGCCGGCGCCAGAAACATCGACCTGCTGGCCAGGCAGGCCCTGGCCTTCCGACCGCCGTGCGTAGGGGTGCTCGACGCCTCGGGCGCCGACGAACTGGCCGGCCGGCTGCCTTCCGGATACCGTCCGGACATCGTGCACGGCCCGCAGGGCTACGCGGCCCTGGCCGCCGATTCCGGCTCCGACGTGGTGCTTTCGGCCATCGTGGGCGCGGCCGGTCTGATGCCCACCCTGGCCGCGGTCCGGGCCGGGAAGGTCGTGGCCCTGGCCAACAAGGAATCCCTGGTCCTGGCCGGGGACCTCATCCGGGACATCTGCCGGGAATCCGGCGCGGTGATCCTTCCCGTGGACTCGGAGCACAACGCCCTGTTCCAGGCCCTGGGCGGACCCGGACTGCGGGAGCTCCCGGACGTGGCCAGCCTGGTGCTCACCGCCTCGGGCGGACCGTTCCGGGACAAGCCCGCCGCCTTTCTGGAGACCGTCACCCCGGCCCAGGCCCTAAGCCACCCCAACTGGTCCATGGGCCCGAAGATCAGCGTGGATTCGGCCACCCTCATGAACAAGGGCCTGGAGGTCATCGAGGCCTGCCGCCTGTTCGGCCTGCCGCCGGCACGGGTGGAGGTGGTGGTCCATCCCCAGAGCATCATCCATTCCCTGGCCCGTTACCACGACGGGTCGCTTGTGGCCCATCTGGGGCCGCCGGACATGCGCGTGGCCATAGCCTACTGTCTGGGCTATCCCGACCGTCTGCCCCTGGGGCTCGCGCCATTGGACCTGGTGGCCCTCGGGGGCTTGAGTTTCGAGGCCCCGCGCCACGAGGACTTTCCGTGTCTGGAACTGGCCAGGCGGTCCCTGGAACTGGGACCCTGGGGCCCGATCGTGCTCAACGCGGCCAATGAGGCCGCCGTGGAACTCTTTCTGGCGGGACGGATCGCCTTTCTGGACATTCCCCGTCTGGTTGCCGGAGCGCTGGACGCCCCTCCCGGGGTTTACGCCGGCGATCCGGATACTATATTGGAGATTGACCGCGCGACCAGGGCGGAAGTCCGGGCGCGGGCGGCCGGCATGCCCGGCAGGGCGCAAACCCCGGCGGCCGGTCGTAACGCATAAACACAAGGAAACGGATGGAAAGCGTTGTGTCCGTGGCCCTGGTGCTCGGGGGCCTGATTTTTTTTCACGAGCTCGGCCACTTCGCCGTGGCCCGTCTTTTCGGCATCGGGGTGGTGACCTTTTCCCTGGGATTCGGTCCGAAGCTTTTCGGGTTCACCCGGGGGGCCACCCGCTACGTGCTTTCGGCCATCCCCCTGGGCGGCTATGTGCAGCTGGCGGCCCAGGACCCTGGCGACGAGGCCCCGGAGGGATTCGATCCCAAAACCTTTTTCCGCCTGCGCCCGGCCTGGCAGCGCATGCTGGTGGTGGCCGCGGGGCCGGGATTCAATTTCATCCTGGCCTGGCTCATCTTCTGGGTGCTTTTTTTCGCCCACGGCCGCATGGAGGTTCTGCCGGTCATCGGGCAGGTGCAAAAGGACAGCCCCGCCGAAGTCGCCGGCATTCTGCCCGGGGACCGGGTAGTGTCCATCGACGGGGTCGAGGTCCGACGCTGGGATGAACTGGCCGGAACCGTGCGCCAAAGCGGCGAGCGGCCTGTCACCCTGTCGATCGACCGGGACGGCGGGCGCGTCTCGGTGACGCTCACCCCCGAGATTCGGGTGGCCAAGAACATCTTCGGCGAGGAGGAGAGGGTGCCGCTTCTGGGCATCGTATCGGCGGGCAAAACCGTGACCGTGCCGCTGACCGTGACCTCCTCGGCCGGCGAGGCCCTTGCGCGCACCTGGGAAGTGGTGTCCATGACGCTTATGGGCATGCTCAAGCTCGTGCAGCGGGCCGTGCCCCTGGACAACCTGGGCGGACCGATCATGATCGCCCAGATGGTCAGCCAGCAGGCCGCCGAGGGACTGGCCAACGTGTTGGCCCTGGCCGCGGTCATCAGCATCAACCTGGGCATCCTGAACCTGCTGCCCATCCCGGTCCTCGACGGCGGACACATCCTTTTCTTCACCCTGGAAACGATCCTGCGCCGGCCGGTGAATCTGCGCTGGCAACAGATCACCACCCGGGTCGGGTTGGCCTTTCTGATCGGGCTCATGGCCCTGGCCCTGTACAATGACCTGCAACGCATCTTCGTCTGATCGCGGCGCGTCCCCCCCGGACGTCCCCACGCGTGGCCCGGTCCTTGTCCTGTGCGCCGTGGAGGAACGTCTGGCCGTGGTTCTGGCCGAAAACGGCCGGGTTCTCCAGGCCGAGCGGGATCAGGGCCAGGGGCTGGCCATGACCTTTCTGGCCCCGGCCGTGGCCAGGGTGCTGGACCGGGCCGCCCTGACGCCACAAGGACTCTCGGGGGTGGCCTGCGTGCGCGGTCCGGGAAGTTTTACCGGGATCCGGGTCGGACTGGCGCTGTGCCGGGGACTGTGCCTCGGCGCGGGCGTGTCTTCATGGGGGCTCGACTACCTGCCCCTGGTGGCCCGTGGCGCGGCCCTGGGTGATCCGGCTGCGCGACGGGTGGTCGCCGTCGTCCATGCCCGGAAGGGGCTGGTCTATTTCCAGGCGTTTCAGGTTGGGGAAGAGGGCGCGCCCGCGCCGTTGGCAGCGGCCTGTGTCCTTGCGGTTCGCGAGGCCGCCGATCTGGCCGCGTCCCTGGCCACGGCCAGCGGCGTGGGGCCTCTTCGGGTGGTCGGGACCGGACTTCGCAACAATCGCGAGGTGTTTGCCACGGTCCTTGAGCCGGAGGTCCTGTTGTCCGCCGACTCGGCTTTCCCGGACCCCGCCGCCCTGGCCCTGGCCGCCACCGGATCGTCCCGGGATCTCCCGGCCCCGGTTGAGCCCCTGTATCTGCGCCCAAGCGACGCCGAGGAGAATCTGGCTGCTGTGGCCGGAGAGCGCGGGCTTTCCACGGAAAGCGCCCGGGCGGCCCTCGGCGCGGCCAGATCGTCCCTGCCGTCCTGATCCGGATTCCTTTTTTCGCATCCCGCCGCGCCCTTGGCGCGTTTTTTTTCTCCTGCGCTAAAGAACCTCCCGTCTCGAGTCGATAAGAATCCCAACAAAACCGCGACTCCGCCCCGGCGCAAGGATGGTCCGGCGCTGGCGCGAACGCCCGGACGGCAAGGAAGCCGAAACGTTATTCAAGGAGGAAAAAACCATGTCCCTGATCATCAACCACAACCTGATGGCAATGAACGCGGCCCGCAACCTGAGCACGGCGTATGGAAACCTGGCCACGTCCACCAGGCGCCTGTCCTCGGGGCTGCGGGTGACCACCGCCGCCGACGACGCCGCCGGACTGGCCGTTCGCGAGCTCATGCGCGCCGACATCGCCTCCCTCAACCAGGGTGTGCGCAACGCCAACGACGCCATCTCGCTCATCCAGACCGCGGACGGCGCCCTGGGCGTCATCGATGAAAAGCTCATCCGTATGAAGGAACTGGCCGAACAGGCGGCCACCGGCACCTACACCTCGGATCAGCGTCTGATCATCGACTCCGAATACCAGGCCATGGCCTCGGAAATCACCCGAATCGCCAACGCCACGGACTTCAACGGCATCTACCTGCTGAACGGCAACCTCTCGAGCGGCACCCACGACGGCTCCGGATTGAGTTCCACCGGCAAGCTGAAGGTCCACTTCGGTTCGGCCAACGACAGCGCCGAGGACTACTACTACATCCAGATCGACAAAGCCACGGCCTCGGCCTTCGGCCTCGGTCTGTCCGCCGGCAACAGCATTTCCACCCAGCAACTGGCCCAGGAGACCCTGGACAAGATCAACGACGCCATTGTGTCCAAGGACAAGATCCGGGCCAACCTGGGCGCCCTGCAGAACCGCCTGGAAAACACCATCTCCAACCTGGAGATCCAGGCCGAGAACCTGCAGGCCGCCGAGTCCCAGATCTCGGACGTGGACGTGGCCACGGAAATGACCGAGTTCGTGCGCCAGCAGATCCTGACCCAGGCCGCCGTGGCCATGCTCTCCCAGGCCAACTCCCTGCCGCAGATGGCCCTGCAGCTCATGGGGTAGCCGGCGGGAGGTGAAGATTCCCCCTAATGCTTTCGGGGAACAGGCCGATAAGGAATACAAACGCCCCGCAGGGAACGAGCGGGGCCGAAAAAAGGGCCGGACCGCCTTGGCGGCCCGGCCCTTTGTCTCCGGACGCCGACGGCATCATGCTTGCTTGGGAAGAGAAAACAACCGGTCGGCGGAAGATTTTTCCTGGAGCAGCGTATGGCAAGCAGCGTTTCCACCTCGGGCGCGATCACCTTCACGGGTCTCGGCAGCGGTACCGACTTCGATTCCATCATCGAACAGTTGATCGAGGTGGAAACGGCCTACCGCGTCACCCCGCTTGAGGAGTGGAAGGCCACATGGGAAGAGAAGATCGAGGCCTTCCAGGAACTCAACACCCAGATGCTGGCGCTTCAGACCGCCCTGGAAGCCATCGACACCAAGGGCGAGTTCCTGGTCAAGACGGCCACCAGTTCCGATACCACCGTGCTTTCGGCCACGGCCGGGGCCGACGCCGGAGTGGAAAGCCATACCATCGAGGTGGAAAGGCTGGCCCAAAACGCGATCATGGTCACCGACAACGGCTATTCCTCGGCCACCCAGACCATCAACACCTCTGGCGCGGCCCGTATCTTCGCCTACGAATACGCCGGGGAAACCTATTCGGTGACCGTGCCCATCGGGGCCACCCTGACCGACCTCAAAAACATCATCAACAACGACGGCGACAACCCCGGAGTCAAGGCCGCCATCATTAACGACGGCTCATCGTATTACCTGCAACTCCGCGGCATGGACACGGGGGACGACGCGACCCTGGCCATTTCCGCCACCACCACCCTGGCAGGTTTCTCCAGCGCGGACTTCACCACAACCCAGACGAACCAGGACGCCCTGCTCAAGGTGGACGGCTGGCCCACAGGGACAACCGTGCCCGATGATTACATAAGCCGGAGCAGCAATACCATCGACGACCTCATCGACGGGGTGACCCTCAACCTGCGCGGCGAGGGGACCATCACCCTGACCACGGAGGTGGATACCGAGGCGGTCAAGGCCAACATCGAGACCTTCGTGGAACAGGTCAACCTGGTGCGGACCATGATCCTGGACCTCACCAAGGTGGACACGACCGCCATCTCGTCGGTGACGACCTCCGAGGACACCACCCAGACCACGGGCGGTTCGGTCCTGACCGGAAACTACGGCATCCAGCTCATCAGCAGCCGCCTCAAGGACATCACGGCATCGACGGGCATCGGTTTCGACTGGGACCTCGATACCTACACTTCCCTGTCCTCCATCGGCATCACCACCGACGCCGACGAGGGGTCCGCCACCCAGGGACTTCTGATCATCGATGAGGACGTCCTGGACGCGGCCCTGGAAAACGATATCGACAGCGTGGCCGCGCTCTTTTCCGCCGATTACGAGGGGTCCACCAACAGTTCCGACTTCAGCTATCAGTCCCACATCACCGGCATCACCGAGGCCGGGACCTACGAGGTCGCCTACACCGTTTCCGGAGGGGCCATCACCTCGGCCACCATCAACGGGAACGCGGCGACGATCAGCGGCAACACCATCACCGGACAATACGGCAACCCCGAATCCGGTCTGGTCCTTGAGGTCAAGAATCTCACCAACGGGAGCTACACCGGCAAGGCCTACATGAAGCTCGGCAAGACCGGAGAGATGGTGGATGCCCTCGGCGACCTGACCAACTCCACCTCGGGGCCCCTGGCTATCCTCGAAGAGAACTACAACGATATCATCGATGGTATCGATGACAAGATCGCGGACGAGGAGGAGCGCATCGCGCTTAAGGAAAGCCGTTTGCGCGAAAAATACGCCAGGCTTGAGGCCCTGCTCGGCTATTACGAGGACCTAAGCACCTCCCTGGAAAGCCAGATCGACAATCTCGGCACGGATTGATGAAACCAGATTGTTTTGTGGAGAGTTGACCGATGCAGACCGCGGCCAGGGCCTATCTCAAGACCCAGGTGAACACCACCTCCCAGGGCGACATCCTGATCCTTCTGTACGAAGGGGCGCTCAAGTATCTGGCCCAGGCCAAGGAAAAAATTGCCGCCCGGGACTATGCCGCCAAGGGAATCCTCATTTCCAGGGCCCTGGACATTCTCACCGAACTTCAATCGAGCCTCAATGCCCAAAAGGGCGGGGAACTGGCCGACAACCTGCAGAGGCTGTATTTCTATTGCAGCAGGCGCCTGCTTTTGGCCAACCTGAAGATGGACACGGATATCATTGACGAGGTGATCCGGATATTAAGCGGACTGAGTGAGGCCTTTCGCACGGCCAACGCCGAGGTCTCCGGCGGGAAGGTTCCCCGGCCTGAAAAACAGGACGGTCCCTATGGAGTCGCTCCGCCGGGCATGGCATCCAGCCCCGTTTCCACAGGCCAGTCCGGATCCCAGTCTGCATTTCCAGGGTTCGCCTCCCGTCCCCGGCCGGCCATGGCCCGTGTCGCGTCCGCGTCTTCCACCACCGTCATGGCGTCCGACGAGGGAGTGCCCAACGGAGGAGACATGTCTTCCGCTTTGGGCGCGGCAATCGGGGACACGCCCCCGCATGAGACACTTCAGCCCGCAGCGGTCCAGAAGCCCGCTGTCGGCAACCCCCAGGCAGCCCAGGCGCAACCGCAATCCCCGGCCCACAGCCCCATGCGCCGGGCCTTTGCAGCCTACGCCACGGCCAGGGACCAGAAAACCGGAGCCTGACCCCAGCCCCGAAGCGGGACTCCCGCTCCAGGCCATGCTCCGGGAGCGGGTGTTATCCAGCCGATTTTATGGATATGCTGCCTCCCGGGACAGACCGGGGACGGCCCGGCCATGTTCCGGCGCACATTCGTTTCCCTGGCGAGGCCTTTCATGTCCCATCCTTTTTCCATTTATACCGACGAGGTGCTGGCCTTTGCCCTGGGCGGCCGCCAGAACAATGCCGTGACCCCGGGCGTGCTCCACGAGGGGGATGTGTCCCGATTCCGGGACCGGGTGCTGCGGACCCTGGCTGCGGGCGGAATGCGCCATGTGGTCCTGTTCGGTCTGGGATCGGGGTGCGCGGCCCGGGAGCTGGCCCGGAGCCTGCCGCCCCCGGTGGAACTCACAGTCGTGTGTCTGGAACCGGCCCTGGCCCGTGGAGCCGCCCGGATCGGTGGAATGTCCTGGATCGAGCCGGAAGGCCGGGCCCGGCTTTTATGCGATACCTCCACCTGGGCCGCATGGCTTCTGCTTTGGCTGGCCGGGATCGGGGCACGGGAATCCCTGGCCGTTTTTTCCCCGGAGTCCCTTGATCCGGCTGAAAAAGACCGCCTGATGGCGCTGAAGCGGCTTTTCGCGGGAACCGGCCTCGTCCCGTTACCGGGGCGCGATTCGGGACAGGTCCCCCGCCCCAGGATTTCCTTCGCCTCCGTGCTGTCGCCTGAGGAGCCGGGGCTGGAGGATTTTTTTGCGGCCATACCTGGGGTTGCGTCCGAGGCCGTGGCGCTCTGGGATGCGTCGGACGTGCCTGCCGCGGCCCGGGCCGCCTGTGCCGCGCCCGTGCCCGTGCGCCACCTGGCCAGGCCCCTTGGGCGGGATTTCGCGGCCCAGCGCAATGCCATGCTCGCGGCCTGCCAGGGGGACTGGGTTTTTTTTCTGGACGCCGATGAACGACCGGATGCGGCCCTGACGGCCATGCTGCCCGGACTTTCGGCCATGCCCGGCGTCTTCGCCTTCGCCTTTCCGCGTTTGACCCTGTACCCTGACGCGGAACACGCCAAGGTCGGCTACGGATTGTGGCCCGATCTCCAGACCCGATTCTTCCGTCGCATCAACCCCGACGGGACCATGCCCCGCTTCGAGCGGCCCGTGCATGAACGTCTGGCGGGTGTCGCCGGGGACACGGCCGTGGTGCCGGGCGCGTCCATCCGGCATTTGAGCCGCCTGCTCAAGGACCGTGGAACGCTGGCCGCCAAGCTGCGGGGATTCGATGCCGCATCGGGAGGGGACGTGCATCACCGGATCAACCGGGACTATCCTTGTCTGCCCCTGGCCTTCTTTTCGGAACGTGTATCCGGTGTCGGTCCCCGAGTCCTGGTTCCACCGGGAACCAGGCTGGCCGCGGCAGGTTGATTTGCATACAGGGACGGGCTAACATTCTTTTCACGCGGCTGGCTTGGGCGATGGGGGTTCGCGGGTCGGCCCGCTTTTTTTCCCAGGGAGAACAATGCGCATTACCTGTCCAGAATGCGGCTTCACCCGGAACGTGCCCGACGACAAGGTTCCGGCGACATCCGCCATGGCCACCTGCCCCAAGTGCAGGCACCGCTTCCGGTTCCGGGAACTTGACGATGGAGGCGAAAGGGGAGCCTGGGGCGGGGAACCACCCATTCCCGAACCGCGGCTGCCCGGCGAGGGGGTGGACGCTCCTCCTGCGGGTTCCGTTCCTGACGCTTCCGGGCTTGTCTCTGATGCCGTTCGCCGACATCGGACGGCTGAACCAGCCAGCCATTGGCCCGATCCGGACGCCGCCTTCATCCACAAAGCCACTTCCGCCCCCAAGACCGCGCCTTCTTCCCCCGGATCCCGACGGGGCTTTCCTCCGCCTTCCGCTCATTGGGAACCCGCCGCAACCGAGGACGCCCCGGGATCGGAACCCACCGGGGCCGTTGCCCCGGACGCGCCTTCCGATACCGCCCATGTTCCGGACAGACTGTCGGTGGATGTCCGCGACGTGGCTTCGGCCCGCAGTGAGCACGGCGTCGGGAAGGAGCCAGGGGCGGAACAAAACGGGGTGCGCGACATCTGGGCCAGACTGCAGGCCATGGACGACGAGGACGCCTCGCGTCATGTTCCGTCCCGTGCGGCCCGGCCGGCCATGTCCCGCCAGGATGTCCCCGGTGAGGCGGATGTCGTGGAGGAACCATTCCAGGCCGTTGACAGCCCGGGCTCCGAGGCGTCCCGGGAGCAGGGCGGCCCCCCCGGCGCGAGACCGGGAGACGATGGCCGCGCAGGACTGGCTTCGCCGGCCGGGAGAACCCCCGGCCGGGAAAGACCGCCCCTGCCGGACGCGGATTCCCCCGATGGTCCGAAGAAGCCGGAGGGAGAGCAGGCGTTCACCCAGTCCGGACTGGGACAGGGCGAGGTGCCCTGGGAACGGCTGGACGTCTACGGCTTTTTCCCGGGCCTGGTGTTGACGCTCAAGCGCATCCTGTTCCAGCCCGTGGATTTTTTCGAGACCATGCCGTCTGGCCGGGGCAAGGGCAAGGCCATGGTCTTCAACCTGCTTTTGAGCGAATTTCTGCTGGTGATCGATTTCCTCTGGGCGCTTTTCGGGGTCCGGGCCAAGATCGCCGACACGGGCCAGACCGACGCCCTGGCGGCCATGGCCGGTGTCCCGGGCCTCGGATTTCTGGTCCTTTTGATCATGGTGCCGCTTTTCATGGTTGCCGGGATCTATCTGGACGCCGGCCTGACCCACCTTCTGCTCATGCTGTTAAGGGGAAGCGGCAAGGGGTTCGACGAGACCTTCCGGGTCATGTGCTACAGTTCGGCGCCGACCGTGCTTTCCGCCGTGCCTGTGGCCGGGCAGCTTCTTTCGCCGGTGATCCTTATCTGGTATATGACGCTTCAGGCCATCGGCTTAAAAAAGGTGCACGGCGCGGCCTATTCCCAGACCCTGGCCGTGGTGCTCATCAAATGGTCGATGTATCTGTTTCTCCTGCTCGGGGTCCTGCACGGCCTGGCAAACGGCGTATGACACCCATGGGGGAACACCCATGATCGAATGGATCAAGCGAACGCTTCGTGAATTGGCCGTCCGGCGCAGGATCGCCCGGGAGATTCATCCCGATTCCTTTCGCGAACTGGCCGGCGAACTTGTGGAACTGGCGGACATTGCCGCCAGGATCCGTCCCGAAGAGCATGCGTTCCAGCTTCGGGTCAAGCGCATCAAGCGGGAGATGGACGAACTTTCCCGCATGACCGGGCGGCCCGAATTTCGCATGTTGCCGCAGAAAAAGCGCCTGGAACTGCGTGAAAGCCTGCTTTCGTCCAGGGACCAGTTGCTCAAAACGGTCTCCGACGCCCCTGTGCCGACAACGCTGCGGCAATAGGGCGGTCGGATCGGCCACAACGTCCGGGGGTCCGCATGTCCCTTCGTACCATGACCGAGCCGGAAAAGCCTGCCCGTTGGCTGTTCGCCGTTTTCCTGGCCGTCTTCCTCACGGCATGTTCCGTCGAGCCCCGCCTGACCAGCCTGTCCATCGTCAGCATCGACACCTGGGTCAAGCGCAACAACCCCGACTTCTACATCGAGCCGCTTGCGTCCCCGGGGACGCCCATGACCGCGCTCATCGTGCCTTTCCGGGTGAACCAGAACATCGAGTACGCCCGGGGCCTGGGTGAACAGGTGACCAAGTATGTCTGGCAGACCTGGACGCGCGACCGGGTCTTCCCCAAGTTCCTGTTCGAACAGGGAGCGCCCGCCATGTCCGCGGCCCAGGCCGTGGCCCTGGCCCGCAAGCGCGGCGTGGACCTGGCCGTCACCGGCGCTGTGACCTACATCATCTCCGGCGGCACGCGCGGGGATTCGGCCGTGTCCATCTCCATGGAAGTCTTCGACGCCGCCTCGGGAGAGCGGTTGTGGTCCATGGCCCACGGAGGGCGCATCGAGACCGGACAGACCCGGGACTACATCTTTTTCGCCAAACAGAACCGCATGCCCGAGGATCCGATCTATGCCGTGACCACGGTCCTGGCCGCAGACATGGGGGGCATGGTCACCAACTGGAACTACGGCCACAAGCCGCCGCCCCCGGCGGCCCCCAACCCGCCGCCTCCGCCGCCCCCAGGGCCGGCCGGTTCGTGATCCGGGCCTTGGGGTATTTCGGCCTGAGGTTGCTTTTTCAAATGACAGGGAAGGTTGCACGTCTGGTTTCGGTGACAAGGCGATCCGGGGCAACCGTCGCGATGAGCGGTACGGGACGACGGTATGGAAAAAGGCAGACAGCGGCGCGAATGTGAGTTGAGGCTCACCGACGATCAATTTTCTCGGTTTCTCCGCTTTTCCGTGGAGAAGGCCGCTGAACCCGTGTACTGGGTCGATCGGAAGGGCTGTTTCGTCTACGTCAACGAGACCGCCTGCCGGGTTCTGGGCTGGTCCCGCGAGGAGCTTTTGGGCATGACCGTGTTCCAGGTGGACGCGGACCTCAGCGAGCCCTTGTGGGGCAATCGTTGGGAGACCCTGCGCGGGGCCGGCACGATCCTGTACGAGGCCAGGCATAGGACCCGGGATGGCCGGGTGTTTCCGGTCGAGGTGTCGGCCAATTTTCAGTCCGTGGGCGGCGAGGAATTTCTTGTGGCCTTCGCCAGGGATGTCTCCGAACGCAAGCTCGCTGAACAGCGCCTCAAGCTTTTTGAAAAGGTCTTCGAGAACGCCCTGGAGGGCATCACCGTCACCGACCACCGCGGGGACATCGTCTCCGTCAATCCAGCCTTCACCCTCATCACCGGTTTCGAGGCCGCAGAGGCCCTGGGCAAGAATCCCCGCATCCTCAAGTCCGATCGCCACCCTCCCGAATTCTACAAGGCCATGTGGGCCGACATCGTCAAGAAGGGCCAATGGTCCGGCGAGATATGGAACCGCCGCCAAAGCGGCGAGGCCTATCCGGAATGGCTTTCCATCAGCGCCATCAGGGACGGCGGACGCACAACGCACTATGTGGCCGTGTTCCACGACATCAGCGAGATGAAGCGCAAGGAGGACAAGATCCTGCATCAGGCCTCCCACGACGCCCTGACCAATCTCCCGAACCGCCTCCTGCTCGCGGATATGATGGAGAAGGCCATTTCCCACGCGAAGCGCCTGGGCCACAAGCTCGCTCTCATCTGCATCGACCTGGACAACTTCAAGACCGTCAACGATTCCCTGGGCCACGCCATGGGCGACGAACTGATCAAGGCCGCGGCCCGGCGCATAAGTGAAGCCTTGCGGGCCGAAGATACGGTTGCCCGGCCCGGAGGGGACGAGTTTATGGTCCTGCTTGGGGAGATCGCCCACGAGCGCGACGCGGTGCGCGTGGCCGACACCATCCTCGACTGCTTCCGCCGCCCCTTCCCCGTGGACGGCCGCGAACTGGTGCTCACGGCCAGCCTGGGCATCAGCATCTTCCCCGACGACGGCGACACCCCGGACGACCTGATCAAGAACGCCGACATGGCCCTCTACCGGGCCAAGGATCAGGGCAGAAATTCCTATAGGCTTTTCACCCCCCAGATGAACGAGGCCGTGATCCGCCGTCTCAACCTCGAGGCCGATCTGCGCCGGGCGCTGGATCGCGGAGAGTTCCTTGTCCATTACCAGCCGCGACTGGCCCTTTTGGGTGCCCGGACTGTGGGCATGGAGGCCCTGGTGCGCTGGAAACGGGAGTCCGGGGAACTCGTCCCGCCCATGGATTTCATCCCTCTGGCCGAGGAGACCGGGCTCGTCGTGCCCCTGGGCCGGTTCGTCATGGAGACCGCCTGCGCCCGGACTGCGGCCCTCAATGCCGCCTTGGGCCGTTCCCTGAAGGTTTCGGTCAATCTTTCCGCCCGGCAGTTCGCCGGGAAAGATCTCCCCAAAACCGTCGCCGACATCCTTGGCCGTACCGGCCTCGATCCTTCCCTTCTGGAAGTGGAGGTCACCGAGACCGTACTCATGGAGAATATCGCCAAGGCCGCGGACCTGCTCGGGCAATTGGCCGAAATGGGGGTTGCCGCCTCCATCGACGACTTCGGCACAGGCTATTCCTCCCTGTACTATCTCAAGAAGCTGCCCCTCGCGGCCATCAAGATCGACCGCTCGTTCATCCGCGACATCCCCCGCGATCCCAGCGACATCACCATCACCACCACCATCATCTCCATGTGCCGGGGGCTTTCCCTCGCGGTGGTCGCGGAAGGCGTGGAAACACAGGAACAGTTCAACTTCCTGCTTGGTCTGCGCTGCGACGAATGCCAGGGCTACCTCATCAGCCCCCCCTTGCCTGCGGATGAAATCGAACGGTTCGTGCGCCAGACCGCGAGCGATCCCGCGGCCTGATTCCCGCTTCGACCCCCGGTCCTTGCCCCTACCCCCCCGGTTGAAAATGGGGTAATGTCCCCCTCCACATCACCTTTCAAAGGAAGTCCCATGATCGGAATCTCCAAACTGTATTGCGGCGGGGTCGAGGCCTCGGACGCCCTGCGCTACGGACGCCACTCGGGGAAGCTCCCCTCCCATCTGCTTCAGTTTTCCAAGGATAAAAAGCCGGTCGTGGTCTGGAACATGACCCGCCGCTGCAACCTCAAATGCGTTCACTGTTACGCCAAGGCCCTGGACGAACACGGAAAAGACGAGATCGACACCACCCAGGCCAAGGCCATCATCGACGATCTGGCCGCCTACGGCGCGCCGGTCATGCTTTTTTCCGGCGGCGAACCCCTGGTCCGCAAGGATCTGGTCGAACTGGCCCACCATGCCGTGTCCAAGGGGATGCGCGCCGTCATCTCCACCAACGGCACCCTCATCACCCCGGAAAAGGCCAAGGAACTCAAGGCGGTGGGCCTGTCCTACGTGGGTATCTCCCTGGATGGCGGCGAAGAGATCCACGACCGCTTCCGGGGCGTGCCCGGGGCCTTCAAAAAGGCCCTGCGCGGCATCGAGAACTGTCAGAACGAGGGGCTCAAGGTCGGTCTGCGCTTCACCATCAACAAGCGCAACGCCGTCGAGATCCCGCTCATGTTCGATCTTGTCCGGGATTTGAACATCCCCCGTATCTGTTTCTACCACCTGGTCTACTCCGGACGCGGCTCCGAGCTCATCAAGGAGGACCTGGATCATGCCGAAACCCGCGCCGCCGTGGACCTGATCATGGACAAGACCCGCGCCTTGTTCGACGCCGGACTGCCCAAGGAGGTCCTCACCGTGGACAACCACGCCGACGGCCCCTACGTGTACCTGCGGTTGCTTCGCGAAGACCCGGTCCGGGCCGAGGAGGTCAAGACCCTTCTGTCCTTCAACGAGGGCAACAACTCCGGTCGGGGCATCGGTTGCATCTCCTGGGACGGTTCGGTCCACGCCGACCAGTTCTGGCGCAACCATACCTTCGGCAATGTCCTTACGCGGCCTTTCTCCCAGATATGGGACGACCCGGACATCGAACTTCTGGCCAAGCTCAAGGACAAGAAAAAGTACGTTGGAGGCCGCTGCGCCACCTGTAGGTACCTCGATGTCTGCGGCGGGAATTTCCGCGCCCGGGCCGAGGCCTACTACGACGATATCTGGGCCCAGGACCCGGCCTGCTACCTGACCGACGACGAGATCCGCCGGTAGGAACCGGGGAGAAGGCTCCGCCTCCTCCCCGAACCCTTCCACCGCCGGGGGAATCATTCCCCCCGGCCCCCCTGGTCAGGGATGGGAGGGCAGGCAGTTTTTTGTAGAGGGATTGCCTGATTGTGTTGGTGATAGGCGTGAGTATCCGGGGCAGGGCGGAGACGTCGAGCCCGACTGGGAAAAGAAGGGGGATGGGAACGAAGACGAGGGCAGGGAAGGGTTAGAACAGGGAATGCTGGTCGTGTCGCGTGGCCCTGAGGCGCGCCAAGGCCTCCTCGGCCCGCCGCTGCATCCGGAAAAGCGCCGACATGCACGTCAGGTCGCTCTCCCCGGCGATGGCCTCCAGCGCCTCCACGGCGATGGCCAGCCTCGCCCGCAGTTCCCTGATCCCGTTGTCAGGCGCGATGTCTTCCATGGCCGTCACCTCCGCGCGGGGAATGTGTCCCGCGCCCGGATACATAATCCCTCGAGGCCGCCTTGGCAAAGAGGGAAAACCGGCCCGCCCGGCAGGAATTCCGGCTGGCGTAGCGGGATTTTGAAAGACAAAGGGATCGCCCATGCACAATTTTGATTTTCACCGGGGCCGGCGTCTGCGCCGAACCGCCGTCATCCGCGATTTGGTGCGCGAGACCGTGATCACCGGAAACGACCTGATCATGCCCTATTTTGTGGTCGAGACGGACGACGCGGCCTTTGAGAAACCCATCGGGGCCATGCCCGGACAATACCAACTCGGCCTGGATGCCCTGTCCGCCCGGGTGGGCCGGGCCATGGCCAAAGGGCTGCGGGCCGTGTTGTTGTTCGGCCTGCCGGCCGCAAAGGACGAGCGCGGCTCCGGGGCCTACGCCAAGGAAGGCGTGGTGCAGAAGGCCGTTTCCCGCCTCAAGCGCGACTATCCGGATCTCTGTGTCATCACCGACGTGTGCCTGTGCGAGTACACCTCCCACGGTCACTGCGGCATGTTGTCGCCCGCCGGCGAGGTCCTCAACGATCCGACCCTGGATCTTCTGGCCCGCACAGCCCTGTCGCATGCCGGGGCCGGGGCGGACATAGTGGCCCCCTCGGACATGATGGACGGCCGTGTGGGGGCGATTCGCCTCGCTCTGGACGAGAACGGCTTCACGCACATCCCGATCATGTCCTATGCCGTGAAATACGCCTCCAGCTTCTACGGCCCCTTCCGGGAGGCCGCCGAGTCGGCGCCGGCCTTCGGGGACCGCAGGGCCTACCAGATGGACCCGTCCAACGCCCGGGAGGCCATGCGCGAGGCTTCCGCCGATCTGGCCGAGGGTGCGGACCTGCTCATGGTCAAGCCGGCCCTGCCGTATCTGGACATCCTGCACGCCCTGCGCCAGTCCTGCGACGCGCCCCTGGCGGCCTATCACGTCAGCGGCGAGTACAGCATGCTGAAAGCCGCGGCGCAAAACGGCTGGATCGACGAGGAGCGGGCGGTGATGGAGTCGGTGACGGCCATCAAGCGGGCCGGCGCGGACCTGATCATCACCTATTTCGCCGAGGACATCCTGGACTACATCCGGGCCTAGCCTTTCCCATTAAAGTTTTCGAAGGAGGGTCCAGGGAGGAAACCGTTTTCAAAAGGTTTCCTCCCTGGCCGCCGGAGGCCTTCATGCATCCCACCCATCCCCATTCCCATCCTCATCCGTCTTCCTCTTCTTCTCCCGCAGGAGCTCCCCCCCTGCGGCTGATCGCCTGGGAGGTGACCCGGGCCTGCAACCTGGCCTGCAAGCACTGTCGGGCCGAGGCCATGCCCGATCCCTGGCCCGGCGAACTGACCACGGCCGAGGCCAAGGCGCTTATCGACATCTTTCCCGAGACGGGTTCCCCGATCATCATCTTTACGGGCGGCGAACCGCTCATGCGGTCGGACGTGTTCGATCTGGTGCGCCATGCCGGATCGAAGGGACTGCGGTGCGTGATGGCTCCCAACGGAACCCTGATCACGCCCGAAAACGCCCGGGAGATGAAGGCCTCGGGCATCCAGCGGTGCAGCATCTCCATCGACGCCCCGGACGCGGTGGGTCACGACGCGTTTCGCGGGGTGCCGGGGGCCTTCGACAAGGCCCTGCGGGGCATCGGGTACTTAAAGGACGCCGGGGTGGAGTTCCAGATCAACACCACAGTGACCCGGGGCAACCTGGGCATGTTTCGGGACATTTTCCGGCTGGCCGAGGGGCTTGGCGCGGCGGCCTGGCACATCTTCCTTCTGGTGCCCACGGGCCGGGGGGCGCAACTCGGGGCCCAGGTCATCACGGCCGGGGAATACGAGGAGGTGCTCAACTGGTTCTACGATTTCCGCAAGACCACCAGCATGCATTTGAAGGCCACCTGCGCGCCGCACTATTACCGGATCATGCGCCAGCGGGCCAAGGCCGAGGGGGTGGCCGTGACCCCGGACACCTTCGGCATGGACGCCATGACCCGGGGATGCCTGGGCGGCACGGGGTTCTGTTTCATCTCGGCGGTGGGGCAGGTGCAGCCGTGCGGGTACCTGGATATCGACTGCGGCAATGTGAAGAAGACGCCCTTTCCGGAGATATGGCGGACGTCGAAGCCCTTTTTGCAGTTTCGGGACAAGTCGCAATACGAGGGCAAGTGCGGGGTATGCGAGTACCACCGGGTCTGCGGCGGGTGCCGGGCCAGGGCGTACACCATGTCCGGGAACTACATGGCCCCCGAGCCCCTGCGCAGCTACGAACCCAAGGCGGGGTCGGCGGCGAAGTAGGACGGGCGTGCGAAACGGACCGGCTTGGAAGGGTTTCCCAGGCCGGGTTCACGAGGTCGCGGTGCCGTGGGGACAACGCGACGAGTCCGAACCGCGACGGGCCTGTGGTTGAGAGACACGCCCGGATACGGAGTGATTATGGCTGGAGAGGGCGGCCCGGTGGACCTGCGACCGGCTGGCCAGGCTGATCGGCGACGGTTTTACGATTGGCTGCGCGGCTTCGACGGCACCCCGGCCCACGACGGCCTGCCGGATTTCGAGATGTTTTCCGGGGCGGAAGAGGATTTCTTTTTTGACGGCACAGCCCCGCACAAGGGGCGTTATTTCGTCATCGTGGACCACAGCGGCCGTGATGTGGGTTGCATCTCCTACACCTGCTTCCACTTGCGGCCGGGCATGGCGGAATTCGACCTGTGGCTGGCCGGGGAGTCGTTGTGCGGCCGGGGGTATGGCACGGCGGCCATCCGGGCGCTTCTGGAGACGGTACGCCGCGACCTGGGCGTCCATACCGTGCTGATAAGGCCATCAAAGAGGAACGCCCGGGCCATCCGGGCCTACGCAAAATCCGGCTTCGGCCCCATGCCTGGGCAGATCGCCGATTATATGCTTCCGGAATATCTTGCGTCCTACGGTGACGGGGATTTCGGCATTGAGGAGACGTATAATCTAACACGATTCTTGGTGTAACTCATTCAAAATATTCAGATGGTTGCGCAAGACACCTGATCCACACACCACGCCATCCCTGTGCCGACGATCCCGCTGGCAGGCACCTCCGTGAGGATGCCGTGGAGGCCTCCGTCGCCCGCATCTGAGAATTTCACGCCGCACTGCGCGCTGTTTGGGAACTGGGGGTGGCGCCTTAGTCAAGCCCCATGGCCGCAAGCATGCCCGAAAGAACCCGGGCCGCGTCGAAATGCCGTTCGGCGACGTCCCGGGCGGCCCGTCCGTGCCCCACGGGATCGGCCTCAACGGCCCGGATGGCGGCCAGGGCCTCCTGCGGTCCATTGAAGGCGAAGAGCCCCCTGCCGGTGGGCAGGACCGCGCCGAATCCGGTATCCTCGTCAATGACCGGCCTGCCGGCGGCGAGATAGGTGGCGCTTCGGTCCGAGAACCAGCCGCTTTTGAGGATCACGTTCAAGTCCTTGGCCAGGGAGAAGTGGGCCCGGGAACCCAGGATGTAGTCGCGGTAGATTTCCGGATCGGCGGAGACCGTCAGGGCGTCGCGCACGATCCACCCGGCCTCGGCGAAACGCGGCGCGGCCTCCTTCATTCCGCTCATGGTCAGTTCCAGGTCCACGCCGGGAAGCTTCCCGGGCAGATCGATCATGGCCTCGTACTTGACGCTCTTGCGCCAGGAGAGCCGTCGTCCGCCGATCTCCATATCCCGGTCCTTGGCGTCCCAGGTGCCGATTGTGGTGTAGCCCCGGCCAGTGCCCGAGGCGCCGGCCCACAGGTCCAGGACCACGGGGGGCGCCAGGGGTTTCCAGTCGAGCCCGGACAGGGGCACGTCCGGGACCGTGCCGGACGGGATGTTCTGGCCGTAGGTGAAATGGAAATCGTGGGCCAGGACGTAGTCGCGCATGCCCTGGTCACGGGCGATCTTGATCTGGGTGAAGACCGGGTCGGTGTCGATGAAGGCCCGGACGCGGGACGTCAGGTATTCCTCGCGAAGGGGGATGACCCCGGAGACGTTCAGGAACAGGTCCGATCCGGCGCAGAACCGGCGCATCTCGTCGGGGCTTGCGCCGTAGGTGCGGCCTTCGATGTCGCTACGGTAAAAATACCGGCCCGCCAAGCCGTGCCTGGCCAGCATGGCCTTCAGCACCGCCCGGCCATGTTCGGAGTCGGACACGCCGTGCCCCACGGCGGGATCGAAGGGATAGGCCCAGTCCGAGGCGTCCTCCAGAAAAAGAACCTCGTGGCCGAGTCGGGTCAGGCCCAGAAGATAATGCAGGATCATCCAGGCCTGGCCGCCAAGAGGGAAGCCCACGAAGAAACCGGCCACGGCAATGCGCAAGGGACGGGGGCTCATCCGTTCCCCTTGAGGGCGGCTTTGTCGCCGAAAAAGCGTGTGGCGCCCTCGGCGATGGTCACCACCGTGACGCCGTTCTGCCTGATCCAGGCCGCGAAGGCCGAGAGATTGGCCGCCGACCACGGCTCCCAGCCGACGTCGTCGCCGACGCCGTGCAGGCACAGGACCAGCCAGCCGTCCTGTTCCAGAACCACCTTGCGGGTCAGGGCGATGATGGTCTCGGCGGTATCCGTCGTGTGTACCACATGGCGCTTGATCCACCACCGGTCCGTGCGTCCGGGGAAATTGCCGTCATCGCCGCCGGTGACCACCTGGTCGTAGAGGGAGCGGCTTGCGTCCCGCATGCGCGTGGTCCAGTAGTTGTGGGGGGTGATGTAGGTGCGCGCCGGGAATCCCAGTTCGGCCAGGACCTCTCGCGACTCCTCCATTTCCCGCTGGTAGGATACGGCCCTGATGGAACCGTCCTCCACGTCGTCCGGTTCGAGAGGCCGAAACACCACCTCGCCGATGAGTTCGTCGAAATAGTAGCTGCCGGGGGTGCTCTTCACGTCGTTTTCGTTGTCGAGTTCTTTGAGATGTTTGCCGTTTTCCGTAAGTCCGGCCATCTCCTCGTAGCCGTACCGGGCCTCGAAGACCGTCTCTCCCCCATCGACGGGGCGGAGATTTTTCAAGACCTCCTGGCCGTAGCCCTCGGGGATGTCCACGGGCCGCTTATGGGTCAGGCCGTGGGAGGCCACCTCCCACCCGGCCTGGACCAGTTCCCGGACCTGGGGCACGGTCATGAAGTCGTCGTCGCCGTTTTTGAGGCGGGCGGCGATGATGCCGGTGGTGGCCGGGATGCCGTATTCTTTCAGAATGGGAAAGGCGTGGCGATGGACGCTACGCAGTCCGTCGTCGAAGGTCAGGGTGAGCATTCCGGCCCGGGCGGCTTGCGACGCGAGATGAACCGCGAGCAAGGCCGCCAGGAAACAGATGGCGAAGGTGGGACGTTTC
>JBMONM010000022.1:0-22602 GCA_049324675.1 Thermodesulfobacteriota bacterium
CCCCCCCCCCCCCCCCCCCCCCCCCCCCCCCCCCCCCCCCCCCCCCCCCCCCCCCCGAAAAACTCCCCCCTCCCTACTTCGCCACCGTGTACGCGCCGTTCGCGATCCGGAGCATGATCATGGAGTCGGTGGACAGGCCGTTATGGTCTTCGGGGGTGATGCTGAACACGCCCGAAACGCCCACGATGTTCGTCAGGGTCTCCAGGGCGTCGCGCAGGGCGGCCTGGTCGGCCTTGCCGGCCTTTTGCAGCCCGGCCTGAAACAGGATCAGGGCGTCGTAGGCGTATCCGGAGTGGGTGTTCAGAGGAAATTTGGCCTGGATGCCCTCCTTGTCGTAGTCGGCGACGAAGGCCCGGACCACGGCGGCCTGGGGGTCGGAGGCGGGCAGGGAATCCGGGGCCATGAGCTTGGTGGCCGGCATGATCACGCCCTCGGCGGCCGGTCCGGCCAGTTGCAGGAACTCGGGGCCGGGCTGGCCGTGGCATTCCACCACCAGGGGCTTGTCGCCGGGAAGGGCGGCGAAGTTCTTGGCCGCGATGGCCCCGGCCGGACCGATGGTCCAGATGATCACGGCCTTGGGGCCGGCGGCCTGCAGCTTGAAGGCCTGGGCCGAGAAGTCCGTGCCCTTGGGATCGAAGGTCTCCTCGGCGATGATCTCGATGCCGTATTTCCCGGCCAGGTTTTTCAAGTGGGCCAGGCCGTCCTGTCCGAAGGCGTCCTTGGCGGTCATGACCGCCGCGGAGGTGACGCCCTTGGCCTTGAGGTGGTCATAGATCTTCTGGACGGCGGTGGAGGTGCGCTGGGGGGTCTTGAAGGTCCAGGTGAAGGGGCCGAAGTTGCCGCCGGCGATGATCGGATCGCCGCCCACGGTCATGATCGTCGGGACCTTTTTCTCCTCGGTGTATTTTTTCACGGCCAGGCCCTCGCCCGTGGAGGTGGGGCCGATGATGGCCAGGACGTTTTCGGCCTCCACGAGTTGGCGGGCCATGCGCAGGGCCACGTCGGGGTTGGATTCGGTGTCGTGGATGACGAGTTTTATGGGACGGCCGAGGATGCCGCCGGCGTCGTTGATCTTCTTGACGGTCATTTCCGCCACCAGGCGGCTCGGGGTGCCCACGAAGGCGGCCGGTCCGGACTCGGCGAACAGCCCGCCGACCAGGATGGGGTCGCCGGAGGGCGCGGCGGCGACCGGGCCGGCACACAGGACAACAACGGTCAAGGCCAAAAGGATGCGGGCGAACATGGCGGAACCTCCGAGATGGGGATGTCGCCGCAAGAGGGCGCGGCAAGGGTGTTACATGGGTTTATGGCCTTCGGCAACCGAAGACGCGGGGACGGCGTTTCGCGCGGGCCGGACCGTGCGCCGGTATCCGGCCAGAAGGGCGGCGGTCAAAAGCAGGCCGTGGGCCAGGGTGCGGCCCTCGCCCAGAAACTGCATGCCGGACATGAGCGTTTCCAGGACCATGACCGCCAGCAGGGGGCGCAGAAGGTTTCCCGGACCGCCGATGACCAGGAAGAGAAGGGCCTTGAGCGACAGTTCCAGACTGAACTGCTCCGGGTTGATGAACCCGCCGTAGTGGGCGTGCAGCATTCCGGCCATGGCCGAGAACGCGCCGCCGAGTCCGAAGGACAGGGAGCGCAACGCCGGACGGTCGATGCCGCAACTCGACGCGGCCAGGGGGTCGTCCTTGCAGGCCAGAAGCGCCCGCCCGAGGCGGCTGTTTTTCAAGGCCCAAAAGATCCAGCAGCCCAGGGCCAAAAGTCCCAGGAACAGGAAGAAAAAGGTCCGGTCGCCCGAGAGGGGGCCGATCCAGGGCAGGGTCAGACGGGTCTCGACCATCATCCCGGCGGAGCCGCCGGTCAGGGGCTCCATGGTCAGGACCAGGTTGGTGAAGATCAGGGACAGGCCGAGGGTGGCCATGGCCAGGAACCCTTCCCCCAGACGCTCCATGGGCCGGCTCACGGCCGCGGCCAGAGCGAATGCGGCCAGGGCCGTCACGGGAACGATGACCGCCGAGGCCTGGGGAAAATGCGCGTGGGCCAGAACCGACACGTAGGCTCCAAGACCGGCCAGCCCGCCCTGGGCCAGGGATATCTGTCCGCCCAGACCGAGGCAGAAGTTCAGCGCCAGGACGTTTAGGGCCAGGAAAAGGTGCTGGTTGACCACCAGGAGCCGATAGTCCGGCAGAAAAAGACCCACGGCGCACAGGGCCACAAAAAATCCCGCCGCGTTGCGGGCCTGCCGCGACGGATGGGCGCTCATGCCGGGCGCGCCTCTTCCCGCTTTCCCGGGGCCAGCACGAGCAGGCCGATCAGCAGGACATAGGTCACGGTTTCCTTGAGTTCGCCGGACAAGAGAAGGACCAGGGCGGCCTCGACCAGCCCCAGGATCACTCCCCCGAAAAAGACCCGGCCCACGGAGGCGTATCCCCCGATGGTGGCGGCCACGAATCCCTTGAGCCCGAGGCCCAGGCCCATGTCGTAGCGCAGCATGGTCTGCGGCCCGATGGCCATGGCGGCCAGGGCGGCCAGGATGCCGGCCAGGGCGAAGGACAGGGCATGGCAGAAACCCGGCCGGATGCCCTGGAGGCGCGCGGCCACCGGGTTCATGGACACGGCCCGCACGGCCCGGCCGATCCTGGTGTGGGCGAGGAAGAGCGAAAGCAGGATGACGCTTGCCACCGCGAGAACCAGGGCCGTCAGCGTGTCCCGGCTCAAAAACACAAGGCCCAGACGGACCGGGGGCAGGGGCAGGAGCTGGGGCAGCATGATCGGGTTTTTGCCCCAGGCCAGGATGGCCACCCCCTGCCAGCACAGGCTGGCGGCCACGGTGAGCATGAGCTGGTGCAGGGGCGAGGCCTTGATGCCCACGCCCAGGGTGGTGGCGTAGAGCAGATGTCCGAGGACGAACCCGAACAGGGCGGCGGCCGCCAGGGCCGCCAGGGGGGAGAGATGCAGGACCAGGGTGAGACTTTGCAGGGTGAGTCCGCCGATGAGCAGGAGTTCCCCCTGTGCGAAATTGATCAGGCGGCTGGAACTGAAGATGAGCGCGAACCCGATGGCCATGAGTCCGTACACCGACCCGAGGGCCAGACCGGAATTCACGATTTGGGCCAGATACTGGATGACCACCTGGGATGCGGCTCCGGGGCGTCCCTGCCATGGCGCGGGGCGCGTCCCGCGTCGCTCGGCAAGCGC
Organism: Thermodesulfobacteriota bacterium; assembly: GCA_049324675.1. Classification (GTDB taxonomy): domain Bacteria; phylum Desulfobacterota; class Desulfovibrionia; order Desulfovibrionales; family Desulfovibrionaceae; genus Desulfolutivibrio. Next base: position 3,199 of record JBMONM010000022.1, read on the forward strand.
GCCGCCTACGGTTCTGGTCTGGGGGGTGTCAGGCCGATCCGCCTCGCGCACAGGCGGATCCGGCGTGCGTATGCGCCGTCCTGCACATGGGGAAGGCCGCCCCGCGGGACGGCCTTCCAGTCTCGAGTTCCGTACGGCATGCTCCGGCCGTTGCGGAGGATGTCTTACGTCAGTTGATGTCCTGGATGTTGCCGTAATCCGTGGACTGGGTGTCCGCGCCCTCGGAGTCCAGGGTATAGGCCATGACCACGGTCTTGCGGTTGACCACGCCGATGGCCCCGGGCCAGGTGTTCATGCAGATCACGAGCTCCTGCCGGCCGTCGTTGTCGATGTCGGCAAGGGTGTAGCCGGAGATGGTGCCCTTGATGCGCCGGGTCTTCCATTTGAGGCTCAGGCCCACGCCGTCCCAGTACAGGGCGTGGATTTCACCCTGGGAGAAGGCCCGGTAGTTCTCGAAAAACTGGGCGGCCACGGAGATGTTCCGGCTGACCAGGATTTCGTGATAGGGGTCCGTGTCCAGGTTGGCCACCAGAAGAGGCAGGGGGACGTAGTAGTACAGCCACAGGTAGTCGTTGCGGGGCCTGTCCATGGGGGCCATCATGGGATCGTGCTCCAGGCCCAGTCCGGAACCCGCGTATTCCTCCTCGGTGAGCGCGGTGCGTTCGCCCTTGGGCGTATAGACGCCCAGGTGGTCGCCCTCTTCGGCCAAAATCACGCGATATCCGGCTTTTTCAGGCAAAAAGGCGAAGTTGAAGGCATTGGCGTCCTTGGGAAGCTCTATCCGGTGGCCCAGGACAGCCTGGCCGCTGCCGACGGACACCTGGTAGACGCCCTTGGTGAAGACCTCGCGGACATCGGGCTTGGAACCCACCAGGGTGCGGGTGAAGTCGGGCGGAATCGCGGCCACGTTCAGGTACAGCGGGATATCGCGCAGCTTGATATCCAGCTTGCCGTCATTGAACTCCAGAATGAAGGAGCGGGGATCCTTGACGTATCTGGCCGAGACGATGATTTCCGATCTGCCGTCGCCGTTGGTGTCGAAGACGTTGATGTTGAGCAGCAGGAAGTTGGTGGGCGCATCGTATCTGGCCACAGGCACGAGCTGGTCGTGGGAGTGGGTGAAGACCTCGACGGTGGCCGTTCCCAGGACCACGATCTCGTTTTTTCCGTCGCCGTTGACGTCGCCCACGGCGATGCCCGACGAGGCATGGGGCAGGGCCTGGCTGCGCCACACGCCGGGGCTCTGGGTCGGGCCGGCGTAGCGGAAGTTGGGATTGAGATAGCTCTTGTCGGGACCTCCCTCGCCCTGGCTGGCCACGAACGAGGCATTGGGCGGATTGGGGGTCTTGGGCGCGTTCCTGCCCCCGGCGGCCTGGGAAGGGGTCGGCGGACGCTGGAAGATTTCCGCGCCCACATCCTTGACGGTTTTTTCCAGGGACGGAACGAGGCTGCCAACCTTGGTCTGCAGGGTCTTGGGCCAGGATTTGCCCGAGGCGTCGACGACATGCATGTCCAGGCTGGCCTCTTCGCCGGTGACGGTCAGGCTGCCGTAGACGATGTAGTCGGACTTGAGCTTGCCCAAAAGGGCCTTGGCCTCGGCTTCGGAGGCCGGGGGAGCGGGCTGGGCCGCGTCGACCTTGGCCGTATCCATGGCCTGGAGTTTCCCGGGCCAGCTCAACCGGGAGACGACCATGCTTTGGATGCCCTGTTTGAGGTATTGGTACTTGTCCGGACCGTGCACCGCGAACTGGGTGACGGCGAAGGTCTTGGTCTGGGCGAATCCCGGCGCGGGGATCAGACAGGCGAGCGCCAGGATGAGTGCGGCCAGCATTTTGACATGGGTCATTCGGATTCCTCCGGGTCCCTGGGGGACCAGTTTTTGCCGGGAAAGGCCTGGGGACATCGCGCGCAATCGCCCGCCGTTCCCGTATCGCGGCAATCGCAATACTATCAACCTCGCCACGTATCAAGTGAAGAGATATGCACATGGAACCCCTGAGGCGGAGCGGGGAGAAGGACAACGGCGATGGCGCGGCGCCTGAGTTCGTCTCGCGGATGTCGTGGAATCGTCACGTCCCGGGACTTGCGGTGCGGGGGCGTCTGCGGGTAGAAGCGACAGCCGGTACGATCTTCCCGGATTGAATCCGCTTCAGGATGTTGCCATGCGTTTCGTTTCCCCCCCGTATGTGTCGCCATGTCGTTTCCTTCGCCTCCCGGCCGCGGTCCTGATATGGTGCCTTGTGGCAACGGCGCCCTGCCTGGCCGGGGCCGGTTCCGTTTTCGTCGACCCGGACGTGCCGCTGCGCCGGCCAACGCCTTCCGGCGCGGGCCGGCTCCTGGGCATCAACGTCAACTACCTCCTCGACGATGACGCCAACCGCCACGGCGTCCGGCCTCTGGCCGAGGCCCTGCGGGACCTGGGCGCCGGGACCCTGCGCTATCCCGGCGGGGCCAAATCCGACGTGACCTTCTGGAGCGAGCCGCCCTATCGGGGGCCGCGACCCCGGCTGGCCCGGACGGGTCCCGAGGAGTGGCCCTCGGACGACGCCAGGGTGTACAGCCTGTCCGGCGGCCGCTTCACCACCGATCCCCTGGATTTCGACGAATTCATGGACGTAAGCCGCACAGTCGGGGCCGAGCCGGTCCTCGTGGTCGCCCATGACGCGGCCTATCGGCCGCCCACGCCCGGAGGCACGGTTCCCTCCCGGGAGGACCTTGTGGCCGCGGCCGTGGCCTGGGTGCGCTACGCCAACCTGGAAAAGGGCTATGGCGTCAAATACTTCGAGATCGGCAACGAAAGCTATCTGGACACCTACGACGGCGGCTGCCGGGCCGAGGAGTACGCCCGGGACGTGGTCCTTTTCTCCCGGACCATGAAGGCCGTGGACCCGTCCATACGGATAGGGGTCAACGGGCCGGTCCTGCGCGAGGCCGTGGGCGCCTACGACGAGAAGGCCGGGAATCCGTCGCCCTGGTGGAAGACGGTCTTTTCCATCGCCGGAGGCGACATCGATTTCGTGTCCGTGCACGAGTATCCGTGCCTGCAGTGGTACGGCTACGACTACTACCGCACCCATCCGGTGGTCATGCGCGGGGTGTGGGAGATCGACGCGGCGGCCAGGGAGTCCGGCCCGCCGGATCTGGCCGGACGGCTGCGCTACCTGCTCACCGAGGTCAACTCCGCGGACTGGTACGGCCATCCCGAAAACGACGGCTGGAAACACGACAACACCCTGGGCCACGCCCTGGTCCTGCTGGACATGCTGTGGCAGGGGGTTTCCGATCCCAGGGTGGACACGGTCCAGATATGGGCCACCAGATGGATGGAAAACGCGGTCAGGCCGGAGTTGTGGGACGCCCTGGACGCCGGGAACCGGCCCCTGCCCACGGGGACGGCCCTTTCCCTTCTGGCCCGCCATCTCGGGGACGGTCCGGTTCTGGCCCTGGGCACGCCCGAGGTCCCGGTCTTCGCGTCCGTGGATCGTCGGTCCGGAAAGGTGAGCGTGTTTTGCATCAACAAGGACACGGCCCGGGAAATCGAACTGAAGGTGGCCGGGCTCGGCCAGGCCCGGGCGGACAGGACCGTATGGCGCGGCAAGGGGCCGGACGATCCCGCCCCGGTCTTGGCCGGGGCGGGGGCGGTGGCCTTTGCCCAGGGACGCGCCCGGGTCCGTTTGCCCGCCGTGTCCCTGACCATCCTGGAGATTCCGTGGCGTCAGGGATGGGACAGCGTCAGGGCGCCCGCCGCGCGGCCGGACGTCGGTCGGCCGTGAGCCCCCGGCCCGGAACCGGTCGCCGTGGCGTTCAGGCCCGCTCCCTGGCGGCGCCGCGTCGGGCCCGGAGGTATTCGATCACCCCGGGCAGAAGCGAGATCACGATGATGGCCACGATGACCACGCTGAAGTTCTTGCGCACGAAGGGCATGTTGCCGAAAAAATAGCCGGCCCAGGTGAAAAGGGTGATCCACAGCGTCCCGCCGAGCACGCTGCAGGCCAGGAAGTGGTGGTAGCGCATGCGGGCGATGCCGGCCACGAAGGGCGCGAACGTCCGGATGATGGGCAGAAACCGGGCGATGACGATGGTCTTGCCGCCGTGGCGCTCGTAGAAGGCGTGGGCCTTGTCCAGATACTTCCTGTTGATGAACCGGTTGTCTTTCTCGAAGATGGCCGGCCCCACCAGACGGCCGATCCAGTAGTTGGCATTGTCCCCGAGGATGGCCGCGGCCATGAGCAGCCCGTTGATGATCCAGGGGTCCATGATCCGGGCCCCGCACAGGGCTCCGGCCGCGAACAGCAGGGAGTCGCCGGGCAGAAACGGGGTGACCACGAAGCCGGTCTCCAGAAAGATGACGCAGAAGAGCAGAAAGTAGGTCCACATGCCGTACTGGCCCACGATGTCGGCCAGATGCCGGTCCACATGCAGGACGAAATCAGCCAGGGTGACCAGAATTTCCATGGAATGCCGCCTTGGGGGGAATGGGCGATCGACGCCGGCCTCCTCCCTAAAAAACGGGAGGCGGGAAGGCAAGTCTTTTCGACGCGGCGTCCGGGGGCCGGGACGCTTCCCCTCGGCCGCGCTTCCACGTATCATCCGGCCATGCCCGCGTCCGCCTCGTCCGATGCCTCCCGCCGCCCGGGCGACCGGGAGGCCGCCAGCCGGCGCTCCTTCAGGCTGGTCTGCCGGATGCGGGAGGTCCCGCTGGTCGAGGACCTGCTCACGTCCCAGGGGTTTGGGTTCGAGCCAGAGCCCTTCTCCCCCTGGTGCCGCCGGCTGACCGCCGAACCCTTCCCCCTGGGATCGAGCCTGGCGGCCGCCTTCGGGCTCATCTACATCCAGGACCGTTCCTCCATGTTGCCGCCCCTGTGTCTGGCCCCGCCCCAGGGCGCCGAGGTCCTGGACATGTGCGCCAGCCCGGGCGGCAAGACGGGTTTTGTGTCCCAGCTTGTCGGGCCCGAAGGATTCGTTCTCGGCAACGATCCCTCGCCCGACCGCCTGACCACCCTGCGGCGCAATCTGTTGCGCCTGAATCTGCCGGGCGTGGCCACCTGCGGCGAGGTCGACCTGGCCCCGGTCCTGCCCGGACACGCCTTCTCGCATATCCTGCTCGACCCGCCGTGCAGCGGCTGGGGCACGGCCGAAAAGAATCCCCGGGTGCTTTCCCTGTGGCGGGAGGACAAGGTGGAGCCGCTCGTGGTCCTGCAGCGCAGGCTGTTGCGCACGGCCGCCGGCCTGCTGGCCCCGGGCGGCCGTCTCATGTACTCCACCTGCACCACCAATCCGGCTGAAAACGAGGACCAGATCCGCTTCGCCCTGGACACCCTGCCCCTGACCCTGGCGCCGTTGTCCGCGCCGCCCGGAACGGCCGCCGCGCCGTCGTCCCTGGACGGCGTGCTCCGGGTGGACACGACCGGGCATGGCGGCCAGGGCTTTTTTCTGGCCTGCCTGGAGGCTTCGGCCGCCGTGGGCGGCATCCCGGAGGAGGACGTCCCCGGGCAGGCGCTTCCGGATATGTCCGGACGGCGGGAGGGGCGGCGCGGCGGGGGCCGGACGGGCCTGGAGGATGCGCAGACCGTCGAGCCCGGAAAGCATCCCGGCGCGCAGGGGCTTGTCTTCGACGGGTTGGGGCCGGGGCGGGTCTGCCGGTTCGGGGAACGGGTCTATTTCATCCCCAGGGCGGCGGAAAAATATGCGGCGCGCGGCCTGCGGTTCAGGGGATTCCATCTGGGCGCGATCAAGGGTCGGGATTTTCGCCCCAATCCCCGGGCCAGGCTGCTTCTCGGACCGTCGCCGGAACAGGGCGGGCCGCCGGGGCTGGTTTTTGAGGATCCGGCGGAACTGGTCGACCTGCTCGCCGGCCGTGACCTGCGCGTGGGGGCCTTGCCCAAACGGGCGGGGTGTTACTACAAGGATCTTCCCCTGGGCTTCGTCACGGTCAAAAACGGCCGGGCGCTGTGGTCGGACAGGACGTAGCCGGCCGGAATCCGAAACAAGGGCGCGCGGTTTTCGGGGGACGGGCGAAAGCCGGCGGTCCGCCGGGACAATGTGGTCCCGGCCCGTCCAGGGGGAAGGGGGGCGCCCGCCACGGGCATCCCCTGTCCGTGGCCCGGCATTGATCATTTCAAACGGATCAAGGATAGTCACGGCCATGCCGCCGGTGACGCCCCCGTTCCAGGACCGGAAGAAGAAAAGGGATGCGACGCCTTGCGGCGAAAAAGAGATGGCCTCCGAGACGGGGCGAGGCGGGGAAGGGACGGCCGAGCGTTCGGGAGCCCGGACATCGTCCCGCGCCGAGGCGAAAAGGACATGACATGATCGGATGCGCGCGAAAGCTTTCCAGACTTTTCGATGCCCGGAGCGGACGCACGGTGCTTGTGCCCCTGGACCACGGGGTGGGCGAGGGGATGCTGCCGGGGCTTGAGGATTTTCCGAAGCTCATCGGCATGATCCGGGATTTCCCGGTGCAGGGGGTGGTGCTCAACAAGGGGGCGCTTTGGGCCTGCCTGCCCGGGATTCCGGCGGGCATCCAGGTGGCCGCCCAGCTCTCCGGCGGGACCAGGCACGCCGTGCCGCCGTATAGCCGCAGCCTGGTGTGTTCGGTTCACGAGGCCTTGCGCCTCGGCGCGGACCTTGTCGTCACCCAGGTCAACATCGCCAACGATCTGGAGGACCGGATGCTGGGCGACCTGGGGGCGGTCTGCGACGAGGCCCACGGCCTGGGAATCCCCGTCCTGGCCGTGATCCAGCCCAAGGGCGACCGCATCGTCAACGAGATGGACCCGAGCCTGATCTGTCATTGCATCCGGCTCGGGGCCGAACTCGGCGCGGACATGGTCGGCGTTCCCTATTCCGGCGACGCCAAGAGTTTTTCCCGGGCCTGCGCCGCCAGTTTCGTCCCGGTGGTCATCACCGGTGGCCCGAGCCGGCCGGATTTCGCCAGCTTTCTGGCCATGGTCGGACAGGCCCTGGAGGCCGGCGCGGCCGGAACCTGCGTGGGGCGGAACATCCTGCAGCACGCCGATCCCCGGGAGGCGCTCCGGCGGCTCACGGATATGGTGCATGGGGAACGGGCCGCCGGGGAGGACCCCGCGGCCGGCGGGGAGACTAGCCCTCTTTCTTGAGTTCCTTCAGTGTCGCGGAGTAGGCCGAAAAGACGTCCTCGCGGCCGAGCATGCCCAGGACCGTGTCCTGGTTTTCCGGGTCGACCACGGGAATCTGTCCCAGATTTTCGTCCACGAACAGGAGCAGCGCGTCGTACAGGCTGGCGTCCGGGGTCAGGCTGACCGGCGGCCGGGCCAGATCGCCCACCACCACCAGATCGAACAGGGCGTTTTCGAAAAGCACGTTGCGCACGTCCTGCATGGTCAGGACGCCGCTCAGGCGGCCCGCCGCATCCCTGACCGGAAAGACCAGTTCGGTGGTCCCGGCGATGATGTCCGTCAGGGCCTTGAGCGTCGTCCCCCGCTCCAGGATGGTGGTCTTGCCGGCGCGGTAATAGTCCTGCACCCGAAGCTCTTCCAGGATGTTGATGGTGGCGTCGCCCAGGTGCGCCGGGGACTCGAACTTGTTGGCCACCTGGTTTTCGTACAGCGGCGTGCGGCGGCACAGGACCAGGCACACGGCCGTGCACAGCATCAGCGGCGCCAGCAGGCCGTATCCCTGGGTGATCTCGCAGACCATGATCAACGGTCCCACCGGAGCGCCGGCCACCCCGGCGAACATGGCCGCCATGCCCACCAGGGTGTAGCTGCCGGGGGTGGCGACCACGTCGGGCAGCAGGCGGTGGCCGACCTGTCCGACGATGCCGCCGGCCACGCCGCCGGCGAAAAGCGTGGGCGCGAACATGCCGCCGCTTAGGCCCGAACCCAGGGTCAGGGAGGTGGCCAGGGTCTTGCCCAGAAACAGGGCCGCCAGCAGCACCGGCCCCATGTCCCCCCGGATGGCCATTTCCAGCCAGCCGTAGCCGGAACTGAGGGTCTGGGGAAAAAGCGCTCCGAACCCTCCCATGCACAGCCCCCCGATCCCCGCCGTCCACATCAGGCCGATTTTGGCCTGGAGTCGTTCGAAGACCCGGTGCTTGAAAAAGAAAAAGGTCCGCAGGTACACGAAGGCCGCGCCGGAGCAAAAAAGGCCCAGGAAGGCGTAGACCGGCAGTTCCAGGACGTTTCGGAAATGGTAGGCCGGGGCGGTGAAGATGGAACCCGTGCCGAAAAACAGGGTCATGATGGTGTAGGCGGTCACCGAGGAGACCACCGCCGGCAAAACGGCCTCGGCCTCGAAATCCTCGCGGTAGACGACCTCCACGGCCGTGAGCGCCCCGCCCAGGGGGGCGCGGAAGATGGCCCCCAGTCCTCCGGCGGCGCCGGCCAAAAGCAGGATGCGCCGCTCCCTGGCCGAAAGTCCCAGCTTCATGGCCAGAAACGAGCCCATGCCGCCGCCCAGTTGGGACATGGGACCCTCGCTGCCGGCGCTGCCGCCCGCGGCCATGGTCAGGATGGCTCCGGTCGCGCGCAGAAAGAACACCCGGGGTCGGATGACCCCGCTTTGGCGGTGGAAGGCCTTGATCATGGCGTCCGTGCCGTCGGTTCCGGAACCCAGGGACTCCGGGATGAGCCGGGAGAAGACGTAACCCGTGGCCATGCCCACCCCGCCAAGGAGGAGCGGCAGGAGCCACAGGCGCGGCGTCCCGGCGACGGCGTGATAGAAGAAGTGTTCGCCGCCGGGGCTTGGGACGGTCAGGCCCACGGCATCGACCAGCAGGAACTGGCGCAGCAGTTCCAGGATGAAGAAGAAGGCGCTGGCCAGAAGACCCGAACCGGTTCCCGCGACCAGACCCAGGACCAGCCGGCGTACCGAGGCCGACCGGCGCAGACGGCGCAGGAGGATTTTGAGATACAGTGTCGGGCCGTGCCGGGGCCGTGGGTGCCGTAAGGGATTCATGGCCGGGTGGTCTCGTCCCCCCTGGTCGGGAATGCCGCCGTCATGGCCCCGGGTTCAGGAGATGCGCGCCTCGGGTGTGGCCAGGATGCTGCGGCCGATGCGGATGTCCTCGCGAATGCGGGCGGCCAGTTCCTCGACGCCGGAAAACGTGCGCTCCGAACGCAGGCGTTGCACGAAATGGACCCGGATGGGTTTGCCGTAGAGATCGCCTGAAAAATCCAGGATGTGCACCTCCACGGAAAGCGTGTCTCCGCCGAAGGTCGGATTGCAGCCGATATTGGTCACCCCGGGCAGGATGCGCGCGCCAATGTCCACCCATACGGCATAAACGCCGGTTTTGGGAACCAGTTCGTCGGCCGGGGCCAGGTTGGCCGTGGGGAAGCCCAGAAGGCGCCCCCCCCGGTCGCGGCCGCGGACGACGGTGCCGCGCACCTGGTAGAAACGGCCGAGCAGGGGCCGGGCGTCCCAGACGTCGCCGGCCTCGATCATGTCCCGGATGCGTGTGGAACTGACCACCGCGCCGTCGATGATCACCGGCTCCAGGCGTTCCACCACGAAGCCGCAGCTTCGCCCCAGGGCCGAGAGCAGCTCGAAGTTGCCCTTGCGGCCCTTGCCGAAGGCGTAGTCGTAGCCGATGACCATCTCCCGCATGCACAGGCCGGCGACCAGCTTCTCGCGGACGAATTCCTCCGGCTCCAGCGCGGCCAGGGCCCGGGTGAAGGGCAAAAGCACGGTGACCTGGATGCCGCTTTGTTCGAGCAGTTCGAGTTTCTGTTCGGTCAGGGTCAGCAGGGGCGGCGCGTTCTTGTCCAGGAGCACGCGCCGGGGGTGCGGGTCGAAGGTCACGGCCATGCTGATCATGTCCGTGGCCGCCGCACGCTCCCGGACCCGGCGCAACAGCCGGGCATGGCCCATGTGCACGCCGTCGAAATTGCCGATGGTCAGGCAGGTCCCGGTCAGGGTGTCGTGGATGTCCTCGATGTTTCTGGCGACGATCATGGATCGAATCCTTCGTAACGGGTCCGCCGGGGCCGGGGTGCGCGCGTCCCCGCCGCCCTCCGGGGGAAACCGGCGCCGGCCGTTCGGCCGCCTATTCCCTGCCGGACCAGTCGATCACGTGGTACCCCCGGGAGATCACCCCGCGAACGATATCGTCCATGGCCCGGGCCAGGGAAGACGTTTCCTCGGTCCGGTCGCGGGACATGCGCAAAAAGCGCAATTCGCCCAGTTCGGCCGCGAGATCGGGTGGAAGCGAGGCAAAGTCGTTTTTCTTCCTTGTGAACAGATAAATCGATGGAGATGCAAGACTCTGATGAATGGCAACGTGCATGGTCCCCAAATTCCTTGATGCCGAAGGCGCGGTAAAAACCGAAAAAAGGCAGGCGGTTTCGGGGGCATCTCCTCGCGCCCGGAGCCGTTGCGGTCGTCCCGCAACCACCCGAAACACCACGTCGTACGGACGACGTTCCTGCCGCGTGCTGCCTCTCAATCCCAGGCCGGCCCGAAAGGGAAACGCGGCGGGGGTACGACACTATAAATGCCGGGGGAGTTTGGCAAGAGGGGATTCGCCCATGACCCCGCCCGGTCGGGCCGGGACTATGCGCCGGCCGTAAGTACAGTATCCAGGTAAGTCACCCCGGGTTCGTCCCGGGGCACCATGCGCCGGTAGCGGTATTTCGGAACGCCGGCCAGAAGCGCGGCCGGGACCACGCGGCCCTCGGGGATTCCCAGGGACCGGGCCAGTTCCGGGCGGCGCTCCAGGGCGAACATCAGATAGCCCGCGAAACAGGTGCCCACGCCGTGGGCATGGGCCACGATCTCGAACCAGGACGCGGCGATGACCGCGTCGGTCTTCGGGGTGACGCCCTGGGCCGGGACATGGGCGAACACCACGTGGGGCGCGCCCCGGGTGACCACGTCCTTGCCCTTGTCCACGGCCCGGACCGCCCCGGCCAGGCTCAGGGTCCGGGACAGGGGGGTCTTGGCCCGGACCTCCTCGCGCATCCATTCGGCGGCGTGGGAAAGAAACGCGGACACGGCCGTCCGGCCGTCCAGAATGGTCCAGGCCACGGGCTGGTGGTTGTGGCCCGAGGGGGCGTGGCGCACGGTGTCCAGGATGGCCGCGAAGGTTTCCCGGGGCACGGGGCAGGGTTTGAAGTTGCGGATGGAGCGCCGGGTCCGGAGGTGGTGGGTCAGGAGGTCCTGCGACAGGGCCTTTTCGCGGTCGATGAGCGGGAAGTCCCCGATGGGCAGAAGGCTGTGGCGCAGGGCCCCGGTGGGGCAGACGGCCACGCAGTGGCCGCAGCGGATACAGTGGACCTCCCTGCCGGCCAGGGGGTAGGGCAGGCCCCCGGGATCGTCCAGGCGCACCAGGCTGGCCGGACAGACCGCCGCGCACAGGCCGTCGCGGCGGCACAGGTCCTGGTCGATGGTGAAAAGGGGCACCTACGCCTCCTCCTTGGCCTTCTTTTTGGCCCCGCCGATCATATGGCGCTTCTGGGCCGAAAGCTCCACCTTGCGCAGCCGGATGGACGTCGGGGTGACCTCGGCCAGTTCGTCCTCGCGGATGAAGTGGATGGCCCGCTCCAGGGTCATGGGCATGACCGGGGTCAGGATCACGTTTTCGTCCTTGCCCGCGGCGCGCATGTTGGTCAGCTTTTTTTCCTTGCAGGGGTTGACGTTGATGTCGTTTTCCCGGTTGTGCTCCCCGACGATCATGCCCTCGTAGACCGGTTCCCCGGGGGACAGAAAGAGCCTGCCGCGCGGCTCCAGATTGAACAGGGCATAGGGCACGCCCACGCCCGAGCGGTCGGCCACGATGGAGCCGGTGAAACGCGAGGGGAAGTCGCCCCGGTATTCCTCGTAGCCCAGAAAATACGAGTTCATGATGCCCGTGCCCTTGGTGTCGGTCAGAAACTCGTCGCGGTAGCCGATGAGTCCGCGCGAGGGGATGGTGAACTCCAGGCGCACCCGGCCCGAGCCGTGGTTCACCAGGTTTTTCATGCGCCCCTTGCGGATGGACAGCTTTTCCGTGACCACGCCGGTGAACGACTCCTCGCAGTCGATGAACAGGTGCTCCACGGGTTCCTTGCGGACGCCGTTCTCGATCCGGTAGATGACCTCCGGGCGGCCCACGGCCAGTTCGAAGCCCTCCCGGCGCATGGTCTCGATCAGGATGGCCATCTGGAATTCGCCCCGGCCCTTGACGATGAAGCTGTCGCGTTCCTCGCTTTCCTCCACCCGGATGGCCACGTTGAGCAGGGTTTCCTTGAACAGACGGTCGCGGATGCGCGCGGACTGCACGTACTTGCCCTCGCGGCCGGCCAGGGGGGAGGTGTTGATGGTGAAGCGCATGGCCACGGTGGGATCGTCCACGCTGATGCGCCTCAGGGCCTTTTGGGCCTCGGGGGAGCAGATGGTGTCCCCGATCTTCACCTCGTCCAGGCCCGAAATGACCACGATATCCCCGGGGTGCGCGGTTTCCGAGTCCACGACCTTGAGTCCGTCGTAGACCTGGAGCCGGGTGACCCGAAGCGGGACGCGCCGGTTTCCCTCGTCGATGCGCACCAGGGAGTCCTGGCTCTTGGCCGTGCCGGCCAGCACCCGGCCGATGGCCAGGCGGCCCAGGAAGTCGGAATAGCCGAGGTCCGAAACCAGCATGGCGAAGGGCTGGGCGGGATCGCAGGCCGGGCCGGGAATCTCCTCGATGATGGTCTCGAAAAGGGGCGTCAGGTCCGTGCCCTCGCCGTCCAGGGTGCGCATGGCCCGGCCCTCCCGGCCCACGGCGTAGAGCACGGGGAATTCGAGCTGCTCCTCGTCGGCGTCGAGGTCGATGAAAAGGTCGTAGATCTCGTTTAGGACCTCGTCGGGGCGGGCGTCCTTGCGGTCGATCTTGTTCACGGCCACGATGACCCGAAGTCCGGCCTCCAGGGTTTTTTTCAGCACGAAGCGGGTCTGGGGCAGGGGGCCCTCCGAGGCGTCGACCAGAAGCACGGCGCCGTCGGCCATGGACAGGGCCCGCTCCACCTCGCCGCCGAAATCGGCGTGGCCGGGGGTGTCGATGATGTTGATCTTGGTGCCCCGCCAGGTCACGGCGCAGTTCTTGGCGGCGATGGTGATGCCCCGCTCCCGTTCGAGATCCATGCTGTCCATGATCCGTTCCGGGGTGTCCTGGCCTTCGCGGAACAGCCCGCTTTGCCGGAACATGTGGTCCACGAGGGTGGTCTTGCCGTGGTCGACGTGGGCGATGATGGCGATGTTGCGGATGGAATCGTTGCGTGGGGTGGTTTTCATATGTGTCCTCAAGGGAAAAGATAGGCCGCGCGGCGTGACGGTCCGGTGACGTCGGGGAAGGGAAGGATGCGGCCGGGCGGTCCTTGTCGTCGAAATCCGGAGAAAAGACAATCCCCGGAAGCGGTCACTTCCCGGTCAGGGGCAGGGTGAAGGTGAACGTGCTGCCCTGGCCGGGGGCGCTCGTGAACCATATCCGGCCGCCGTGGGATTCCACGATGTGCTTGCAGATGGGCAGTCCCAATCCCGTACCCTTGGGCCGCTCGGCGCCTTCGGTGCGTACCTGGTTGAACTTTTCGAACACCTTGTCGCGGTCCTTGTCCGCGATGCCGATGCCGGTGTCGGCTATGCTGACGCGCAGGAAACCGTCCCCGCTCGTGGCCGTGCAGGTGATGGTCCCGCGGTCGGTGAATTTCGCCGCGTTGGAGATCAGGTTCACCAGGACCTGGATGATGCGGTCGCGGTCGCCGGTGACCGGGGGAAGGTCCGGGTCCAGGCTGCGGATCATGCGCACGTCCCTGCCCTCGACGAGCACCGAGGTGGAGGCCATGACCCGGGAGATGAGTTCGGCTGGGTCGAGGACCCGCATGGAGAATTCCATGCGCCCGGATTCGAGCTTGGCCAGGTCCAGCACGTCGTTGATCAGGCTGGTCAGGCGCTCGCCCTCGGCGGTGATGATCTCCAGGTTGGATATGGTCTGTTCGGCGGCCCTGGCCAGGGCGGGGTCGCCGGCGGGCAGCCTGGCGAAGAGGGTGCCGAGCTTTTTGCGGATGATCTTGGAAAAGCCCAGCACCGAGGTCAGGGGGGTGCGTATCTCGTGGGAGACCATGGACAAGAATTCGGATTTGGTTTTGTTGGCGGCCTCGGCGGCCTCCTCGGCCCGACGCCGCTCGGCGACCTCGTGGACCAGTCGGGCGTTGGCCTGGCTCAGTTCCCGGGTGCGGTCCGCGACGCGCCGTTCGAGCTCGGCGTGGGCCTGGCGCAGGGCCTCCTCGGCCTCCTTGCGGGCGGTGACGTCCTCGCAGGACCCTTCATAATACAAAGGCAGTCCGGATGGGTCGCGGATGACCCGGACGTTGAGGGACACCCAGATGATCCTGCCGCTTTTGTGCCGGAAGCGGGCCGGGAATTCCTTGGCCTCGCCCCTGGCCTTGAGCAGGGCCATGAGTCGGTCCCGGTCTCCCGCCTCGGCGTAGAGCTGGCTTCTGATGTCCGTGACCTCGCGCATGAGCGCTTCCGGGGAGTCGTATCCCAGGTAGGCGGCCAGGGCCGGGTTGGCGCTGGTGAAGCGTCCGGCCGGGGTGGTGGTGAAAAAACCCTCCACGGCGTTTTCCACGATGCTCCGGTAGCGTTCCTCGGCGCGCTTGAGGGCCAACTCGGCCTTTTTGCGCCGGGCGATGTCCCGGGCCACCACCACGGCCTTGCGCAACCGCGGCCCGGCGGCCACCCGGATGGACATCTCCACCGCCACGGTCGCGCCGTCCGGGCTCGTCAGGTCCAGTTCCAACGGGACCTCGGTGCCTCCGGCGGCAAAGGCCTCCCGGACCTTCGGGACCTGCCGGGGACGCAGGAAGTCCCATATCGGCGCGCCCAGGATGCGCTCCTTGCCGCGTCCGAGCAGGGCCGGGGCGGCCCCTGTCGCGTCGAGGATCGCGCCTGTGGCCGCGTCCACGAGGAAGATGGCGTCGTTGCTGACCTCGAGCAGTTCCCGGAATTGTTCGAGTTCGGAAAGCCGCTCCTGGAGTTCGGGGTAATAACTCTTGCTCAGGGAGGTTTCCCCGAGCCCGATGAGCTTTTCCCGGGAGGCCTTCCAGTCAGGCGCGGAATCGGCAGGCGGCTTCATACAGGTTTCGGATGTCCTCTACCGAGGGTTGGCGGGGGTTGGTGAGCATGCAGGGATCGTTTATGGCCTTGGCCGACAGTTCGGCGAGTTCGTGGGGCCGCACGCCCAGGTCGCTTAGGGTCTGGTCCACGCCGGCCTCTTTTTTCAGGCGGCGCAGGGCCGCGATCACGGCCCGCTTCTTGTCGTCCGGGTCCATGTCCGGGTCGACGGCCGCCCCGAGGAGCCGTCCGATGTCCACGTAGCGTTCCGGGGCGCTCGGGAAGTTGTAGGCCGCCACATGGTCGAGCAGGATGGCGTTGCACTGGCCGTGGGGCAGGTCCAGAAACCCTCCCAGGCTGTGGGCCATGGCGTGCACCGCGCCGAGGATGGCGTTGGAGAAGGCCAGCCCGGCGTAGAGGCTTGCGAACATCATGCCGCTTCTGGATTCGGTGTCGTCGGGCCGGGCGGTGGCCGCCACCAGATGGGCCTGGACCAGTTCCACGGCCTTTAAGGCGAACAGGTCGGTGATCGGGGAATGGGCGTTGGACACGTAGGCCTCGATGGCGTGGGTCAGGGCGTCGAGGCCGGTGTGGGCCGTGAGTTCCGCATCCATGGTCATGGTGGGCAGGGGGTCGACCAGGGCCGCGTCCGGGATCACGGTCTTGCTGACGATGGCGATTTTGACCTTGCGCTTGGTGTCGTTGATGATGGCGAACTGGGAGACCTCGGCCCCGGTCCCGGCCGTGGTGGGAATGCAGATCAGCGGCGGCCCGGGCCTTTCCACGTTGTCCACGCCCTCGAATTCGAGCACGTGGCGGTCGTTGGTGCACACGATGCCGACGGCCTTGGCGCAGTCCATGGGGCTGCCGCCGCCCACGGCCACGATGGCGTCGCAGCCCTCGCGGCGGTAGACGTCGGCCCCGGCCATGACCTCGTAGTCGCGGGGATTGGGGGTGACGTCGGCGAAGATGGTGGTGGCCACGCCGGCCTCGCGCAGGCTGTCGATGACCTGCCCGGCCCAGCCCAGGCGGATGAGGTTCGGGCCGGTGACCACCAGGGCCTTTCTGCACCGCAGGTTTTTGGCGTAGCGCCCGGCCAGCCGGGCCGATCCCGGTCCGAACACGAACTCAGGGGCCACGAACTTGCGCAGTTCCGTCGTCGCCTCGTGGGTCACGGCAGGGCTCCTTGTGCGGGCGTGATGGCGCGTCGCGTTGCGGGCGCCTTTTCCATCTCAAGGCCGATACACGTTTTTCGGCCGCCGGAAAAGCCTCTCCGAAAAACGCACACATCTTTCATGCGGCCGCCACGGCCTCCATGCCGGCCACCGCGATCCCCATCCCGGCGAGCCCGAGGCGGACCTCGGCCGAGGTCAGCACGGCGATCTCGCGTTCCCGGGCCGCGCTGTAGGAGCTGATGGCCGAGAGTTCGGGGTCGTCGTGGCCGGGATGGCACATGAGCTCCACCACGGCCGTGTCCGAAAGCCCCGTGAAGGCCTGGTCCACGAGGTCCAGAAACCGTCCGGGGGAAAGGTCCTCGCCGAAGAAGCCGGTGATGAAGCCGTCGGCGCACCGGACCCCGGCCGCGCGCAGCGCGGCGGCCATGTCCGGGTTCGTGGCCCGGGCCGGGATGCCCAGTTCCCGGGCGAATTCCAGGTAGACCGGGAACACGTCGGGCCGCTTGTGCACGTGGTGATGGGTGTCCATGTGCGTCGGCTCGACCCCGCAGGAGCGCAGGAACCCAAGCTGCGCGCGCCATTCCCGGCGCAACTCCCCGGCCGCGACCTCCCCGATGTCCATGCGTTTTCCGGCGAACACGCCTTCGGGAGCGACCAGGCTCGGCACCTCGCCGGGCGGCAGGCAGGGCGGGTGGCCGCCGGTCAACTGGAAATGGATGCCCATGCGGCCGGAAAGCGCCCCGGCATGGGCCGCGATGCGTCCGGCCGCGCCCGGGGGCCGGGTCATGGCCGTGGTGGCCCGGACCACGCCGTGGTCCATGGCATGGACGATGCCACGGCAGATGCCGTCGGTCAGTCCGAAATCGTCCGCATTGACCACGAGGCGGCGCATACGGCTCCTTGTCGTTTTTCAACCGTCGTTTCCACAACACCCCGGAACGCCACGTCCCTTCGTGGGATTCCAAAGGGCGAAGCACTTTGGCCGCCGGAGGCATTTCCCCCGCCACCCTCGTCAAATGGTTTTTTTAAAAAATACTATCGTATTTTTTAAGGGTGTTGCGTGGGATTCCAAAGGGCGAAGCCCTTTGGCCGCCGGAGGCATCTCCCCGCGCCTTTTCCCCTGCGCTAGGCCCGGCGCACGATCTCGGCCACGAACTTTTCGATGCCCTTTGCCACGTCGGCGATGCCGGGGCCGAGCATGTAGGCCGGGGTGGTCACGAGGTTGAGCCTCTCATCCACCACGATGTCGTCCACGGGGCAGTTGACGTGCACCGCGCCTGTTTTTTCCATTGCCTGGGCCGTGCCCAGGTCGGTGCCGATGGTCAGGCGGGGCTTTTCGGCCCCGAGCACCAGGGCCAGGACCACCGGGGCGATGCAGATGGCCCCCACGGGCCTGCCCGCGTCGTGGACCTCGCGGATGAGCCGGGCCACCTCGGGGTGGGCCTTCCCGTCCGGGCCTTTGGTCGCGAAATCGCACAGGTTCTTGGCCACGCCGTTGCCGCCGGGCAGGATCAGGGCATCCAGGTCCGCGCCCCTGGCCGAGGCCACGTCCTTGATGTCGCCGCGGGCGATGCGGGCCGCCTCCATGAGCACGCCCCGTTTTTCGCCCATGGGCTTTCTGGTCAGGAAATTCACGGCCTCGAAGGGGACGTCCGGGGCGTAGATGCGGGTTTTTGCCCCGGCCTGGGCCAGATAGAGGAGCGTCAGGACGGATTCGTGGATTTCCGCGCCGTCGATGTTGCCGCAGCCGGCCAGGATGACGCCGATGGTGGACATGATCGCCTCCTTGAGCGTTTTCGCGGGCTTCACGGTCGTGTGCTGGTGCGTCGATTTCTATCCCCGGGGAGGGGGGCTCGTCAAACCGGCGGTCCGGGGACCGGCCCCGGGCCGGGATTTTCCGTCCGGTCCGCGTTGCTTTTCCCGGGGTTCTGTCGCACACAGACGGCATGGCCGGCCGACGTTCCATGACGCCGCTTCTTTTTGGCGACACCACGCTTCGCGACGGCGAGCAGATGCCCGGGGCCATGCTCGACCCGGCGGACAAGCTCGTGGTGGCCCGGGCCCTGGCCGAGGCCGGGGTGGACCTGATCGAGGCCGGCTTTCCGGCCGTGTCGCGCACCGAGGCGGCGGCCGTGGGGCTTATCGCCCGGGAGGCGGCGGATTTTTCCGGACCCGGCCGGGTGGGCGATTCGGGCGGGCCGGTGGTCGCGGCATTGTGCCGGGCGCTGTGCCGGGACATCGACGCCGCGCGCGAGGCCCTGGCCGACGCGCCCGAAAAACGCCGCGCGGCGAGCGTGTTTCTGGCCGCAAGCCCGCTGCATCGGCGCTACAAGCTCAAAAAATCCAGGGCCGACATCGTGGTCATGGCCGCGCGGGCCGTGGAATACGCCCGGTCGCGCTTCGAGCTGGTCAATTTCAGCGCCGAGGACGCCAGCCGCACCGAGCCGGAGTATCTGGCCCGGCTGTACGAGGCCGCGATCGCGGCCGGGGCGACCTCCATCGGATTTCCGGACACGGTGGGCGTGCTTACCCCGGACGAGGTGAAGCAGCGCCTGGGCTTTCTGCGCGCCCACGTCCGGGGCATCGGCGGGGTGCTCGTGGGGGTGCATTTCCACGACGACCTGGGGCTGGCCACGGCCAACACCCTGGCGGCGGTCCAGGCCGGGGCGGACATGGTCCACTGCACGGTGGGGGGCATCGGCGAGCGGGCCGGGAACGCGGCCCTGGAGGAGACGGCGGCGGCCGTGGCGCTGCGGCCGGAGGTGTACGGCCGGCGGATGCACCTGGACCCGGCCCGGCTTGCGCCCCTGTGCCGGCTGGTGTCCGGGCGCACGGGCATCCCGATCCCGCCGAACAAGGCCGTGTGCGGGGAAAACGCCTTCGCCACGGGCGCGGGGGTGCACCAGGACGGGCTGCTCAAGCATCCGGACACGTATCTGCCGTATCCGCCCGAGGCGGTGGGGGCGGGGCCGGCGCGCATCGTGCTGACGAAGCACAGCGGCCGGGCGGCGCTGCGGCTGCGGCTGTCCGAAATGGGCATCGAGGCGGACGAGGCGCGGCTTACGGCCATCGGCGAGGCCCTCAAGAACGCGTCCAAGGCCGAGTGGGCGGACGAGGAGGGGTTGGTGAGGAGGGTGGTGGGGAGCGTGTCGGGTGATCTCACAGAGGCGAAGCGGTGAGC
>JBMONM010000023.1:0-22539 GCA_049324675.1 Thermodesulfobacteriota bacterium
GGTTTCCACGCCCAGGGATCTGGCCTCGTCCTCGCTGAGGGACATGACGTTGAGACGCCAGCGCAGGGCGAAAAGCGCGGCGAACCCGGCCAGGACGGGGAGCAGGGCGGTCAGGACGTCGACGGCCGAGGTGGCGGCCAGACTGCCCATGAGCCAGAAGGTGATGGCCGGCAGCGTGTCGTAGGGGTCGGCCAGGTATTTGAGGAGCGAGGTCGCCGAGGAAAAGAGGGTTCCGACCAGGATGCCCGTGAGTACCAGGGCCAATGCCCGGTCCCTGGGCACCTTGAGGCTGATGGCGTAGGCGACGAGTACCGCCGCCAGGCCCAGGCCGAAGGACAGCAGCTGGATGCCCACGACGCCCAGGGAAAGAAAAATGGCCAGGGCCGCGCCGAGACCCGCGCCGGACGAGGCCCCCAGGATATCCGGGGAGACCAGGGGGTTGCGGAACATGCCCTGGTAGGCCGCACCGGCCGCGGCCTGGGCCGCTCCGACCAGGGCGGCCCCGAAAATGCGGGGCATCCGGATGGTGAAGACCACCGTTTCCATCTTGTCGGGCCAGTCCTGGCGGATTGAGATGCATTTCGACGCCAGGATCTTCATGATCTCCAGGATGGAGATTTCATACCGACCGACACAGAATGAAAAGAGAAAGACGGCAAGCACAAGCAGCGACAGCATGGCAATCATGACCGCCGACGGGCTTTTTTTCATTTTTTGCCGAATCGAAAGCGGCAACGCGCATGTTGACATTTCCATACGTATTGTCTGTGAATATGGAGTGGCCTGTGCTGCGATGACGTGCAGTGTTGGAGAGGTTGTTCGTCGAGGGCAAGCACTCCAGGAACATCATGGTATCGTTTCCCAGATCCTTTCTCGCAACCTTGCAAACAATCAAGATCAACATCAATAAAATGAGGCTATGTGTGTGGATGCAAAAGTGTCAACATGGTCACCGATAGAACAATAGGCGTGACCATCCGGACGGTTGCACGCCGCATGGCGGGGATCGGGGGGCCGGTCTCGAGAAGTGCCGGCTGGAGCGGGACGGTGTCGTTTTCTTTCGGAAAAAGCTCGGTCAGACTGGCGATGAGGTGAGGCGTCGGAAGCGGCGGAGAAAACGTACGGGCGGCCATGCGGCCGCCCGTACGTTGCGGGGCCTACTCTTTGACCATGTTCGGGTGGTGGACCTCGCCGCCTTCCATCTCCACGGTGTGGCAGACGTCGCAACGCTTGCCGCCGCCGATGGGACCGGCGGCCCCCATGTACTGGATGGGCTGGATGTTGTCCCGATCCCGGCCGTAGGGGTTTTTCGCCGGGTAGGTGGCGTGGGGAGCGCCGTGGCAGGCCATGCAGGGCATGTTGCCCGTGTCCTCCTTGCGGTTGCGGTACAGGCCGGAGCGGTCCTTGACCCAGACGTTGAAGGCCCGGGCCGTGGACAGGTCCGGCCGTTGGAAGTCGGTGTGGCAGGTCAGGCAGTCGGGCTCCTGGATCCAGGCCAGGCGGGGGGTGATCTCGGAGGCGGCAGCCACCGAGCGCGGGGTGAGGTTTTTCATGAAGATGTCCGCGCGGTCCTTGCCCGCCGCCTTTTCCGAGCGCAGCACGGTCAGGGCGTGGTCCTCCAGGTAGCCGTGGCATCTGGCGCAGCCGATGCCCTTTTGGGCGTGGTTGTCCCGCTGGCACCGGGTCGCGCCCGTGGGGCTGTCCGGGTGGCACACGGCGCAGGCCTCCTCGCCCCGGCCGCGTAAGTAGTTGGCGTGGAAGCCGTGCATGGCCGCCGAGAGGTTCAGAAGCTTGGGATCGCCTGTGGCGTCGAAGAGCGCATCGGGGTGGCAGCTCTGGCAGGCCACGGGCTTGCCGGCCGCGGCCCGGGACGCGAGGTCCGTGCCGCTACGCCGATCATGCACGGCCAGGATGCCCTCCGCGGTCACGCCCGAGATGCCCATGACCCCGTCCTTGCGAAACGCCCCGCCGTGGCACCTCCAGCAACTCATCTCCGAGGACACGGCCAGGACCGTCCTGGTCTCGGCCAACACCTGCCCCGTGGCCGTGTCCGTGGCGGTGACGGTGAACAGCGGATAGGGGGTGATGGTCCCGTCGTCGGAAAAGGGCACCAGGGGGATGCCGACGGCCTCGAAGGCTCCGGATGTTTCGTTCAGGGCCATGGTTCCGTCCACGCCCCTGCCCGCCGCCGACTGGTCGGGTTTGGGCTCCTTGCCGACGAGCGAGGGAGCGTATTTCCAGAACTCCACGTGCCTGGACGGATGCTTGAACCCTTCCGGGGCCGCATAGGTGATCTCCACCCCGTCCTTGACCACCTCGGGCACCACGTCGCGGCGGATGAGCACCGCGCCCACGGCGCTTCCCGGCGGCAGGAAGGTGAAAAAGCCGTCGGCGTCGGTGATGCATTTGAGCCCCAGGGTGCCCCAGGACAAAAGCACATGCGAGGCCGTGTCCGGATCATAGGCCGGGATGTCCGTGGGCAGGGCCGTGATGTCCGCCGCCACCGGCTTGTCCAGCGGCTTGCCGTTGACTGTGGCCGTGATGTAGGCGGCCAGGGCGTCGCGCTCGGCCGGGCTGCCCACGAAGGGCGGCATCTGCTTGAAGATGCGTCCCTGGCCGGTGATGTAGGCGGAAACGCCCTCGTTGCCGATGTGTCCGGTGTAGGTGCGGATGTCCTTCATGGGGCCGCCCAGGCTGTGGCAGGGCAGACACTGGAAGGCGTAGAGCTCCCGGCCGGCGTCCAGGCGGTTTTTTTCGGTGATGTCCTTGTGTTTGGCCCACCTGGCCCGGGGCAAAAACGCATCGGACAACGGTTCGGCCTGGGCCGGAACGATGCTCGTGGACCACATCCGCTCCCGGATGAGGAAGGGCCGGCGGCCGGCCTCGCGGATGTATTCGAAGGCCCCCACCACCCCGAAGCCCAGGATCAGGAGCAGGGCGGCCACGGGGGTGCGCACGGCCAGGGGGAGCCTTACGGCCATAAGCAGGGCGAACACGCCCACCAGCACGGCGATGGCCGGCAGGGCCGCCAGATACGGCGCGATCTCGGCCGAGCCGTGCAGGATGAACGCCAGGGTGGATTCGGGCAGGACCGAGAGGTACCACCAGCCCGACAGGGCCAGAAAGGGCAGGGACACCACGGCCCACCGGACGCAGCAGCGCACCACCCGCTCCCTGGCCGGGGCGTCCTTGATTTTGATCGCGGTCACGAAACCGAAAAGCCCGGCCAGCATGAACGCCAGGAAGGACCTGAAGACCAGCGACGGCCAGAATGAGGGATTGAACATGCCGTCCCAGAAGTCGTTGGTCGTGGCCCAGGCCCCGGGGGTGAGCATGACCCCGATGATCCCGTTGATGGTGAAAAGCGACAGCCAGGCGAAGACGAAATAGAAAAAACCCACCCGCATGTGATCCTTTGCGGGCATCTTTCCGAACGAATAGTGGTAGACCAGGAGGGATGCGATCTCCCCGAGGAAGAAGGTCCATTCCGTGGCCCAGCCCCAGACGAGGGAGTCGACCAGGGTCAGGGTGCCGCCCGGCGAGAGCACGGCGATGGTGAACCAGATGGCCACGCCGGAGAGCCCGCCGAAGACCATGGTCAAAAGCAGGAAGAATGTGGTGTGGGATCTGACGTAATCCAGGATGGCCGGGGAGTTTTCCCTGTGCCCCCTGGCCTCGGTCAAAACCAGGAACAACCCGCCGCCCACCGCGAAATGGGCCACGAACACATGCACCGTGGCGATGAGCGCAATCCACAATCCCCCGCCCGTGGCCGCGAGTTGCCAGACCGGATAGTCCATGGATCAGGCCCTCCCCTTCGTGCGCAGATACAGCGACACCATGTACCAGGTGAGTCCGATCGCGAGCGCCAGGCACGTAAGGAACATGGCCAGCGGCCCGTACTGGGGGACCACGGGCAGTTTTTCGGGATGGAAATACGGTGCGAGATAGGCCGCGCGCACCAGATCGCGCAGACCGGCCATGAGCGCCACCGTGGCCGCCAGCGCCACGGCCGTCGGCCAGACCTGCCCCCGGAAACCGAAATACAGGGCGGCGGCCACGGCCGCCAGGCCGGCCAGAAAGACCGCCGTATGCAGGCCGCTTTTTCCCATGAAAAGGAGCATGACGTCCGTGGGCAGGGCCAGGAGGAACCATAGCCCCAGGGCGATCTGGACCAGTGTGGCCCTGGTGAACCAGAAAAGCCCCAGGGCCTTTTTCGCCGTGGCCGCCGCGTCGCCCCTCCCCGCCGCCCGGGCGTTGGACAGGGCCACGTAGAGCCCGCCCACGGCCAGGGAGGCGGTCACGAAATGCAGCCAGCGCGGGAAGAAGGTCGGATCGTCGAGGTTGAGGATCGTGCCGCCGGGATTGCCAAAGTAGGCCGTCCAGGCCGCCGGGCGCTGCAGCAGGGACATGGTGTTGGACATGATGAAGCTGACGCAAAGCAAAAACGCCACGGCCACGGCCAGGGCCGGGGCTCGGGAGCCGCCTTTTTTCCAGCCGTAGCTGTAGATGTAGAGCAGGTAGTAGGCGGCCATGGCCAGGGCGATCAGCGAAAGCCAGTACACTGCCGACAGCACCGAGGCCGTATACAGGTAGCCGCCGAACATGACCGAGAGGAACAGAAGCGGCGGGACGCCCATGTTGACGGTCAGGGCCAGGGTCGTAGGCAGGGTCCCGGCCAGGGCCGCGGCTGGCGTGTCGCGCCGGCCGCCCGTGGCCAGGGCGATGATCGAGCCTCCCAGGACCACGTTCATGAACAGCAGGTGGGCGGTGAAGGTCAGAAGCAAAAGGGCCTCGAATATCCCCCACGGGGCCGGTATGGTCACGAGGGGCGGGGCCAGGGCTGCCGGGTCCATGCCGTATCGACCTCCTGATGGGGGTGGCCGCTGTGAAACAGGTCGTGTGCGGCGGAAAGGACGCAGTACATCGGACGCATATCAGTCTTCCCGGGCGCATGCAAACCCGGAAAGGATTTTCAGGACTGCGTATCGAAGCGCTTGTCGTCCGGAAAAACACCACTCCGACGCGATTCGCGTGAAACATGCCTTCGCGAGGAGCGGGAAAGCGGCGTCCCTGACGCCATCGTGAAGAATGGCCGCGGTTGCGGCACAATGGGACCTATCGCCCGGTCGCCGTGTCCGGCCTCCCGGCCAGACCGCAATAACCCTTGTCCGCGTCCTGGCCCGAACCGGCGGACCGCCACATCATGCACATGGTTCCCTGACAGAACTTCATCTTGTCGTCATGGGTCATGAGAAACGGACAGTATTTGAACTTGGCCTCTTTCTCGGAAAGAAACATGCGCCGCTCCCTTGCGTCATGTGTTAAACGCCGCCACCACCAGGGTCACATCGTCCTCCTGGGGACAGTCCCCCCGAAAGTCGTCCAATGCCTGGACCACGGCTTCGAGCACGGCCTTGGAGCCGGCCGCGGCCTTGTCCCGCACGATGTCCCGGAGGCGGTCCTTGCCGAACATTTCGCCGTCCGGGCCTCGCGTCTCCCAGATGCCGTCCGAACCGATGACCAGCATCGCCCCGGCCGGCACCCCGGTCGCGCTTTTGTCCTCGTAGGAGGCGTCCTCCACGACGCCCAGAGGGACACCCCGGCCGTCAAGCTCCAGAAAGGTTCCGGATCGTGGGTCGTAGAGCAGGGCCGGGTCGTGTCCGGCCCTGGCCCAGGCCAGGCGGTGGGTGGCCTGGTCGATCTCCAGGTAGAACAGGGTCATGAACCGGCCCGTGCCCATGGTGTCCAGGGTCAGGTCCCGGTTTACCCCGGCCATGACCTCGCCCGGGGTGCCGCCTTCCTCCGCCCGGGGGCGCAGCAGGGCCCTGGCCGTGGCCATGAGCAGGGCCGCGCCCACGCCGTGCCCGGTCACGTCGCCCACCACCACGCCCAGCCGGCCGGCTTTTTTCCCAGTGAAGGTGAAGAAGTCGTAATAATCCCCGCCGGTTTCATCGCAGTAGATGCTGAGCGCGGCCATATCCAGGCCGGGCACGCGCGGCGGGGCCTTGGGCAGAAGTCGATGCTGCACCTCCATGGCCAGTTCCAGGGATTCGCGCATCCGTACCCGGTCCGCCAACTGCGGGGCCATATCGTTGAAGATCCCTCCCAGTTCGGCCAGTTCGTCGCGGCCTCTGGGATGCGCCCGGGCCGAAAAATCGCCCTTGGCCAGGCGTCTGGCGGCCCGGGCCAGATCCGCGGCCGGCCGGGTCACGGTGCGGGCTCCGAGAAACGCGGTCGGCACCAGCACGAGCATCACCAGTCCGGCCACCAGCCCGGAAAAGGCCAACTGGTCCGCGATGCGCCGCTCCACATAGGCCGCTGCGGCCCGGGATTCGGACAAGACCTCCTGCACCGGCGCGATCTGCAAAAGCGCTTGGCCCGGTCCGGCCGGGGCATAGGCCCACAGGCTGTCCCGGCCCTCGAAGGCCAGCCGGCGCACTCCGGCTTTCCCTTCGGCCACGTCCCGGGCCACCTCGGTAAATATCTCCCGGTTTTCCGAACGCACCTGTTCCGGCTCCACCCGGGTCAGCCAGCCATGACGACCGCGTATGGGCCGGGAGCCGGCCGCGGCCAGAAGCTGCCGTTCGCCCTCGGGAGCTTCGGTGGGATGCACGGCGGTCACCAGGAACGAGGCCAGTTCGTGGGAGATATGCCCGCCAGGGGCCAGTTCGGCCAAAAGGTCGTCGAGCGGCGTGGTGATGGCCGTGACGGCGACGATTTTTCCTGCGGCGTCGCGCAGGGGCATGGCCGTGGTCAGCACGATGCGTTTCAGGGCCGGGACCACGTAGGGCAGCGTCCAGACGGGATCGTCGTCGGGCTTGGCGGCAAGCGCCGAGCGATACCAGAAGCTTTCCCGGGGATCGAAGAGCCCGGGGTGCTGGCCGTCCGCCAGAGTCACGGCGGTCAGCCCGCCGATCAGCGTCACCACCCGCCACACGGGCGGTTTGCCCAGGCGGTCGAGGGCCGCGAGATCGCCCGCCAGGGGGGCCAGCCGGGCCATCTCCGGACGCAGGTCTGTCACGGGGATGGCGGGAGGGGCGGTGAAGAGCAATGGGGCGTCCGTGAGCCCGGCCGGGGACAGGGAACCGTCCGGCCGCAGCAGCCGATACCCGGGGTCCGAAGACCGGTCGTGTCGCGACATGGGTCGGACCCGGACCAGGAAGGAGGCGTCCGCGCCGGACGCCGGGATGGGGCTCAAAAGGCGTTCCCGTACCGCGTCCGCCTGGAGCCGCAACAGCAAAGCCAGATTGTCCCGCTTGGCGCGCAGAAGCCGGGCATGATCCTCGACCAGATCGGCCATGCGGCCTTCGGCCTCGCGCATCAGAAAGGCCCCGACATGCTCCGAAAGCTCCGCCCCGAGCCGCTCCATGCCCTGGACCGCATTGATGCGCAGGGCCGCGAAGGGGACCAGGGAAAAGCCCAGAAGCAGCAAAAAGAGTTTCCAGCCAAGCTTCATGGCCTGGCCTCGGCACCGGCGGGCGTGTTCATGGTGGATGTTCTAGCTTCTCATCGGCGCAACGGCAACTGCGCAAAGAGCCGGGGCTGCCGCCCCGGACCCACGCCCGGGTGTTCCCGGGTAGAGGTGTCCTCGACCTGGATGAAGGCCTCGATCCGGTTCCGGTTGGCCTGCAGGGTGTGCAGGCCGGTAAGCCCGTTGTCGGCCTCCGGGACTTTGTGGTCGAAATCCGTCAGATGAGCGCCGAGGGAACGGCGGATGGCGGATTCATCGTCGATGAGCAGGATGGCCATGTCATGACCCGGCGGTGTGCAGGTGGAACCGGAGGCGGGCGAGAAGGGCGTCCAGATCGGTTGGCTTGTAGAAGATGTCCTCGTCGCCCAGGCCGTGGCTGTGGAGTTGCTCCGAAAGATCGAGATCAAGCGAACCGGTGTGCACCAGGAATCGGTCGCACCGTCCCCGTTTCCGGGCTTCCCTGATGAACGCCGCGCCGTCCATTCCCGGCAGGCGGATGTCCACGATGCACAGATCGGCCGGTTCCGCGGCGAGGAGTTTCAGGGCAGTCTCCCCGGAGTCGGCCGTTTCGAGCCGGAATTCATCGTAGTCTTCGAGATACTGGACCAGGAGACTGCGCATCCGGGATTCGTCGTCGACAATGATCACCCGCGGAAGTGGCGCGTTCATGTCTGTTCCTCCCTGGCAAGGGCGGTTGGGAGCTCCACGATGAAGGTGGTTCCCTTTCCGGGTGTCGAGGAGACGGAAAGGGAGCCGCCGTGATCCTGGGTGATAATGAAACAGGGGACGGAGAGCCCGAGTCCGGTGCCCGATCCCGGCGGCGTGATGGTGAAGAAGGGCTCGAACACACGGTGTTGGACTGCGGAGGCTGGGAGCATGTGCGACTCCGTTTTCAGAAACAGATACGCGTATTCGACCGGGAAAGCCGTTCGTCTCCCATTTTGCGACAAGTACTCTCATGTTAGCAAAGTGGTGATGGAAATGTCATCATCTTTTTGTTTTCCGCGTGAAATGTACAAAGGCCGGGAAGAACTCCCTCACAAAGGAAGCGGACGGTATGTTCAAGGTCCGGCGTAGCCGGCCGGGTCCGCTCGCAGGGCAAGGGGCATGGCCGCAAGAGTCGCGGTGTAAGGGCGCAACGCCGCTTTCACGAAAGATCGGACGGATTGGCGACCAGATGCCGGGCCAAGGCCTGTCCCTTGGCCCCGCCGCCGGCCATGCGGGCCAGTTCCTCGGCCACCTGGGCCTGGGTGAGCCGGACGCAACGGGTGGAGGTGGCGGTGTCGGTGGTCTCCTTGTGCACCCGGAAGTGGCGGTCGGCCCTGGCCGCCAGTTGGGGCCAGTGGGAGATGAGGATGATCTGGGAGGCTCCGGCCAGATCGACCAGCCGGTCGGCCACGCTGCCGAGCGTCAGGCCGCCTATCCCTGCGTCCACCTCGTCGAAGATGAGGGTCGGCTGTTCGGATTCGGCGCGCAGGCTGGTCACGGCCAGGAGGAACCGCGAGAGTTCGCCGCCCGAGGCGATCTTGTCCAGGGGCTGGGCGGGCTGTCCGGGGTTGGGCTTCCACAGGATGCGGGCCCGGTCCTCGGTCAGGGGGGCTTGCAGGTGTGGGGCGGCATGGACCGGCACCGGCGTGAATTCGAAAAGGATGTCCAGTTGCGGGGCGAAGCCCAGTCCCGCGAGTTCGGCCTTGAGGCGTTCGGAGAGGCGGCTTGCGGCCTCGCGGCGGGCTGTGGACAGGGCGTCGAGGATTGTGGCGAGCGCTTCGCAGAGGCCTTTTTCCTGACGGCGCAGGGAGGCCAGATCCAGGCCGCAGGCGTCGAGGAAGCTCAAGTTGGCCTCGATCTCGGCGCCAAGGTCGACGATTTCGTCCAGGGATTTTTTGAGCTTGCGTTTGAGTTGGGCCAGCTCAAAAAGACGCGCCTCGATGGCGTCCGGGTCGAGGTCCGGGGAGACGGCCAGGGGGAAGGCCCGCAGGCGCTGGGCCAGATCGCGCAGGGCGTGGCGGGCCGAGGCGGCGGCCTCGCGGTCGGCGGCGAATTCCGGAAAGGCCTCGGTCACGGTGGCCAGTTCGCGTTCCAGGTCGGCCAGAAGACGGACCGCCCCGACCTCGGAGGAAAGCAGCTCCATGGCCCGGCCCACGGCCTCCCGGCCCTTCTTGGAATGGGCCAGGGCGGCCTTTTGGGCCACAAGCTCGTCCTCCTCGCCGCGCAAAGGGCGCACCCGGTCGATCTCGCCGCGCTGGTATTCCAGGAGGTCGCGCCGGGCGGTCAGGTCGCTGACCCGGGCCTCGATCTCGGCGATGCCACCGGACAGGGCGGCCAGTTCGCGCAGGAGGGCGTTTTTTTCGGCGGGCAGGCCGGATGCCGCCGGGTCCAGGAAGGCGTCCAGCAGGGCGGCCTGGAAGGCGGGCTGGAGGAGTTTTTGCTGGCCGTGCTGGCCCACGTGCAGGATCAGGCGGGGCCGCAGGTCGCGCAGGGTCTCCTGGGAGGCCAGGCGGTCGTTGACCAGGACCCGGCTGCGGCCGGTGTCCGCGGCCAGTTCGCGGCGCAGGATGTACTGCTCGCCGGAAAGGGAGAACAGGGCCTCGACCACGGCCTTTTCCGCCCCTGGGCGCACCAGGTCCGCGGACATCCTCTCGCCGGTGAGGAAGTTGAGCGCGCCGATGATGAAGGACTTTCCCGCGCCGGTCTCGCCGGTGAGGGCGTTGAGTCCAGGCGCGAATTCGAGTTCCATGTCCTCGATGAGCGCCAGATCCCGGATGCGTAACAGATCGATCATGGTTCACGCGCCTTGATCAGAAGGAGGACCCGCTTCCCGCCGCCGTCAGCGGCGCAGCCTGGGGTCCAGAATATCCCGCAGGCTTTCGCCCAAAAGGTTGTAGCCGAGCACGGTCAGGAGAATGGCCAGGCCCGGAAAGATGGACAGCCAGGGCGCGATCTCCAGCACGTCCTTGCCCTCCATGAGCATGTTGCCCCAACTCGGCGTCGGCGGCTGCACCCCGAGCCCGAGAAAACTCAGGGACGACTCCACCAGGATGGCCCCGGCCACGCCCAGGGTGGCCGACACCAGGACCGGCGCCACGGCGTTGGGCAGGATGTGGTGGAACAGGATGTGCGGGGTGCCGGAGCCGGCCAGCCGCGCGGCCAGGACGAATTCGCGGCGGCGCAGGGTCAGCGTCTCGGCCCGCACCAGCCGGGCCACGCCCATCCAGGAGGTCAGGCCGATGACCACCATGATGTTGATAAGCGACGGTTCGAGAAAGGCAATGACCGCCAGGATCAGGAAAAAGGACGGGAAACACAGCATCACGTCCACCCCGCGCATGACCGCCTCGTCCACCAGCCCGCCGAAGTAGCCGGACACCAACCCCAGCATAAGCCCGATGGCCACCGCAAGGCCCACGGCCACGAACCCGACCCACAGCGACACCCGGCCGCCGTAAAGCAGCCGGGCCATGACATCGCGGCCCAGGGCGTCGGTGCCCATGGGGTGTTCGAGGCTCGGCGGCGCGAGGATCACGTCCACGTCCAGGCGGGTGGGGTCGTGGGAGGTCAGAAGCGGGGCGAACAGCGCGCCCAGGGACATGACCCCGACCAGCACGAGTCCGGCCAGGAGCATGCCGTAGCGGCCGAGGAAACGGCGGATGCGTCCGGGGCTAGTCATCGTCCCGGCCCCCCATGCGCACGCGCGGATCGGCCAGGGCATAGCCCGCGTCGGCCAGGAGGTTTCCGGCCAGGGTCAGGATGGCCCCGAGCACCAGATTTCCCATGATCAGCGGATAATCGCGGGCCATGACCGCCTGGTAGAAAAGCTGCCCCAGGCCGGGCAGGGCGTAGATGGATTCGATGATCACCGAGCCGCCGATGAGCCCCGGCAGGGACAGCCCGAGGATGGTGATGACCGGCAGAAGCGCGTTTCGCAGGGCGTGCTTGAAGATGACCGCGCGCTCGGGCAGGCCCTTGGCCCGGGCGGTCAGGATGTAGTCCTGGCGCAGGACCTCGAGCATGGAGGAGCGCATGAACCGGGACATGCCGGCCAGGCTGCCGAAGGTGTAGATGAAGATGGGCATGGCCAGATGCCGGGCCATATCCACGGCCTTTTCCAGGGGCGTGAAGCGGGCGAAGTCGAGGGAGGTCATGCCGGAGATGGGCAGGATGGGCCAGTGAATGCCGAACGCCAGCATGAGCAGGAGCGCCAGCCAGAAGCCGGGCATGGCGAAACCGATGAACACCAGCACCGTGGTGGCCCGGTCGAAGAGGCCGTCCTGGCGGTTGGCGGCGATGACCCCGATGGGGATGGCGATGGACAGGGTGAGGATGAGCGAGATCACGTTCATGCCGATGGTCAGGGGCAGGCGCTCCCTGATCTTGTCCCAGACGGCGCGGTTGTCGCCGCTTAGGGACTTGCCGAAGTCGAAGCGGGCCATGCGCGAGAGCCAGTCCAGGTATTGGACGTGCAGGGGGCGGTCCAGGCCGTAGATTTTTTCCAGCCTGGCCCGGGTCTCGGACGTGGCGTAGGGATTGAGCGTGGTCTGGAGGTCCGTGGGCGAGCCCGGGGCGAGGTGGATGACGCCGAAACTGATGACGGTGATGCCGAGGAAGATGACGGCGACCCAGATGGTTTTGAGGGCAAGGACACGGACGAGGGCGAGCACGCGGACTCCTTGTGGGGCGCGGCGGCGGCGCGGGTTAGGGGATGTTTTTAAAGGAAACGCCCGGGGAAGGGAAGTGCGGCCGGTGCGGCGGCACTTTTTTGTGAGGGGATCGCGATTGGGAGTTGACTTCGGGCGGCATGAATGGCACAAGGCTTTCCTCGCCTGGGGCTGTAGCTCAGTTGGGAGAGCGCTTGAATGGCATTCAAGAGGTCGTGGGTTCGATTCCCTCCAGCTCCACCAAGAAGAATGCCAAGGGGTTACCGAGAAATCGGTGACCCCTTTTTATTTTGGCCAAGCCGGCATTGCGCCAACGGGTGTCAACAAGTTCTGTTGGCGGGGACGGCGATTTGTTGCTTGAAAGCAATGTGGATGGAGAATAAAGGAGAAGGCGAAGGAGCGTTTGTGGGATTATACAGTTTGTTTGTTGTAAATCTCAAGTAGGGATAGCAGCTGTGCGAAACTATAAACCTCTTTTGGGGTTTCGGGATGGATAAAAGATATCAGGTCTTTATTAGCTCGACTTTTTGTGATCTTTTGGATGAAAGACAAGCAGTTCTTAAGGCCGTGCTTGAGCTTGATCATATGCCTGCTGGTATGGAGCTATTTCCAGCCTCTGATGATTCTGCTTGGCAACTCATAAAGGATGTTATTGATTCATCTGATTACTATGTCTTGATAATCGGAGGGCGATATGGTTCTTTAGATGACACCGGAATTGGCTATACAGAGAAGGAGTATGACTACGCGACTTCGAGTAAGAAACCAGTCGTGCCGTTATTGCATATAAATCCTGACAATTTGCCAAGAGACAAGACGGACACTAACGAAGCATCATGGGCGAAACTAAAACTATTTAGAGAAAAAGTTGAAAAAAGGCATAGTTGTGTGTATTGGAATTCTTCGGAAGAACTCAAGTCAAAAGTAATAATTGGGTTAACCTCAACAGTAAAGAGGCATCCAGCTGTCGGATGGGTAAGGGCTGATAAGGTGCCAAGTGACACAACAGTGTCTGAAGTACTTATGCTAAGACGTAAGGTGTCCGAGTTAGAAGCGCAAATATCAGCAGAAAGAATGGCTCCTCCGGTGGGATCTGAGGATTTAAAGCAAGGTAATGATGAGTATCAAGTTGATACAGCTTTCAAGGTTCACAGGCGTGGGGAGTTCTCTCGTAGTGACGATCTAGAATATAAAGCGAGTTTTACTATCACCTGGAATGATATTTTTGCTGGAATTGCTCCCACTCTCATCAACGAGGCTTCAGAAGATGAAGTTATAGATTCATTCTACAGATATTTGTCTTCACGCGCAAGGGAAATTTTCCGAGATAACAAGAATATCAAGGGGATGGAGCTATATGACTTTACTTTTAATTCTGAGCAATTGGAGACCTGCATAATCCAGCTTCGAGCGCTAGGATTGATAAGGGAAAGTCAACGCCAAAGAAGTGTTAAAGATACAAATACTTATTGGGCTATTACACCATATGGTGATCATTTAATGGTTCAACTCAGAGCGTTGCGCCGTAGTTCTGCGGTGGCTGTAAAGGCGAATACAACAAATCAACAATCCACACATAAAAAGAAAGCTAAGTCTTAATAACGAGTGTTTATACTGAATGTACAGTAATAGTATTCACCTGACACCGCCGTCCTCGGCGGAGTAGCGATTAGGCTGCTTCCATATCCTCGTCCGCGTCGGATTCCTTGGAAGGGGGAAGGCCTTCAAGGAAAACGCCGTACGGCGTCCGACCGTTCATGTTTAGGCCTTAGTGCGGGCGCTCCCCATCTTCTTCCAGGACAAGCGCAGTTGCGGGGCTTGGCACATTTCTCGCCGGGGCGAGTCACAGGGGGGTACCCTGATCCTTTGCCTCCTGGGGCCTCGGCGGTCCTTCCCTTTCCCCCTCCCCCTGTTGGTTTTTGCTCCCACTCTTCCCCCGGACACCCCCTGGATTCGCGCGGACAGGCCCCTCCCTGGGATTTCCCCAGACCCTGGAGGATTGGGCCCGGGACAACCCCTCGCCCCCAAGAGGGGGCAGCCTCGGGTGAATTTACGATTTCTATGGGATTTCAAAATGTTGGAATGTTGCGCAACTGGACTGCGTATGCGTCGGCACCAAAACAGGTATTTTCGAAAAACCTCTGGACAACCATGCGGCCCAGGCCTATATGGTAATCGTGTCCAAGGTGATTTTAGGATGCAACCTCAGCGGAGGTGAGACCATTGGGCGACATTGACTCGGCAAAGGCCTTCTAGCGTAGAGCAAAAACAGGCCAGTGAAATCAAGAATACTGGCAAACTTCAGGTGGAGTAACCACCAGCTCTACAGGATTGGCTAAGACAACTGCCAGAACACTTCAAAATCACATAGCGATTACCACCTACTGGCCCCGTCCATCAAGGATGGGGCCTTTCTTTTTGCAGCCACTCGTTTGACCAAGGGGCGCGTAGACGGATTCCTGCCCTATAGGGGCAAGCCCCGTCGGCCCATTACGCCAAGAATGTCGGCGTTGGGGAATTGGCCGACCATGGGCAGAGCTTCTCCCGTTGGCGGAAACTCTGAACCGCGAAAAGGGGCTGTTTGGAAGACGGACTTACTCTACTTCTCCCCATGCCTTGGCACTGCGAGCCACCTTTTTGCGTACGTTTTTCCAGTCGGTGTCGTGAGTGAACATGGACTCAGGTAGGGCGGCCAGCATTTTTCCGTACAGGCTCAGGGGAATCGTAAAGGTCAGTTCGTCGGCCTTCATGAATTTCCTTGCCGAGGGATCAAAACCGCCGATAACGGCTTTCTCCATTCCCTTTTCCTTGTAGTAGAGCGGCCAGCTAAGCATGTTGGTGCAGCCAGCACCGAATGGTGAAACCACGCATTCCATGTCGCCAGTGGTAAATACGGCATGGGTGAAGAGGCCGCACAGGACCTCGGGACGGGCGAAAAAGATGACGAACTCCGGCTGCTCACTGCCGGTGAACAGGGACAGAGGCTTGAAGATACAATACTTACCCGGGGCCTTGCGGGGGTTCACCTTGAGCACGAATTCGCGCATGGCGTCGGGATTTGGCATGTACCGTTCGCCGTGAAGCGGTGTGCCTTCGAACCCCGTAGACACGTAATGCTCGATGAACCTGAGGTGGGGCTTCATCAGCGAGCAATAGTATACGCCCCCAAGACAGCCGTATTCTTCCGAGGAGATAAAGGCCGCGCCGCGTCTTTTCCTGGCCAGCCAGATACTGCCCATGACGCAGGTGAAGGTTTTCATGACCTCCTGCATGTCCAGTTCTCCACGGTCTTCCATCTCGCGAGAGATGGGTGTCCCCACTTTCGGGCCGAAAGCGTTTTCCGGCTTGATGTCGGCGTAGTGGACTCCGAAGGGCTCCTCACCCAATCCGAGATGCTCCATGAAGGTGGCGGTGCCTTCGAGTATCGGTTGCATCGTCATGTTTTTCTCCTTTGGCTTTTCCTCAAACTTTGCTGCCGAGCGGACATGTTGCTTTCTGCCATGACTTTTCATATCATGCTCACAAATTAAATAAATACCCTGGACAGAAAACTCTTTTCCTTTGGCGGCATAATCGTGCAGGATTTTTTCAACGACGTTCCGCTGCTGGTGGAGGTGGCAAGGCAAAAAAGCTTTTCCAAGGCGGCAGAGATACTGGGGGTTGGCGTTTCAACCTTGTCCAGGCGCATCAAGCTGTTGGAAAAACGGATGGGACTTCTTCTCTTCTACCGGGACACCCGCAACGTCGAACTAACGGACAGCGGTGCGTACCTGCTGGATCGGTGGGGTTTTGTCCTTGAGGAAGCTCAGAAGGCCTATGACTCTGTCGTCTTGAACATGCAGAAGCCGTCGGGGCTTATCCGTATTTGCATGTTTCTGGACATGTACGACGGGTTGCTCAAGAAGATGTTCCTGGATTTCGCCGCCAAATGGCCGGATATCCAGATGGAGCTGACCTTCATGGAGCATCCCGCTGACATGCGCACGGCTCCTTTTGATGTTGCCTTCGTCACCGGAACCACCATCGCCCCGGCACTGATCGCCAGGAAATTGTTGACCATAGAACCCTTTCTCTATGCCTCGCCTAAGTTGTTTGATCGGTATTCCATACCTGTGGAGCCCAATGATCTGCTTAAACTGCCATGCATCGTCTTGCAACGTTTTGGACGGCGATGGCCTATGCACAACGGCAACCGGCAGGTGACCGTTGAGGTACAACCCAAGTACAGCTTTAGCACCGTGGAAATGTGCCGCGATTTTCTTCTTGCCGGTCATGGTGTCGCACTGCTCCGCAGGGAACGGGCCGAGCCGGATGAGAAGGCGGGGCGTCTGGTACGCGTACTCCCGGATTGGAGTGGTGGGTTTGTTCACGACGTCAATCTGATAATGGGATCCAGCCAGCTTCCTCAGAGAGTCCGGTTGTTCGTGGATCATGTGTTGTCACATTTTTCCTCGTGACCGGGAGGCGTTTTTAGACCGCCTTCGATTTCGAGCGGAGTTGTGACAGTGGCCATTGTCTTGTTTCCGCAAACACGCCATCCATAAGAAAACGCTCGACAATTGAGAAGGTTCGCATGGTCAAACCCGCACCACGAAAAGGTTTGGATATCGCTGAGGAGTACTGGAGCGAATGGGGCCATCCATGGCTTGCGTCCCGGTATCCCGATCTGCTCTGCAATATCGGAGTCGGTCTCTTCAGTGGTTCGGATGTGCTTGGAGCGGATGACGAATTCTCACGCGATCACGGCTGGGGCCCCCGTTTTGATGTGTTTCGAGCTGACGAAGACGGCGTATCCAACGAATCCCTGCAATCCGAAATGAGGGAAGCGGCACCAACCGAGTGGGACGGTTTTCGTAACCGTTTTCAGTTCGCACCCTCCATACAAGTGCATAACGCTTTCGAATACTTCGGCAATTTTTTCGTAAATCGGCGACTTCCGGAGTCTTTGGATGATTGGGTCTGCTGCGGGCAGGGACTGGAAAATCTCGAATCGCATCTTCACTACATCCGCCATGGCGCCGTTTTTCATGACCCCAAGGGAATACTGGGCGAGATACAAGCGAAGCTCCGCAATTATCCCGAGGATATCCGGCTCCTCCGCACGGCAAATCTGTGTTTCGATATCGCGCACTATGAAGAATACAATTTCTGCTGGAGGCTGGCAAAACGGAAGGATCCTGTCACTGCGGAAATTGCGATCGGCAAATTCCAACATGCGGTGATGGCGCTCACCTTCGTGATGGACAACGACTACGCTCCCTACTGGAAGTGGATTCACCATGTCTTCCGGTCTCGCGAAATCGCAGACCAGCTTGATGCGTATCTTGTAGAGATGTCGACAACGTTTGCATATGAACGCCGCGGAGCACTCATCACATCCGTTTGCAAGCTGCTCATGAAGGAACTTGTGAGTCGCCGGATTGTGCCTCCGGATATTGATGACGGTTCAGGCCTTCCACTTTTCTTCCAAGCTCGGGCCGACCTCATCAGCCGAATTGTCGACTCCTCTGTCAAAGCGTTGCTCCGATAAGCTGAACCATTGAAGCATAACATCTTGAATTGTTGAGATAAATTGTTGGAACATGGCATTCAAGAGGTCGCCTCTCCCACAGACGTCATCTGTCGTTCCAACATTCTCGCAAATATTCCGCCTTGTATCTTCTTTAACGCATCCGGCGAGCCATTCTCCACAACCCGGCCATTTTCAAGAACAACGACTTGATCGGCATTGGCCACAGTACGCATTCTGTGCGCTATTATGAGCACGGTCTTGTTCCGGATGAGCTCTGTGATGCCTGTCTGCACCTTGGTTTCGTTTTCCACGTCAAGAGAAGCGGTCGCTTCATCCAGTAGGACGACAGGAGCGTCTTTGAGCAGCGCCCGGGCAATAGATATCCGCTGTCTTTCGCCCCCAGACAGATTGTCGCCGTTTTCGCCAATGATGGTATGATATCCGTTTGGCATGTTGCACACAAATTCATCGCATTGGGCCAGTTTCGCAACACGGAGTACCTCTTCATCGCTGGCGTCGCGTTTCCCTATGCGGATATTGTCCATGACGCTAGTGTTGAAAAGAACAATGTCTTGAAAAACAACAGAATAGTGTTGTAGTAGGAATTCTGGATCTATCGTGCTTATGTCATGTCCTCCCATGGTGACTGTTCCGGAATCTACATCCCAGAAACGTGCCGCCAGCTTTGCTGATGTACTTTTACCTCCGCCGGAAGGGCCAACAAGCGCTGTAATCTGTCCTTGTTTTGCGGAGAAGGAAACATCTCGCAAGACTTGTTTGTTCTCCTTATATGAGAAGTTAACTTTATCAAAAACAATGTCATAGCTTTCAGGATAAAACGCCGTAGTCCCTTGTTGAATGGGGAGAGCTTCCATTTCATTCATGCGATTGATGCGTATATCGAGGTAAAATAAGGCGGCCAGATTGTTGAACACTGCATTGATGGGCTCGTAAACACGTGAGCCGACAAGGAGGAAAATGAGGTAAGTGAACAAATCCACGGAGCCTCTGGCCAACAAGTATGCCCCCATAATGATGACGCTCGCCAATCCGAGCTTGAGAATGCTGTGAGCCCCGTTCACAAGAACGCCCGTTATAAGCTCAATTCTGACGAGATTTTTCTCGTACACGGCAAGATTCTTGTTCAATGTGTCAAGATATACGTCTTCATTGCTGTACGCCTTGATTTCTTGGATATTCTCCAATCCCTCCTGTATGCATTCACTGATGGAGCGCTTTATGTTATAGAGTAGTTTGTTGTTCTTTCGTTGCCACTGTTTTGAGGTGATCAGTACCGTCGTCGCTACTGGCACCACCCAAAATAAGGCTATGGCCATACGCCAATTGAACACGAACAGACCAAGCGTAATGAGGAATATGCTCGCAATGGAGGCGAAGAGCTGGGGGACGGCGTGGGAAAATGTGTGTTCCAGCTCGGTATTGTCGGACATGATCGTGGACGTGAGGTCGGAAAGATTCGTCTCTCCAAAAAACGCCAGAGGGAGTTTTCGGAGTTTTTCAGCTAATGCAATCCTGCGGTTAGCGCTTTCGTCATATATGGCACTATAGGTGCTTTCGTATTGCAATCGAGCAATGATCCAAGTTACTACCATGAACAACAGTCCAAGAATGGTATAATGCCAGAATCCTTTATGAACCGTCGACAGTGGCTGAATGGCGCTCCGTAGGTACTCGTCCAAAAACAGAAACACATACGCCGCCGGCAACATCAGCGTAAGGTTCAGTAGTGTCGTAAAAATAGTGCCTTTTAAAAAGTCTTTTGCCCCTTTGTTGGACAAGGCAAGACGCTTCTTCATCATATTAAGCATGGTGCATTTCCTTCCCGATTGTCCATTGAATGGATTGTTGAAACCCATGCCACATGTCTGCGTACAATCCTTGCGAATTGAGCAGTTCATTGTGCGTTCCCTGTTCTGAAATAAGTCCATTTCTCAACACAATAATACGATCAACATCCGCAACGCTGGTCAATCTGTGGGCAATCATGAGGATGGTTTTCCCTTGAGTGAGCTTCCTCAAGGCTTGCTGTATCAGATGTTCATTCTCAGGATCACTGAACGCTGTTGCTTCATCCAGAACAACTATCGGTGCATTTTTAAGAATAGCTCGTGCCAGCGCGATTCTTTGTTGTTCCCCGCCTGAAAGATAGGTTCCGCCAGCGCCGAGTCGTGTATGCAGGCCATCGGGAAGCTTGTCGAGTATGTCTCGGCAATGGGCCAATTTGATCGCCTGCTCCACGTTTTCCTCAGTTGCTGTGGGATTTCCATAACGAATATTGTCTAATACGGTTGTTTTGAACAACTTGGTGTTTTGGAAAACAAAAGAGACATGGCGCATCAGTTCATCCGGGGCAATGTCCTTCACATCGATCCCGCCAATGGAGACTCGCCCGATATCGACGTCCCAGAAACGCGGGACAAGGCGCGCGATGGTCGTCTTGCCGCTCCCGGAAGGGCCGACGAGGGCATATGTTTTTCCCTCTGGAATCGTGAACCTGATGCCGCTGATCGCTTTCCGGTCACTGCCTGGATACGTAAATGAAACATCCTCAAACGTAATATCATGGCTTGTAATGGGCTTGGGCTTTGACGCAGCAGGCAAAGGCTCCACATCGGTTAACTCCTTGATGCGATCAACGGCTTCGTATGCCTGGCCCATGGCTTGATTAATGTACATGCTTCGCATGATGCTTTGAGCAAAAACTGGAGAGATCAAAATGTAAAAAAGTAAATCGAGCAAAATGCCGGAGTATTGATTTTTGTTGCCAATTAGGATGATGGTTATGGGAACAAGGAAATATGAAAAGGAATGAATTAATACAATGTACGTTGACATTGGATTTTTCCATAAACTAGTATATTGTGTGACCATTGTTTTATAGTTCACGATACTTTTATAAAATTTCTTAAACGAGTACACTGTTTGCTGAAAAACTTTTACAACAGGAATCCCGCGAACATATTCTACAGCTTCAGTGTTCATATCTTCCAAGGCGTTCATGTATGATTTCATGAACTCACGTCCCTGTTTTCCCATCATGAAACTCATGATGCCAATGGAAGCGACTATGGGTACGAGGTAGGCGAGGCCAAGCCTCCAGTCAAATACGAACAGAAGTACCGTTGTGACCAACGGCATAAAGATTGTTCCAGCCAAATCAGGTAATTGGTGTGCTAGAAAAGAATGAGTGACACTGCTGTTTTCGTCAATGATCTTGCGAATTCGTCCACTTGTATTGTTGTCAAAAAAACCGAGCGGAAATGTAATGATTTTTTTCATGGCTTGGCTTCGCATATTGCATTCTACACGAAACGCGGCCAGGTGCGACAGTGAGAGCGAGCAATAGTACAACAGAATGCTACTTGTGGCTGATCCCAAAGCCCACCACGCGTATGCCGTGAGGCTTTCCGGAGAAGAGCTGGTGTTGACTGTCAGGAATTCTCTGACAATCAGCCAAATGCAAATATACGGCAACATTCCCATGATTGAACTCAATGCCGATAGGATCAACGCGCCGGACAGCAACCATTTTCTTCCTGCCAGATACTCCTGAAATTTTGCCAGCATGACCATGTGTTCTTATCCTCCTAAAAAAGAACAATGTTCTTTTTTGTTTCAAAAAAAATCAGCCCACATGCATGAGCTTTTTCCAGCCTGCGGTTCCATAGACAATGTATTCGGAAATAAATTTCTCCAGTTCTTGCCTGTCAAGATCGTGAGTGACCAGTTCACCCAAAATGCTTATCCACATCGAACTCATAATGTGTATGAAAAAATCCGAGACAGCTATGTTGATCTGAGGATGCCTTTCCTTCATCAAAAGTAGATATTCCAATCCCGTTTGCGTAAACAACTCGATATAGCGCTCTTTGAAATCCTCCAAGCTCGAGCCGTGGGATTTAAACAGAAGAATGCGCAATTCGCCCTTGTGCTTCAGTATAAGGTCCATATACAACCGTGTGTATTTCATGATAAATTCCTGTGATTCGAAGATATCGATGGTCAAGTTCGCTTTGTTATTGTGCTCATGGATAATTTCCCCCAGGGCGGCAATGGTTGGTGCCAGGACCTCTTGAAAAAGCGCGTCCTTGCTCGAAAAGTAATTGTAGATATTGCTCAGGCTCACCCCCGCCTTGCGGGAGATGACGCGCATGTTGGCGTCTTTAAATCCTTTTTTTAGGAATTCCTCGCGAGCGATGGCGAGCACGCCGGCATGTATGGTGTCTTTTTTGATTTGCATAAGTGAACGCCGTTCTTTTTTTAAATGTAGCCAAGGCTCATTCTTGCGTCAAGTCAAATATGCACATTATTTTCCGGCTCGGTAATCACCGGTGGTGGCTGGATGTGGCCCATTGTCGGCCCCTAAGCCGTTGGGCAGGTCGGCTGATGCGCCGCAGGTCTGTTGGATCTGTTGGCAGGAGCCGACAAGGGCGATGTGGTTCCCTGGAATGCTTCTAAAAAATCTTATGATTTTAATGTATTGCTGCCATGACATGCATACGGTCGAGGGTTCGACTCCCTCCATCTCAACCAGAATGAAATCAAAGGGTAGCTGGAAACGGGCAGCCGCATCCGGTTCAAACGTACATTTCGGCATGGGCCACGAAACCGTGGTGAATGAATCGTGCGTATATTTCCTGAAAAAAATCCTGTTGCAGCAGTTCCCTGGTCAGGGAGGCGATACTTCCAGGGTAAATGCACAGATTGTAGTGGATGCCATGGTGCACGAATCCGCAGAGAAATTCAGAGAGTTCATACAACACATAGTTGCACAAGGATAGGATCTTTTCTTCATTCAATCTGTTGACGATACTCCCCAGATTTTCCGTGACGGATTTGATGATATACTTCCTGAACGCATCGTTCTTTTGAAAATT
>JBMONM010000024.1:0-22377 GCA_049324675.1 Thermodesulfobacteriota bacterium
GTCCGCGGGGGCCACGGGGTCGCGGCGGTAGATGAAGTCGTAGGCCACCAGGGACAGGTCCGGGAACCTGTCCAGGAGTTCGCCGGCGAAGTCGCGTTTGAACAGCAGGCCCTCGCGGCCCTGGTAGGGCACTTCCACCGGCGTGGGGTTGAAGTATTCCGCGACCAGGAGGTAGCGGGAGCTGGCGCGGTGCATGAGGTCGTAGACGTCGGGCAGGCGGGCCGGCTCGATATGGATCAGGACCCCGCGGGTGAAGACGAGGTCGAAGGCGCGAGACGGGGTGAAGGAGAGCAGCGACGCCTGATGCGCCTGGGCCAGGAAGGGGAGCTGGCGCAGGGAGGCCGCCGCGTCGGGATTGATCTCCACGGCCTCGATGTGGGCTTCGGGCAGCAGGGCGTGCAGGGCGTGGAGATTGAGCCCGATGTTGGCCCCGAGTTCCAGCACGGACGCCACTCCCGGCGCGCGCCGCAGGACGCGGCTGAAGAAATGCAGGCGGGCGCTGGTATCCGTCCGTGTGTTGCGTTCGATATAGTCGCTGCCGCCCTGGCCGGACCAGAACGCTTCCTGCGCGGTGGGGGTGGTGGGTGCCAAGGCGGCCTCCTCTTGAGCGGCGGCATGGGGCCATGCGGTCCCTGCTGGGCCAAAAAGGTTCCGGCGGAACCGGGAGTTAGGCATATTCCCTAAACCCGCCACGAAGAGGGTGTCAAGGCGGCGCGCCGGAATGCGGCCGGACCGGGGGGGACAACCCCGCCGATGGCCCGGGGACTTTGACGGCCGAAGCCGGATGGCGGTATATCCG
Source organism: Thermodesulfobacteriota bacterium (assembly GCA_049324675.1). GTDB lineage: Bacteria > Desulfobacterota > Desulfovibrionia > Desulfovibrionales > Desulfovibrionaceae > Desulfolutivibrio. The sequence continues at coordinate 800 of JBMONM010000024.1, forward strand.
GGCGAATCTCTCGCCGCCCTGGCGCACGCCCTTCCGAAAAGAGGCAGGTCAAAGAACATGCGGCCCTCGCGCCCGAAAATATGGCGACCGTGAATCCTTCCCGCCCCTCGCCGTCGTCCGCTCCCGCCGTGCTGTTGCGGGCCGACGCCTCGCCGGCCATGGGCACGGGCCATGTCATGCGCTGTCTGGCCCTGGGCGCGGCCCTGGCCGGCCAGGGCGCGACGGTGACGCTTTTGGGCCGGGGCCTGGGCGACTGGATCGCCCCCAGGCTGGCCGCCTGCGGGGTGGAAGCCCGGCCCGCGGCCACGCGGGGGGATTTGCGTCAGGCCATCGTCCGGGCCGGACGCCGGCATGGCCGGGTCGGCGTGGTCCTCGACGGCTACCAGTTCCAACTGGCCGATCACCAGGACATCCTGGAGGCCGGGGCGCGGCTTCTGGTTCTCGACGACTTCAGGCACCTGCCGGCCTATGCCTGCCACCTCCTGCTCAATCAGAACGTCTCGGCCGCGGAGATGGGCTACGACATTCCGGGCGCGCGGCTCCTGCTGGGTCCGCGTTTCGCCCTGTTGCGGCCGGAATTTCTCGCCTGGAGCGGACATGTCCGCCGCATTCCCGGGCGGGCCGCGTCCATCCTGGTCACCATGGGCGGGTCCGATCCGGCCAACGCCACCCTGGGGGCGCTTCAGGCGCTGGCGGCGCGGCGGCGGGACTGGCCGCGCCTGCGCGTGCTTTTGGGCGGCCAGTATCCCCACCGTGAGGCGCTGGACGCGTTTCTCGACAGGGCGGGGCTGGCCGTGGAGGTGCTGCGCAACGTCGCGGACATGCCGGCGCTTCTGGCCGGGACGGATGTGGCCCTGGGAGCCGCCGGAACCACCACCCTGGAAATGGCCTTTCTGGGCGTGCCCCTCGTGACCCTGACCCTGGCCGACAACCAGGTTCTGGTCGCGGCCGCCCTGGACGCCTCCGGCGCGGCCCGGAGCGCCGGCTGGGCCGACGCCGCCGGTTTCGCCCGGGCCGTGGATATGGTCGAGTCGCTGGTGGCGGACGCGGCCGGCCGGGAGGCCATGTCCCGGGCCGGCCGCGTCCTGGTGGACGGCCTGGGGGCCGCGCGCGCGGCGGCCCATGTGCTGGCCTGGGACGACGGGCCGCCGGTGTATCTTCGCGATGCCCGCCTCGGGGATTCGGCCCTGCTTCTCGAATGGGCCAACCACCCCGGGGTCCGCGCCGCCTCTTTCACCTCTCGGCCCATCGCGCCAGGGGAGCACGAGCGGTGGTACGCTTCACGCCTGGCCTCGCCGGACTGCCTCATTTTCATCGTCGAAGCCGTTTCCGGGGCGGGCGACGCGCCGGCCGGCGTTGTCCGTTTCGAGCGCGACGGCCCGGACTGCGTCATCTCCGTGGCCCTGGCCCCGGCGTTCCAGGGCCGGGGCCTCGGCCCCCGGGTCATCGCCCAGGGCTGCCGGATGGCCGCGCGCCGCCGTTTCGCCGCCACGGTGGACGCGTTCATCAAGCTGGACAACCCCGCCTCGCGCAAGGCATTCTCCAAGGCGGGCTTCACGCTTATGGAGGAGACGGCCCATCGCGGCATTCCCTGCCTGCGGATGCGCTGGTCGCCGCAATCCCCGGAGAATCCCGGACCATGACACCTTCCCCGCCCAGCATCCACATCGCCGGTCGTCCTGTCGGCCCGGGGCATCCCGCATATGTCATCGCGGAACTGTCGGCCAACCACGGCCAGGATTTCGGGAAGGCCGCGGCCATGGTGCGCGCCGCCCACGCCGCCGGGGCCGACGCCGTGAAGCTGCAGACCTACACCCCGGACACGCTGACCATCGCCTGCGACCGGGAGCCGTTTCGCATCCGGGGCGGAACGCTCTGGGACGGCCGCACCCTGCACGAGCTTTACGCCGAGGCCTTCATGCCCTGGGAATGGCAGCCCAGGCTGGCCGCCCTGGCCGGGGAACTGGGGATGCACTGCTTCTCCACGCCCTTCGACGACACGGCCGTGGCCTTTCTGGAGGCCATGGACGTGCCGGCCTACAAGGTGGCCTCCTTCGAGATCGTGGACATCCCCCTGCTGACGACCATCGCCGCCACGGGCAGGCCGGTGATCATGTCCACGGGCATGGCCGGGCTGGGAGAGATCGACGAGGCCGTGCGCGCCCTGCGCCAGGGCGGCTGCCGGGAGATCGCCCTGCTCAAATGCACCAGCGCCTATCCCGCGCCCGACTCGGCCATGCATCTGGCCACCATTCCGCACATGGCCGCGGCCTTTCAGGTCCCGGCGGGCCTTTCCGACCACACCCTGGGCCTCGCCATCCCCGTGGCCGCGGTGGCGCTGGGGGCCTGCTGCATCGAGAAGCATTTCACCCTGCGCCGGGCCGACGGCGGTCCGGACGCCGCCTTCTCCCTGGAGCCCGAGGAGTTTGCGGCCATGGTGGCGGCCGTGCGCCGGGCCGAGGCCGCCGTGGGTACGGTGCGTTACGACGTCTCCGAAACAGAGGCCGCGAGCAGGGCCTTTCGCCGCTCGCTCTTCGTGGTGGCGGACGTCAAGGCCGGCGAGGTCTTCACCACGGCCAACGTGCGGTCCATCCGGCCGGGGCATGGTCTGCACACCAGGCATCTGCCCCAGGTGCTGGGAAGAAGGGCCCGGCGGGACATCGCGCGCGGCGAGCCCATGGCCTGGGATCTGCTGGCCTGAGGCCGCCGTCAGGCGTCGGGCGGAGGCGAAACCTCCGCGCGTCCGCCGGAGACCGGGAGCGTGACGGTGAAGACGCTGCCCTTGCCGGGTTCGGACTCGACCCGTATCCCGCCCCCATAGTGGGACACGATCTCCCGGCAGATGGCCAGTCCCAGCCCCGTCCCCTTGGGCTTGTTCGTCCGGGTGTCTTCCGTGGCGATCTGATGGAATTTGTCGAAGATCATTTCCAGTGCGTGCGGCGGCATGCCCTCGCCCGTGTCCGCGACACGTATCTCCAGTTGCCCGGAGGCGTCTGTCCCGGCGGAAAGGGTGACGCTCCCCCGGGCGGTGAACTTGGCGGCGTTATTGAGGAGATTGAGAAACACCTGCTCGATGCGGTCCGGATCGACATGAAGCGGGGGAAGGTCGTCCGGCAGATCGACAATCAACTCCACCCCGGGATTGTTCGCAAACATGCCCCGCACGGCGTTGGCGGCCCGGCCCAGCACTTCCCCGATCCGTACCTCTCTGTCGTTCCACTCCATACGTCCGGATTCGATCTTGGCCAAGTCAAGGAAATCGTTTATCATTCTGGTAAGCCGCGCGCCTTCGTGCTGGATGATCGCCAGGTTGGCCAGGACGCGGTTCCCCTTGTCCCGCAGGATGGAATTGTCCTCGAGCAGGGGAAGGAGATGCCGGGTCACATCCTTGTTGATCATCTTTGTGAACCCCAGGACCGAGGTCAAAGGCGTGCGCAACTCGTGCGAGACCGAGGTCAGGAAGGCGGACTTGAGCTCGTCGAGTTCCCGCAGTTTCCGGTTCGCCGCGGCGAGTTCCGCAGCCTGGCGGGCCAGGGCCCGAGTGCGTTTCTCGACCAGGCCCTCCAGGTCGCGATTGAGGTCTTCCAGTTGTTTTTCGGCCTTTTTCCTGTCGGCCACCTCCTGGTTCAGGCTTGCATTGGCCGCGATCAGTTCCTTGGTCTGGCGTTCCAGGTCGAAGTGGGCGGCGGCGAGGCTGTTGCGCATCACGTCGAAGGTGCCTGTGAGTTCCGCCACCTCGTCGTTGGTCTTGACCGTGGGCAGTTGTGCGTCGAACGCCCCTCGGCTGAGTCCCATGGCCGCCTTGGCCAGGAGTTGGATCGGTCCGACCACGCTGTTGGTCAGGGCCACGAGGATGATTCCTCCCACAATGAGGCTTACGGCCAGGATGATCAGCGCATTGCGTAAAAACGCGGTGCGCAGGGCCCGCATCTCCTGGGTGGAGGCGGACAGGACGACCATCCAGTCCCATTCCGGAAAGACCCGAAAGAAATGAAGACTCGCCCCGGGGGCATCCGCCCGTGCCGTCACGCCGTCCGTCCGGGCGACCTGCGGCAGGTGGTCAAGGATATCCTCGCCTTTCCCCGAGGGGGTGTCGCGCATGAGCACCTCGCGCGGCAAGGCGACGACGGTCAGGTGGCCGAGCCGCCTGGGTTTCCCCTCCTCCAGGCGCGTAAGCGTCTCTTTCTGGGCGCTGCGCACGTAGCTTGGCACCTTGTCCACTCCGCTTTCCACCAGGACCCGATGGGCCGCCTCCACATCGGCAATGACCGTATCCAGTTCCTTCGAGAGGAGTCTTCGGTTCAGGTCCTCGCTTAAGCGTTCGATGGTCAGCACGCCGGCCAAGCTGATGGCCATGGCCACGGCCACCAGGATTCCCAGGCTTACGACGTTGATCTTGAGTTGGATCTTCATCGTCCCACCTAGCCGCCCGGTCCGGCCGGGCCGGACCAGGACCAAACCGGGCGCCGGGTCCCCTGTCGCCTGGAGCCGTTCATCGTTGCCTGCCGATCACGGTGGCGGTTTTGAGAACGCTTAAGGGCACGACCACACCCGCGGCCTCGGCCATTTCGAGGTTCACGACCAGACGGACACGCTCGTTGACGGCTGTGGGGATGTCCGCCGGGGACTCGCCGCCCAGAATGCGCAGGGCTGTCCGGGCCGCGTATTCACCCTGCTCTTCCGGGACCTTGCCTATGGTATAGATAACGAAATCGGCCATGAAATCCAGGTGCGATCCGGTGGGCACCCGCGTGTTTTTCAGGAGGAAGGCCTTAGCCGTCTTCGGTTCCCAGCCCTCGATGCCGGCGAAATTGCGCAGAAAAAGCATGTCCGCTTCGCTTTGGGCCTTGAGAAAGGTCTTTTTGAACTGTTCGAAGTCCTTGACGAAATACACCTTCATGGAGCCGTTGAAGAAGCGCTTGTTGAACTCGCGGGTGATCTTGCGGTCCGTATCGGTGTCGCCGCTTACGTATCCGATACGCGTCCCCTTGGCATCGCGCCGAAACAGGGAGACCATTTCCTCCACGCCCTCGGTTTCAACCATGCCGGTAACGTTTGCGGCCGGATAGCCGTATTCGGAGGCGTCCCAGTTGACCCCGCAGAAGACCACCGGCACCTCCCCCCCCCGGAGGAAGGGAACCACGAGATGCTCCTGGGCGTTGTCGTCCGCGGCGATGACCACGTCGGGCCTGAAGCGCGTAATGGCCTCCAGGGCGACGGCCGCGGCCGCCTTCTGTTCGCTTTCCGAACTCTTGCGCTTGGTGTCCATGCGCACGATCTCAAGCTCGACCCCGGCGGGTTCGAGCACGTCGCGCACCCCTTTTTCCAACCCGTCGCTCCAAGGGTATCCGCTATGGTACGAATCCACCAGGAGCACTTTTTTCCCGGCCGGGCCGCCGCCTGCCAGCTGAACCGGGGCGGCTTCACACATAGCGGCCAGGCCCATGAGGACGGCAATCGCGGCGGTCCACCGGCGGCGTGTATGGAGCATGGTCTCTCTCCGCAATTCTTCGTTCGCACCAATCTTGCCAACGCCACGGCCAAAGACCTTTGACCATACTCGCCCATAACAGGAAACCCCGGCCGTAGCCAGGGTTTTTCCGCTATCCGGAACAGCGACGCAACGAACTCGGCCACGCGTGACAAGTTATCCGCAACGGGGCGTTCATTCGTTCACATAGCGGCGATTGCAAACTTATGGAGATACATTTCGGCACGCCGTCGGCATGCGCATGAAGAAAAGACACATGCCGGAGCACGCTGCCAGGACTGTTTTAAAGAGCGTGTGCCGCTACCGTGAGGAATGCTTCTTCTGAGCCGTGTCAAGGCATATCGATCGTCTGTTGAAGTGGCGCGGACTATTGATGGAAGAGAGAAATGGCGGAATGTTGTCTTGTGGAAAAAAGATGGGCATGCTATAATATATATAAAAGGCCCAAAAGGGTGCGTGGAAGAAGGTGTGCGGAAGAAGCTGCGCGGGAGCACGTTTTCGCCAGGGCCTGTTCCTAATGATGGCATGTGACACGGGTGGGTGAAGGGATTCGGGCGGTACCGGGGAAGCCGCGTCCGAGGGGTCTTGGGGGGGGCATGCGTCACGTTCGTTTTCGGCCGTTGGGTGGGGGATGGTGTTCGCGCCTGGGCAACCGCATGGCCGTCCTGGCCGCGCGACTGGCCGTGGCGATCGGGTTCGTGGTCCTGGCCGGCGTTGGCCCGGCCCTGGCCGCGGATCAGACTGTCACCACCTACCGTGACTCCGGAGAGGGCTCCCTGCGCCAGGCGATCGCCTCCGTGACCGCGAACGACGCGATCTCTTTCGCCATTCCCGTAGCTCCCGCGACCATCACCCTGGGGTCGGGCCTGAACCTGGGCGTGGCCGGGGTTTCCCTGCTCAACACCTCCGGCGGGGCCGTGACCGTGAGCCTGTCCGGCGCTGGGGGCATCGTCACCCTGACCACCGCGTCCCTGGGGACGGTCGGCGGCGCGGGCGCACTGGGCATCACCGCCACGGCCAGCTTCGTCGGGGCGTACGCCATCGGCTCCGGCTCCTCGTTGACCATCGGCGCCATCGACCAGGCCGCCGACATTTCGGCCACGGCCGGGATGTTCCTGGCCTCCGGGCTGTGGGCCGGCGACAGCCTGACGATAACCGGCCGGATGGCCGGGTCGATCACCGCCACGGCCACGAACGGCTTGATCGCCTCCGGGATTTGGTCCGATTGCGAGGACATCTTCATCGGCGTCATAGGCGGCACGTTCTGGGATGCGGCCACGATTTCGGCCGTCGCCGGCGTCGACACGGCCGTGGCCATCGGCGCCGACGTGGGCTCGGTGGTCATCGGCTCGATCGAACAATACGCCAGGATCACGGCCACGGCGGGCGTCGAAGACGCCTTCGGCATCATGGCCGGCGACACCCTGGCCATATCCGGGGCCATGGCCGGGAGCATCGAGGCCGCTGCCGGGTCCATGGCCGTAGGCATAGGCGCCGGCACAGTCCTTATCGGCTCCATGCCCCAGGCCGGGGTGATCCAGGCCCGCTCCTCGAACGACAACGCCTACGGCATCCTGGCTTCCTGTGATGTGTCCATCGCCTACGGCATGGCCGGAACCATCACGGCCACGGCCGCCACCCATACCGCCGTGGGCGTTGTGGCCTTCCAGGAACTCAACGGGGGCGGCTCCAGGCCCCTGTCTGTCTCCGGCACGATTTCGGCCCGGGCCAATGGACTGGCCGTGGCCGTGGCCTCGGACGGGGCCATGAACCTGTACGTCACCGGAACCCTCTCCGGGGTGGACACCTCGGGCTCTGGAGACGGCTACGCCATCCGGGCCGGCACGCCCGACGCCATCGGCGGCTGGAACCCGGGAGGCGCGGACAACACCGTGACCCTCGGCACCGGCGCGCGTCTCGTGGGCAAGGTGGACCTGGGCACTGGTACGAACACGCTTGCGCTTCTGGGCACGGGGTCGGCGGGCAACCTGTTTGTCGGCGTGGATTCCCTGGTAGCCGGCGACGGCTCCACGGCCACGTCCTGGACCCTGAACCCCACCACGGCCAATGCCTCGACCTACGGCGCGGTGACCGTCAACCCCCTGGCCTCCCTGACCGTCAACGAGAACGTGACCGTCACGGGCGACATCGTGGACAACGGGACCCTGGGGTTCGCCCTCGGGGCGGGAAAAACCTACGGCGGAGTCATCTCGGGTACGGGCGGGATCACGAAATCCGGTCCGGGCGCGCTGCTTCTCACCGGGGCCACGACCTACACCGGCACGACCCTGGTCACCGAAGGAAACCTGCGCCTCACCCAGACCCTGAACTCCCGGTCCATCGGCATCTCCTCCGGAGCCACCCTGGTTCTGGACCAGGACTACACCGCCCGGGACTCCGCCATGGTCAACGGCGGCCTGATCGTACCGGAACTGACCGTGGCCCGGGGCGCGACGCTTTCCGGATCGGGCACGATCACCGGCGACGTGGACGGTTACGGCGTGATCGCGCCGGGAAACTCCCCCGGGACCCTGACCATCGTCGGCGATCTGGTCCTGAACGCGGGCAGCCTGCTGTCCATGGAGATCACGCCCTATGCCAACGACCTGTTGGCCGTGTCCGGGACCACGACCATACACGGCGGGGCACTCTCCGCCTTCGTGTTCCAGGGGTATTACACCAACGGTCAGCGTTTCACCCTGCTGACCTCGGGAGGCGGCATCACCGGCTCTTTCGACGCCATGTCCGTGAACTGCGCCAGCCCGTTTCTGCACTTCGAGTTCGACGAGGACGCCGACTCCATCGAGGTCTCGGTGACGCGCCTGCCGTACACCATGGCCGGCACGTCCCGGAACTCCATGGGCGCGGCCGCCGGCCTGACCGGCGCGACATCCCTGGCCACGCCGTCCATGCAGGCCGTGCTCGGGGCCATCGACTTCACGTCATTGGGAGAGGCGGCCCGGGGGCTTCGGCAGATGTCGCCCGAGCCGTACAACGCGCTTACCGAAACCGCGTTTTCGGCCATGGGCCTTTTCTCGGACACCATCCGGGACCGGGCCTACGCCCGTCGAAGTGGCGGCGAGACGCTGCTTACGGCCGTATCGGCCGGCAACATCGGCCGGCTGACGCAACTGGCCTCGGCCGCCGGCGCGTCCGACGCCGGAAGCGGCCTGGGCGTCAAGGGGGCGGGCATGGGCATGGCCCTTTTCGTCAAGCCCGTGGGCCAGTACCAGAGCGTCGATAACGGCCACAACCGCACCGGTTACCAGTCCTGGCAATACGGGGTCATGGCCGGCGGCGACGCGAAAATCACGGACACTGTCCTGGCCGGGTTCCAGATCGGCTGGGTGCATTCGAACCTGCGTTTCCGGGACGACGCCGCGTCCACGGGCTTCTCGGACGCCTTTCTGGGCGGCCTGTACGCCTCGGCCGCGTCCGGAGGCTTCTATGCCGACGGGCTGGCGCAGGCCGGCGCGGCCGTCAATCATCTGGATCGCAGGATCGAATTCGGGAGCATCTCGCGCCGGCCCACAGGCGCATATACCTCGTTTCTGTTCGGGGCCTCGCTGTCCACGGGCTACGAATGGACGTTCGGGGACTTCAAGGCCGGGCCGGTGGGCACGCTCGATTACGGGTACGTGTCCAATCCCGGTTTCGCGGAGTCCGATCCGGACCTGGGGCTGACCGTCCAGGGCTTCACCGGAAATTCGCTCAAGACCGGCCTGGGCGCGAAGGTCTCGGGGACGTTTATGGCCGGCGAGACCACGACCATAAGCCCGGACCTGTCGCTTCGCTGGGGGCATGAGTTCCTGAACGACTCCCGGACCATCTCGGCCCGGTACAACGGCTCGCCCACCTCGGGCTTCACCTCCAGGACCGGGGAGCCGGCCCGGGACAGCCTGCTGGTGGACGCCGGGGTGAGCTTCGGGGTGTCCGAATCGACAAAGCTTTACGTGCGCTATTCCGGGCAGTTTCTGGCCCGGGGCACCCAGACCCAGGCCGGGGCCGTGGGCGTGCGCTACGAGTTTTGATCGGGCCTCGGCCGCACCGAGCCCAAACCCCGAACCGGACGGAGGGTCAGTTCATGAATCTGCGGAAAAGACTGCGGGGGGCGGTGCTGCTCGCCGCGTGGGGCATTCTGGCGGGCCTTGCGGCCACCGGGGCCATGGCCGCCCAGGAAGGGAAGGCCTTCGACGCCCACGCCACCACGTTCAGTTATTTCTTCAAGGACGGGGACATGGATTTCCATTTCGGAAACCTGGTCCTGGGGTCAACGGGAAACGGCGGGGCTGAGATCGGGGAGGCCTTCTACGCCGCCTCGCGGATCACGGACGGCGATGCCGCGAGCTGGCAGGAGCACTGGGCCGGACTGGCCCGCCGCGTGGAAGCCCGGGGCGACGCGGCCCTGGCCGCCGGACACCGGGTGAGCGCCAGGACCCAGTTTTTGCGCGCCGTCAACTACCTGCGTTTCTCCCTCATCTCCATGCTGCCGGATGATCCCGAGTTTCTCAAACGGGGGGCCGGGGTCCGGAAACTCATGCGCAAGGCCGGGCCGCTTTTCGATCCGCCCCTGGAATATTTCGAGGTGCCTTTCGAGGGCCGTCCGCTGCCCGGGTACTTCCAGGCCGCCCCGGGCAACGGTCCGCGCAAGACCCTGCTCATGATCGGCGGCGGCGAGACCTTCGCCGAGGACCTCTATTTTTATATCGCCCCCCAGGCCCTTGCCCGGGGCTACAACTTCGCCGCCGTGGACCTGCCCGGCCAGGGCATGCTCCCGGCCCAGGGCATGGTCTTTCGCACCGACACCCACAAATCCATGAAGCCCGTGGTGGACCACGTCCTTTCCCGTCCCGAGGTCGATCCCGACAGGTTCGCGGTCTACGGCATAAGCGGTGGAGGGCTTTTCGCGCCACAGGCCGCCCAGCACGATCCGCGCATCAGGGCCGTGGCCATGAACGCCGCCGTGGTCGACGCCCGCGCCCTGTTCGCCACCATGCCCGCCGCTGCGGCCACGGCCCCGGAAATGGCCGCCTGGTCCTCGTTCCATTCCGGCGTGGTGAAATCGATCTGCTGGCGCTACGGCGTGGACAAGCCGACGGACCTCGTCGCCGCCAACAAGGGCAACACCTTCAATCCGGCCAAAATCGCCGTTCCGGCCCTGATCATCGTGGGCGAGGGGGAATACGCCAGCCAGGAGGTGCGGCGGCAGCAGAAAATCGCCCTGGACGGCTTTGCCAGCCCCGAAAAGAAGCTGGTGGTGACGCCGTCAAACGAGGGCGCGGCCAACCACTGCGTCATGGAAAACCGCAGTCTGGTGGGACAGGTGCTCTTCGACTGGCTGGACGAGGTGCTGCGGTAGGCCTGCCGCAAGGGTCACCCCGGTTTCACGAACACCGTGCCGCTGTCGGCCGAAAGCATCCGCCCGGCGTCCACATTGGCGAACAACTGGATCATCTTGGCCACCAGCCCGGTCCAGCCCGTCTGATGGCTGGCGCCCAGGCCCCGTCCGTCGTCCCCGTGGAAGTATTCGTGGAAAAGGAGGTTGTCCCGCCAGTACGGGTCGTTCTGAAACGTCTCGTCGTTCCCGAAAATCGGCCGCCTGCCGCGTTCGTCGCGCAAAAACAGGCGCTCCAGCCGGCCGGCGATCTCCCGGCTGACCTCGAACAGGTTCATCATCGTCCCCGACCGCGTGGGGCATTCGATCCGGAACTCGTCGCCGTAGTAGCGGTAGTACTGCAAAAGCGCCCGGATGATGAGCTGGTTGACGGGCATCCAGATCGGACCGCGCCAGTTGGAGTTCCCGCCGAACATGCCGCTGTCCGAGTCCCCGGGGACGTATGCCACCCGGTGCTCCCGCCCCTGGATGTTGATGACGTAGGGATGCTCCAGGTGGTGGCGGGACATGGCCCGGATGCCGTAGGGGCTTAGGAACTCGTCCTCGTCGAGCATGCGCGACAGGATGCGCCGCAGCCGCTGCCTGTTGACCAGGGCCAGGATGTCTCTGCCGGCCACGCCCCGGTGTTCCGGGCCGAAGGGATGCAGGCTCTCGCGCAACTCCGGCATGCGCCCGAGGCGCCGTTGCACCGTGTCCATGATGCCCGGGACGAGGTCGCGCTGTCTTTTTTCGATGACCGTGGCGGCGCACAGGGGCAGAAGCCCGACCATGGAGCGCACCTTGAGGCGGTGCGCGCCGCCGTCCGGCAGCCTGAGCATGTCGTAGTAGAAGCCGTCCTCCTCGTCCCACATGCCCTTATCCCCCGGACTGTTCATGCCCGAGGCGATCCACAGGAAGTGTTCCAGGAACTTGTGCAGCAGATCGGTGTAGGCGGGGTCGTCGCAGGTCAGCTCCATGCTCATTTCGATCATGTTCTGGCAGAAAAGGGCCATCCATGCCGTTCCATCGGCCTGTTCCAGGTGGCCTCCGGCGGGAAGCCCCTTGCTGCGGTCGAAGACGCCGATGTTGTCCAGGCCCAGAAACCCGCCCTCGAAGACGTTTTTGCCGAAACGGTCCTTGCGGTTGATCCACCAGGTGAAGTTCAAGAGGAGCTTGGCGAAGGCGCGCTTGAGGAAATCCAGGTCGCCGCGTCCGCTTTGGGACTGCTCGGTGCGGTACAAAAACAGCGTGGCCCAGGCGTGCACCGGCGGGTTCACGTCGCTGAAGTTCCACTCGTAGGCCGGAAGCTGGCCGTTTGGGTGCATGTAGTCGGCCCGAAGCATGAGCGCCAGTTGCTCCTTGGCGAAATCGATGTCCACCAGGGACAGGGCGATGGCGTGGAAGGCCAGGTCCCAGGCCGCATACCACGGATACTCCCACTTGTCGGGCATGGAGATGATCTGGCCGTTGTGCATGTGGAACCATTCGCGGTTGCGCGAAAAGCGCTGTTCGCCCCGCAGGGGGTGGGCCTCGCGCTCCCTGAGCCAGGTGTCCACGTCGAAGGAGTAATACTGCTTGGTCCACAGCATGCCGGCCAGGGCCTGGCGCATGACCAGGGCCTGGTCCGGGCTTGCCGCGGCCGGGATCACCGTGGCGTAGAATGCGTCCGCCTCCCGGATGCGCCGGTCGAACGTCTCCTCGAATCCGGGTCCGAACGGGTTTTCGTCCAGCCGGTTGTACGAGGCCGAAAGGCGCAGCCGGATCTCGGCCTTTCCCCCGCCGGGCACCTCCAGGCGGTAATGGGCGCAGGCCTTGGTGCCGGTGCGGGCCGGGTTCACCGCTTCGGTCCGGCCGTGCACCAGAGAGGCGTCGAATCCGTCCTTGACGTAGGGCGAGGCGTTGGGGGTGTGGAAAAGCCGCTCGGCATTGGTCTCGTTTTCCGTGAAGAGCAGTTCGAACCGGCCGTCGCACAAGAGCACGTGCGCCGGAAGCCGGTCCGCGATGTCCGGGTCGGCGTGCCGGGCCAGGATCGACTGGCGGCCCTCGGCCTCCATGGCCCGGATCTCGGGCTTCGCGGTCCCTCCGGGCCAGGACCAGGTGTTGCGGAACCACAGGGTGGGCAGCAGATGCAGGCGGGCCGCGTCTGGGCCGCGATTGCAGGCGGTGATGCGGATCAGCAGGTCGTCGGGGGCGGCCTTGGCGTATTCCACGAACACGTCGAAATACCGGTTGTCCCGGAAGATTCCGGTGTCCAGGAGCTCGTATTCCGGTTCGGCCCGGGAGCGGTTCCTGTTGGTGCGGACCAGATCCTCGTAGGGAAAGGCCTCCTGGGGATACTTGTAGAGGTAGCGCATGTAGGAGTGCGTGGGGGTGCTGTCGAGGTGGAAAAAGTATTCCTTGACGTCCTCCCCGTGGTTGCCCTCCTCGTTGGCCAGGCCGAACAGGCGTTCCTTGAGGATGGGGTCGCGGCCGTTCCACAGGGCCAGGGCGAAGCACAGGATCTGGTTTTCGTCGCTGACGCCGGCAAGGCCGTCCTCGCCGTGGCGGTAGGCCCGGAACCGGGCATGGTCGTGGGGAAGGTAGTTCCAGGCGTCGCCGGTTTCGCTGTAGTCCTCGCGCACTGTGCCCCATTGGCGGTCGCTGAGGTAGGGGCCAAGGAACTTCCAGGCGGCCCGGCCTTCCCGGGTCTCCACGAGGCGGCGTGTTTCGGCGCTCACGGCATTCCTCCGAGGGCGAAAAGGTCTTGAAAAAGTATGGCCACGCTAGGGGCCGGCCAGAAGCGATTCGTAGGCCCGGGCCACGGCCTCCCAGGTGTAGTCCCGGACGACCCGCTCGCGGCCGGCCAGGCCCATGCGCCTGGCCCGTTCCGGGGAGTCCAGCAGGTCCCGCAGGCGGGCCCGGAAGGTTCCGGAGTCGCCCGGGGCGAAGAGGTATCCGGTCTCGCCGTGGACCACGAGCTCGTTGGTGCCCATGACGTCGCTGGCCAGAACGGGCAGGCCGCTGGCCATGGCCTCCAGGACCACGTTGGGCATGCCCTCGGCGTGCGAGGGGAAGACGAGGATGTCGCTTTCCCCGTAGAGGGCGATGATGCGCCGCCGGTCGAGATGGCCGTGCCACACCACGTGCCGGTTCAGGCCGAGGGCATGGGCCAGTTCGCGCAGGTGCCGTTCCCGGGGGCCTCCCCCGGCCAGATGCAGTTCGAAGGGTGGCCCGGCCTCCCGGCGCAGGGCGGCGAGTTCCGTGAGCAGGAAATCCAGGTTTTTCTGCGTCGCCAGCCTGCCCACGAAAAGAAGCCGAGCCGGGCCGGCCCCGGGTTCCCGCCCCGGACCGCTGCCGTACAGGGCGGCGTCCACGCCGTTGGGGATGACCGTCACGGGCACGGGGTCCGTGCGCTCCGAGAGGTCCGCCAGCCCCCGGGAGTTGGCCACCACGGCGTGGGCCCGGCGCAGGGCCGCCCGCCGGACGGGGGCCAGGATGGCGTGGAACAGGCGCAGCCCCGGATCGAAGCCGGGCACGTCCCCGCCCCGCAGCGAGACCACGTAGGGGATGCCCCGGGCGTGAAGCCGCAGGGCCGAGGCCCAGCCGGGGATGGTGAAAAAGAGCAGGCAACGGTCGATGCTCCGGGACGCGGCCAGAAAGCCCGAGGCGGTCAGGGCGGCGGCCTCGAAGGCGGCCATCTGCAGGGGGTTGGACTTTTCCCGGAACCGGCGGGCGGCCGGGACCCGGAAGACGTGGACGCCCTCTTCCACGCCGACGCGGGGCAGGTCCCGGAATGCGGAGGTCAGCACGTGTACGGCGTGCCCCCGGCCGGCCAGGGCCCGGGCGATATGCCCCAGGGCGTTGGCCGCGCCGCCCCCGATGGGCGGGTATTCGTAGTTGATGCACAGGATGTTCATGCCCGGGGGGGTCTCCCTCGCCACCGCGGCGCGTTCGGCCTCATGCGGCGTGTCGCCACGCGCCCTGGAGCAGCCACAGGTTCCACAGGAAGGCCCGGTGGTCCTGGCGGCCCAGGCGGTGCTCGGCGAGCCGGTCCCGGACGAAGCGGCGGTTGAGGCCCGGCGGGATCCGGGCGTCGTCGAGGGGCAGCACGCCGTCCTTGAACCACTTGCCCACGGGCATGCCGAAGCCCTTCTTGGGCCGGTAGATGATCTCGCGCGGCAGGACGGGCTCAAGGGCCTTTTTCAGGATGTATTTGGTGGTCCCGGCCCGGTACTTCAGCCGGCTGGGGATGGTGCGGACCACGTTGACCAGGTCGATGTCCAGAAAGGGCGAGCGGACCTCCAGGGAATTGAACATGCTGGCCCTGTCGGCCTTCACCAGGATGTCGTCCTGCAGGTACAGCCTGGTGTAGAACTGCAGGGTCCGGTCCACGCTGTCCAGTCCCTGGCAGGCGTCCCAGAGGTCGATGGCCTCGGAATAGACGTCGCCCGGGTCCGCGGGTTCGTCGAAAAGCTCCCCAAGCTCATGGGGGGCCAGGGGGCCCAGCCACACGGCGTTCCACAGGGCCCGGGGGGAGCCTAAGCCCCGCAGGGTGCGTTTGATCTTGAAGTCCAGGCTCATGTTCCGGTGCGACGTGGGCAGGGCCGCGCAGGCCAGGAGCATGGCCTTGTGCACGGGTTTGGGCACGATGCGGGCGTAGAGGTCGGCCAGGCGCAGGGCCCGGAAGGGATCGTACCCGGCGAAGAGTTCGTCCCCGCCGTCGCCGCCCAGGGCCACGGTGACGTGCCGGCGCGTCTCCCGGCACAGGAGGTACGTGGGCAGGATGGAACTGTCGCCCATGGGCTCGTCCATCTTTTCCAGGACCTCGGCCAGGATGTCCCTGCCGGCGTCGGCGCGCAAAAGCGATTCCGTGTGCCGGGTCCCGAAACGCCCGGCCACCAGACGGGCGTAGTCCCGCTCGTCGAAGCTGGCCTCCTCGAAGCCCACGGAAAAGGTGTGCACCCCGTCCGCGACCGCCGAGGCGAAGGCGGCCACGGACGAGGAATCGATGCCCCCGCTGAGAAAGACGCCCACGGGCACGTCGGCCACGAGCCGCCTGGCCACGGCCCGGGACAGTTCGTGGCGGAGGGTCTCCCCGAGTTCCTGCTCGAAGTGTTTGCGGTCCGAATCCTCGGGCGCCAGTTCGAAGCTCCAGTATCGCCGCACCACGGGTTCGAGGCGGCGCAGGTCCAGAAACAGGTTGCAGCCCGCGGGCAGCTTTCTCACTCCGGCGTAAAAGGAGTGGGGGGCGGGGATGTAGCCGTAGGCGAAGTACTTCTGGAGGGCCAGCCGGTCCGGCGCGGTCGGCGTCAGGGGATGGGCGGCCAGGGCCGAAAGCTCCGAGGCGAAGGCGAAATGCCCGGGAGAGGCGAAATAGAAGAAGGGCTTCTTGCCGAAGCGGTCCCGGCTGCAAAAAAGCCGCGACCGGCGGCGGTCGTAGAGGACGAAGGCCCACATGCCGTTGAGCCGCTCCACCATGTCCGGTCCCCATTCCCGGTAGGCGTGCAGCAGGGTCTCGGTGTCGGAGTGGTCGGTGAGGAAGGCATGGCCCAGGTTTTCGAGCTCGCGGCGGAGGGTGGCGTTGTTGTAGATTTCGCCGTTGAAGACGATGACCAGGTCGCCGTCCGGGCTGTACATGGGTTGGGCGCCGCCGGCGAGATCGAGGATGCTCAGGCGCAGATGGCCCAGGCGCAGACCCTGGTCCGGATCGTGGTAGGCCCCGGAGGCGTCCGGACCGCGATGACGCAGACGCCGCATCATGGCCTCGAGGTGGCCGGGGCCTCCCTGGCCGACGAATCCGCAAATGCCGCACATGGCGTGTTCCCGTGTCCTGGAACCCGGCGTCAACTGTCGAGGCGCAGCGTCCGGCTGGTGATCCTGACGATGTGATAGGTCTTTTTGTTCTGCGATTCGTACCAGGTCCGCATGAGCATTTCCGCAATGAGCCCCATGAAGATGACGTTGACGCCGATCATGGCGAAAAGCACGCTCAGAAGCGGCAGGGGCGTGACGATGAAGGCCATGTTGTCGAAGAATTTCAGATACAGCATGATCCCGAAGCTGAACAGGCTGCACAGCAGGCACAACAGGCCGAAGCTCCCGAAGATGTGCATGGGTTTCTGGCTGTACTTCATCAGGAATTTGACCACGATCAGGTCCAAAAGCACCTTGCCCACCCGCTCCAGCCCGTATTTCGAGGAGCCGTGGGCCCGGCTGCGGTGGGAAACCACGGTCTCGGTGACCCGGGCTCCGAGCAGTTTGGCGTAGATGGGGATGAAGCGGTGCATCTCCCCGTAGAGGTCGATGTTTTTGAGGATGTCCGCGCGGTAGGCCTTGAGCGAACATCCGTAGTCGTGCAGGTGCACCCCGGAGATTTTGGAGATCAGCCAGTTGGCCGCGCGGCTGGGCAGGTTGCGTTTGATGGGATGGTCCTTGCGGTTCTTGCGCCACCCGGAACACACGTCGTAGCCGGCGTCTATCTCTTTCAGGAGCTTGCGGATGTCCTTGGGATCGTTTTGCAGGTCCGCGTCCATGATGACGATGACCTCGCCCCGGGCCAGGTGTACGCCGGCCATGATGGCCGCGGTCTGGCCGGAGTTGCGGCCCAGGTGCACGGCATGGACGCGCGGGTCCTGGGTGGCGATGGCGTCGATGACGGCGCTCGAACCGTCCTTTGAGCCGTCGTTGACCAAAAGTATCTCGAACATCTCCCCGATCCCTTCCAGGGCGCGCACGGTCGCCTCGTGAAGCGGCTCCAGGTTCTCGCGCTCGTTGTAGACCGGGACGACCACGGACAAGAGGCGCGGCGGGGAGGGATGCGGTTCTGTCCCGGAAACGGCGCACTCGGGCTGTGGTGTGGGGGATTTCATACTCTGCCTGTGTGGGTTGCCGGGAGACGTCATAACGGCGTGCGCGATTCCGCCTGGAAGGGGTCTTTTCGCCGGATTCAAGAGCGCTCCAGGGTTCCTGGGCCGCGAGGAAAGCACAATTGGATGCGGTTGTCCAGGGCGCGCGGGACCCGAGGTCCAGGCGCGCGGACGTGTTCGGTCGGTCGCGGCGCGCCCGGCGGGATGTGGGAGTCGGACTTCGGAGCGGAGAAAGCAAGGAATGCCGTGGTGTTGTATGTAACAGAGAAGGAAAATGTGCCCAGGGAAGCGGAATTGACCGTCCGGCCGCGCCGCACACGCCCCGGCGCAAGGGTGCCGGGACGCCTCGGCTCTCTTGTGCCGAAGGTGAAAAAGGTGTTGCGCCTTGATTGGATTTGGCTTTATGGACAGATGGCGGGAGTGCGGCGGGCTTCGCGTGCATCCGGACCCGTGCTGCGGTGTTTTTGGGCCACGCCGCATGCCGTAAGCGGGGTGCGGCCGTGTTTTTTCGACATCGCTGCCTGCCCGGCCGGGTGCGCCGGCGAGTCGCCGCGTTTTGACATGGCAGGTCCCTGAGGCTAAGTGTCCCCGAACGGATCGCGACTCTTCGCATGGGGAAGCATGGGCATGAAAAGACGGTATCTCTTGGCCATCATGGCCCTTGTCGTGGGCATGGGTCTGGTTTTCGGCGGGCCGGCCGCCGCGGTTGCGGCGGGGCGGCCGGACACGGTCCGCAAGGACGCCTCGGCCGGATCGAAGCGGATCACGAAGACCTCCAAGGCGCGTCGGGCCAAGGCGCCCAAGGCCGTGCCGGCCGAGGCCCCGCGCGATGACGGCCGCCTGGACGTCAAGTCGGCCATGCTCATGGACCTGGGCACCGGGGAGATTCTGTACGAGCAGGCCCCGGACCTACAGATTCCTCCGGCCTCGCTGACCAAGATCCTGACCCTGTACCTCGTTTTCGACGCCATCCAGAAGGGCGACCTGCGCCCCTGGGACATGGTTCCGGTGACCGAGCAGGCCCCGGCCGCCGGCGGTTCCAACATGGCCCTGCACCCCGGCGAGGAGGTCGCGCTCGCCGAACTCATCAAGGGCATCGCCATCGCCTCGGCCAACGACGCCTGCGTGGCCGTGGCCGAGCGTCTGGAGCCGGACGTCCCGTCCTTCGTGGTCCGCATGAACCAGACCGCCTTCAGTCTGGGCATGACCTCCACCATCTTCAAGAATCCCAACGGCATGCCCGCCGAGGGGCAACTGACCACGGCCCGGGATATGCTGCTGCTCTCCCGGGCCTACCTGTCCCGCTTCCCCGGGGCCCTGGCCATCCACTCCATGAAGTACTTCAGCCATAACGAGATCATGCGCCGCAACGCCAACTCCCTTCTGGGCAAGTACGACGGCGTGGACGGCCTCAAGACCGGGTTCGTCAACGCCTCGGGCTTCAACATCGTGGCCACGGCCAAGCGCGGCGAGACCCGGCTTCTGGCCGTGGTGCTGGGGGCGCGCAGCCCCAAGGTGCGCGAAATCCAGACCGCGAGGCTCATCGACGAGGGGTTCCGGCTGGCCGAAACGCACCGCGCCCAGGGTTCCCGGGTCGTCGCGGCCCGATGACCCCCGTCCCCGGCCTGGTCGTGGCCGCCACGGGCAGCGGCCGGGGCAAGACCAGCCTGGCCGTGGGGCTCATGGCCGCCCTTGGCCGGCGCGGCCTGCGGGTGCAGGCCTTCAAGGCCGGCCCGGACTTCATCGATCCCGCCCACCACGCCCGGGCCACGGGCCGCGTCTCCCACAACCTCGACACCTGGATGCTCACGGAAACATCCGTGCGCGAACTCTTCGCCCGGTACGCGGCCCATGCCGACGTGGTCGTGGTCGAGGGGGTCATGGGCCTTTTCGACGGGTTTTCCGGCCGCGACGACGCCGGCAGCACGGCCCATCTGGCCAAACTTCTGGGCCTGCCGGTCCTTCTGGCCGTGGACGCCCGGGGCATGGGCCGGTCCGTGGCCGCCCTGGTGGGGGGCTTTGCCGGGTTCGATCCGGGGCTGACCCTGTGCGGTGTGGTGCTGAACCAGGTCGGCGGCCCGGGGCACCGGGAGATACTGGCCGAGGCCCTGGCCGACGCGCCCGGGGTTCCGGTCCTGGGCTGGCTTCCCCGCGACCCCGGGCTGGCCATGCCGGCCCGGCACCTGGGGCTGGTGGACCCGGCCGAGGCCGCCGATCCCGAGGCCTGGGTCGCGGCCCTGGCCGATGCCGTGGAGTCGGGCCTGGACGTGGACAGGCTGCTTGCGGGTCTGCCCCGGCACGACCTTCCGGACCCGGTCCCGGCCCCGGCCCCCCGGCCGGTGGCGCGCCTCGGGGTGGCCCGGGACGCGGCCTTCCGTTTCTACTACGAGGAGAACCTGCGCCTTCTGGCCCAGGCCGGGGCGGACATCGCCCCCTTTTCGCCCCTGGCCGACGCGGCCCTGCCTGCGGACCTGGACGGGCTGTACCTCGGCGGCGGCTATCCCGAGCTTTTCGCGGCAAAACTGGCCGAAAACACGGCCATGCGCCGGGCCGTGGCCGCCTTCGCGGCCTCGGGCCGGACGGTCTACGCCGAATGCGGCGGGTTCATGTACCTCATGGACTCCATAACCGACACCTCGGGCCAAAGCTTCCCCATGGCCGGGGTCTTCCCCTTCGCGGCGACCATGGGGAAGCGCTTCGCGGCCCTGGGCTACCGGGAGGCCCGGACCACGGCCCCGACCCTTCTGGGGCCGGCCGGAACCGTGATCCGGGGCCACGAATTCCACTATTCCAGCCGTGTCGGGGATCCGGCCGGAGTCGAGCCGGCCTATGCCCTGTCCGGGCGCGCGGGACCGCTTCCCGGTCCGGAGGGTTTCCGGATCGGAAACGTCCTTGGCAGCTACGTGCACCTGCATTTCGCAAGCAATCCGGACGTGGCCCGGTCTTTTGTCTCGGCCATGGCCCGGTCCCGGACGACCCATGGCTGAGCGCGCGGGCCTGCGCGAGGGCTTCACCACGGGCACGGCCGCATCCGCCGCGGCCAAGGCCGCGATCCAGGTCCTGTCCGGCCGCCCGGCGGCATCCTTCCCCGCCGTGGTGGACGTGCCGCTTCCGGACGGCGGCCGGCTGGCCGTGACCGTGGCCGAGGCGCGCGTTCTCGAGAACGGCGGCGTGCGGGCCGTGACCGTAAAGGACGGCGGCGACGATCCGGACGTGACCCACGGGGCCCGCATCGGCTGCACCGTGTCCCGGGACCCCGGGCTTCCCGACGGGGATATCCGGATCGACGGCGGTCCGGGCGTGGGCCGGGTGACCCTGCCGGGCCTGCCGGTCGCCGTGGGCCGGGCGGCCATAAACCCCGCGCCCATGGCCCAGATACGGGCCGCCGCGGCCGAGGCCCTGCCCCTGCCGCCCAGAGGCGGACTGCGCGTGGTCGTGGATGTGGAGGACGGCGGGAACCTGGCCCGGCGGACCATGAATCCGCGTCTGGGGATCGTGGGCGGGGTCTCCATCCTGGGGACCTCGGGCATTGTCCGGCCCTTCAGCCACGAGGCCTGGCAGGCGGCCATCGCCGAGGCCCTGGATGTGGCCCGGGCCGCGGGGTGTTCCCAGGTCGTCCTGTCCACGGGGCGGCGCAGCGAGAAGGCCGCGCGCCGGCTGTCGCCGGGTCTGCCGGAGTTGGCTTTTGTCCAGATGGCGGACTACTTCGGCTTCGCCCTGTCCCGGGCCGTGGCGGCGGGGTTTTCCGAACTCACCCTGTGCGCCTATCCCGGAAAGCTGGTCAAGATGGCCATGGGGCTTTCCAACACCCATGCCGCCGTCACCACGACCGACATGGGCCGTCTCGCGGACTGGTGCCGCGAGGCCG
>JBMONM010000025.1:0-22288 GCA_049324675.1 Thermodesulfobacteriota bacterium
GGACTTCGCCCTTTGGAATCCCGTAACAGAAAGACGAACGCCCGGGGGTATGACCCTTGGAACGTTTTTCGCTCACTTTCTCAGGAGAAGTGTATGACGCCCGACTGTCCATCCGATTCCGACGAGGCCCGGACCATCTGCGCCGACGCGGCCCGCCTCGGCCGCGAGATCCCCGCGTTGGCCTCCGTGCTTGACGGCTTCGCCCCGCTTTTGGCCGAACAGGCGGCCCTCAAGGCCGAGGCCCCAGGATGGATCGGGGATACGCCCGCTTTCGATCCGGAGCTTTTCTGCAAGGGGAAGCCGCTTCTGGCCGAAACCGGATTCCAGGTCGTCACACCGGGCATTCCCCTGGCGGCGAAACGGCTCTTGCCTGTCATGGCCAGATGTTTCCCCGGCCTCGGGGCCGAAATCGACGCCCTGGCCCGGGCCATGTCGGCGGACCCCGGCCGGACGGCGGCCGCTTTGGCGGATGCGCCCCGCACCGGCGATATCGGAATGCTTGCCGGCGTGTCGCCCGAGACGGCGGTCTTTGTTGGACAGGAACTGGCCCGGCCGCTCGTCCACCGCCAGGCCGAGGCCCTATCCCCGTTGATCAAGGACCTGCCCTGGCGCTTCCCCGTATGCCCGACGTGCGGCGGCCATCCCGGTTTTTCCCGGTTCCAGAAGCTTCGCGACGAGGCGGAATACATCACCGGCCATGGCGGGCCGCGATATCTGCGTTGCGGCGAGTGCGGCACGTGGTGGCGCTACAAGCGTGTCTCGTGCCCGGGCTGCGGCAATGAAGAGCCCTCAAGGCTGTCGTTTTTGCGAAGCTCCGAGCGGCCCTACGAGCGGGTGGACGTGTGCGAGGATTGTAAGAGGTATGTCCCCTGCCTGGACACCACGGAGATGATCCACATTCCCCATCCGGACGTGGCGGCTCTGGCCATGATGCCGCTGGAGATCACGGCCCGGGACCGGGGCTACCAGCCCTTTGCCGGACGCCACCGGAGCGCGATAGCGGACGGCCCGGACGCCATGTGACCCCCGAAGGGTATTCCCCCGCCAGTGTCGCGGCCTTGATATCCGCGAACCAAAAGCATGATATTAACCAGTTAATATGATTATTTTTTTATAAAAAATACTGACGTATTTTTTAGGTCACACCCTTTGTGGGATTCCAAAGGGCGAAGCCCTTTGGCCCCCGGAGGGTATTCCTTATATTTTTCAAGGTCACGCCCCCGCGCCCTCACGGCTTCGGAACCTCCTTCGCCCCCCCGGGGATGATTTTCAGGTCGAAGGCCGCGATGGAATAGATGACCGGGACCATGAGCAGGGTGATGAAGGTGGCGACCGTGAGCCCGCCGATCTGGGCGTAGCACAGGGGTTCCCACAGGGGGCCGCCGGAGGTGGCCAGGGGAAAAAGCGCGATGACCGTGGCCCCGACCGTGATCATGACCGGCCTCAGGCGCAGGATGCCGGCGTCGAGAAGCGCCGTGCGCAGGTCCTCGCCCTCCTCCAGTTTCTCCTCGATGAAGTCGAAGAGCACGATCACGTGGCTGACGATGACCCCGATGAGGCTGATGATGCCCAGAAAGGCCATGAACCCGAAGGGCGAGCCCATGATGTAGAGGGAGGCGATGGCCCCGGCCGCGCCGTAGGGGATGGCCGAGAACACGATCAGGGGTTTGACGGCGTTTTTGAACTGGAAAAGCAGGGCCATGTAGATGCCGGCCACGGAGACGGCCAGGACCACGGCCAGGTCCCGAAAGCCGCTGACCTGCTTTTCGTGCTCCCCGCCGATCTGCATCCGGATGCCCGGGGGCAGGTCTTTTTCCAGTTCCTCAAGATGCGGCATGGCCGCCTCCACGACCTCGGAGGGCAGGTGCCCGGGCGTGGGGAAGCAGGAGACCACGATGGTCCGGAACTGGTCGCGGCGGGCGATCTTTTCCGTTTCCACGGCGAAGTCCAGGGAGGCCACCTGGCCCAATGGCACGCGCTTTTCCGGATTGATCCCGGAATAGACGTAGAGGTTTTCGATATCGTCGAGTTTGGCCCGCTCCTGGGAGCGCAGCCTGAGGATGACCGGGATGCTCAGGCGGCCGTCGAGCATGGTGGTGGCCTCCAGGCCGTTCATGGCCGCCATGGAGGACCGGGCCACGTCCTGGTTGGTCACCCCGGCCAGATTGGCCTTGTCGGGATTGATCCGAAGCTTGGCCCCGAGGATCTCCGAGCCCCAGTCGTCGCGCACCCGGTAGGCCATGGGCAGGGACCGAAACAGGGCCTTGAGCTTCTCGGCCTGCAGGCGCAGCTCGCGCATGTCCTCGCCCAGAAGCCGTATCTGCACCGGCACGCCCACCGGCTCCCCGCTCTCGAGTTGGCGCACGTCGATGCGCGCCCCGGCGATGGCCGCGGACAGGGCGGTCTGTAGCGGCTCCTGGAGTTTTGGGGTCTGCCACTTGTCCGTGACCTCGATGAGGATCTGGGCGTAGTTGGGCTGGGACTGCTCCGGAGACACGGAGAACCAGAACCGGGGGCCGCCGCCGCCTACGAAGGTGGTCATCTGCTTGAGCACCGGGACCGGCTTGCCGTCCTTGCCCGGATGGGCGGCCTCGTAGTCCGCCATGGTGTCCCGGATGACGGCCTCGGCCCGCCTGGCCGCGAGGTCCGTGGTCCCGATGGGGGCGTCCTCGGGCAGCCAGACGTCCACATAGAAGAGATAGGACAGGTCGTTGGGGAAGAACTGGGGCTTGAGCTTGGTCTGGAGATAGAAGCCGCCGGCCACGGGCACAAGCGACAGGGCCAGCACGAGATAGCGGTGGTCGATGAGAAAGCCTCCCAGGCGGTAGTAGAAGCCGGAGAACCCCTTGGTGCGGCGCTCCTCGTCGGACGGCTGCGGCGTGGTGGAAGGTTTGAGCAGATAGCGGCCGAGAAAGGGGATGAAAGTCATGGAGGCCAGGCGCGAGGCCACCAGCGACGCGGTGATGACCACGGGCATGGCGTAGAGGTAGCGGCCGGTATCGCCCTTGAGCAGAAGGAACGGCAGGTAGGCGATGCAGTTGGTGATGGTGGCGTAGAGGATGGCCCGGGCCAGCTTGGTGGGTCCGAGCCAGGCCGCGACGCCCCGGGGATGCCCCAGGGCCAGGTCGCGCTTGATGGCGTCGTTGGCCACCACCGGGTCGTCCACCAGAAGCCCCAGGGCCAGGATGAGCGAGGCGATGGACACCTGCTGCAGATCGAGGTGCATGAGGTGCATCATGCCGAAGGTCATGGCCAGGGTGATGGGGATGGACAGGGCCATGAGCAGGGCCGAACGCCATTCCCAGAACCCGATGAAGGACACCAGGACCACCAGCCACACGGCGTCGGCAAGGGCCTCCATGAACAGTTCCACGTTCTCTTCGACCTGCCTGGGCTGGTCCGAGGTCCGGGCCATGATCAGGTCCTCGGGAAGCCTCGCGGCCACCTCGGCCAGGGCCTCGTCCACCTGCTCGGAAAACTCGTCGATCTTGTGCCCATGGCGCATGTTCACGGCCAGGGTGATGCCCCAGGCCCGCCGCCAGGACCCGTCCTTGTCCCGGTACATGAAGTAGTTGAGGTTCTCCGGAGGCGTGCGGTAGCAGCGCTCCATGTCCACCAGATCGCTCAGATAGGCCCCGGACCCTGACCCCGAGGCCTCGACCATGGTCCGGCCCAGTTCCTTTTCACTGGAGAAGCGGCCGGAGGGATCGATGACGATGTTCTGGCCCGAGAACTCGATGACCCCGCCGGATGCGGAGACGTTCCTGGCGCTTAAGGCGTCCTTGATGCGCCAGGGGTCCACGGCGTGGGAGGCCAGGCGCTCCTGGGAATATTCCAGGTACACGGCCTCCTGCTGCACGCCCCAGCGGGTGACCTTGGACACGATGGGCACGCCGAGCAGGCGGCGCATGATCTGGTCGGTATAGGCCTCGAGTTGGCGATAGCTGTATTTGCCCCCCGCGGCCCGGGTCAGGGCCTCCCGGGCCTGGCCCGGATCGCGGATCACGGCCGGCTCCCATATGTCGGGGCTGATCTCGGAGACGTGGGATTTGGTCAGGGCGTAGTCGTAGACCGCGGCGCGCAATTCGTCGTCCGTGGCCCTGGAGGAGCCGTCTATGACCACCAGGTTCGGTCCGGCGTAGACCAGGGTGTCGGTGAGCATCCCCTGTTCCCTGAGGTGGGCGGCCAGCAGGTCGGTCAGACGCCGGACCAGGGAGTGGCTGGCGGAATGGGAAAAAACCACGGCCAGGCTGACCCGGCCGTCGCCGTGGCCGGCCGCGGCGGCCTTGGCCCGCAGATCGTCCATGACCCGGACCACCTCCCGGGAGCGCAGGTCGGCCTCGACCTCGGACACCGGGGGCGAGGCCACGGTAAGCATGAGCGCGGCCGTGTCCCCGAAATCCTTCATGAACACCACCGGGCCCGCGCCCTCGGGCAGATCGAGGACGGCGCGCAGGCGCATGTCGATGTCGTCGAAGATTTCGCCGGTCTCCTCGATGTCCTCGGTGAGTTCCACGGTGATGGCCGAAAGACCGGTGCGGGTGGTGGACAGGATGCGCTTGACGTGGGTGTTCCCGGCGATGGCCTGTTCCAGGCGTCGGGTGACCTGCTGCTCCACGCGCTCGGCGTCGATGCCCGTCCAGGGGCACAGGACCATGGCCACGCGCACGGCCAGATAGGGGTCCTTGCGCTGGGGCATGCCGGTCAGGCCGAAATAGCCCCAGACCATGACCAGGATGAGCAGGATGGCCGATATCTGGGGATTCTCGACGAAGTACCGGGCCAGATTCCGGGTGCCGGCGATGCGTTCGGCGTCGCTTTTGTGGGTGCTCATGGCCGTCCCCCTACTTGATGACGCGCACGACGGCCCCGTCGTGGACCATGGTCGCGCCGGTGGTGACGACCTTCTCGCCCGGGGCCGGCCCGTCGGTCAGGATGGCCCGGTTGCCGGCCACGTCCCCGACCGCGACCTTGCGGGCCCTGGCCGTGGTTTTTCCGGCCGCCTCGTCGAGCACGTAAACCATGAATCCGGCCGGGTCGGCGGTATCGCGGACCACGGCGCCTATGGGCACCACCAGACGCGGGGCCGAATCGCCGGAGAGCTTCGCCGAGGCGACCATGCCGTCTTTCAAGCGCAGATCGGGGTTGGCAATGCGCACCTCCACATCGAAGACCCGGCTTTTGGGGTCGGCCGAAGGGGCCACGGCCAGCACGGTTCCGGGGAAGACCTCGTTTCCCAGGGCCTCGACGGTGATCGGCACGGCGTCCCCGGGCGCGATCAGGGGCAGGACGAAGTCGGGCACGCCGAACACGGCCTTGACCGTGGACAGGTCGGCCAGGACGAAGGCCAGGGTTCCCGAGGCCACCAGGGCGCCCTTTTCGATGGACCGGGACAGGATCAGGCCGTCCAGAGGGGCCTTGAGGACCGTGTCCCGCAACTGGATGCCGGCCTCCTCGATCTGGTGGGTGGTCCGGTCCACGGTGGCCTTGTAGTAGTCGAGCTTTTCCTTTGCCTTGTCGTATTCGCTTCTGGCCACGACCTTCTGACTGAAAAGGGTCTGGTAGCGCTCGAAGTTGACCTGGGCCTCGCGCAGCGAGGCCAGTTCCTCGTCCCTGGCGGCCGAGGCCTTGCGCAGGGCGGCCTGGTAGTCGTCGTCCCGCAAGGCGGCCAGGACCATGCCCCGGGCGACCTTGTCGCCCTTTTGCAGGATGCGGGACTTGCCGTCCGGGCCCGGGACCGTGGCGATGTCCCTGACGTAGCCGCCGACCTTGAAGGCCAGGTCCACGCGCTCGTTGGGGATGAGGCTCGCGGAATAGACCAGGGACTCGCCCACGGGCGTGGCCTCCACGGCCACGACCTCCACCGGGGTGGGCGGCTTCTCGAAGGGCGGCGCGTCCTCGGAGCAGGCCGCAAGCCCGAAAAGCGCCAGCATGACCCACAGCCCCCTGGCCGCGAAACGCCACAGCCGTCCGTTATTGCCCTCTGTCACGATCACGCCGTCATCCCCCTTTCCTGATGAATATGAAACCGCATTGGTTCCCTGCAGATTTCGCCACGGACAACCGCCCCGGACACGGCCCCGGATCAATACATGGTCGTCTCCCAGGCCCGTTCCACCGGCGCACGAAGCGGGTCGGCCGGCACGGGCCGCATCACGGTCGGCACGTCGCCGGGCGCGCCGAATTCCATGCGCGCCGGCCGTCCGGGATCGAAGCGGGGCCAGGCCGGCAGTCCCAGACCGCCCGGTCGGCCGGCGGCCGCGAATCCAGTCCAGTAGCTCCGCACCACGCGGGAAAACCCCCGGTCCGCGTCGTCGAAGCCCAGATACCAGGGCATGTACCCGAAAACCGGAAAGATGTCCGCACTGTGCGGCGTCCCGGGATCGATCGGGGATTCGTCCCCGGCCTCGTCGGCCAGGATGGAAAGGGCCGCATCGGGCAGGGTCCGGGACATGCGGTAGACGAAGCAGGGCGCTCCGGATTCGGCCCACTCCCGGGCCAGGCGCAGGGCCAGGGTCTCGAACCAGCGGACCGTGACCAACCGGGAAAGGTCGGCCCGCCAGGAGGCCCCGGTCCCGGGATGCCCGGCCAGGACCTTTTTGGCGTCAGGGCCGAACCACGTGTCCATGAGCGCCCGGTAGTCCGCCGCCGAGGCCACGGCCGGCCGCAGTCCGGCCAGAAACAGGGACCCCTCGTCGGACATGGTCCCGACGATCAGGGGAAGCTTGTCATGCCGGCCCTGGCGGATCAGGTCCACGACCCGGCCCGGGACCACCACGCCGTCCACGGTGGGGGAACACAGGATGCCGGCCACCTCCAGGCCCGGCCCGGAATCCTGCGCGCTGGCCGCAAGAATGTCCTGAACAGGCGCGTCCCGAAGCGCGGCCAGGACATCCGGGGCCGTGTCCGCGCCAAGGCGCGAGGCGATGCGCCGGCCGATCTCCTCGGCCGGAACCACGCCGCGCTCAGGGACGCGAAGGGGCCGCACGGCCCCGGGCCCCACCGGGCTTTGCAGCACGGCCCGGTGGAACAGGCCCCTTGAGCCGGGGCTTGTCAGGTGCAGGAGGATGGACGCGGCCCCGGCGGACTGACCGAACACGGTGACGTTTCCAGGGTCCCCGCCGAAGGCGGCGATGCTGTCGCGCACGAAGGCCAGCGCGGCCCGCTGGTCCAGAAGGCCGTAATTGCCGGAAACCCCCTGCCCGGATTCGGCCGAAAGCAGGGGATGGGCCAGAAAGCCCAGCGCCCCCAGCCGGTAGTTCATGGTCACCACGACCACCCCGGCCCCGGCCAGTTGGGCGCCGTCGTACAGGGGCAGGGAGCCGGCCCCTTCGACAAAGGCCCCGCCGTGAATGAAGACCATGACCGGAAGTTTTGCGCCGGTGGTCCCGGGCGGCGTCCAGATGTTTACGGTCAGGCAGTCCTCCGAGGTCTCTTCGTCGGCGTCCGGCTGGGGGCACTGGGGACCGAACTCGTCGAACTCCCGGGGCTCGGTCCAGGCCAAGGGGGGCTTTGGCGGCCGCCAGCGCAACCCGCCCACGGGCGGCGCGGCATAGGGGATGCCCTTGTAGACGCCGTCGTCGCTCCGCACCACGGGGCCCGGCGCGATACGCAACACGTCGGAGCCGGCCAGGACGGAAAGGGGCACGGCACAGGCCGCAAGACACGCGACGACAAGGCCAAGGGCCATTGCGCCCCGGAACGAAAGACGAGGGTTCATGCCTCGACCAATTCCACCAGTTCCCGGGCCGGACAGGGCCTGGGCAGGGTGCAATACGGCGCGAAAAGCTCGAAAAACGCGTCCGGATCAAAGGCCCGCTCCGGGGCCATGGCTCCGGTTCCGGCGGTCTGGCCGCGCAGATGCAGAAGCGCCCCCAGGGCCAGGGGCACCCCGGTCATGGAGGCCATGTCCGGAGGCGTGGCCCGTAGCGAAGCGGCCACGGTCCTCCCCCTGCCGCCGCGCCGTCCCGTGCCCAGGACGAAAAACAGCGGCAGCCTGGGACCGTCCGTCAGCCGGGACAGGGCGGCAAGCAGGGCGTCGACGAGGCCGCTTTCCGCCGCCGCAGCCACCAGGTCCCGGCCGGCCTGCTCCAGGGTCATTTTCCCGGCATCGATGGCATCTCGGTATTTCCGGAAGGTCCCGATCCAGGCCGAAGGCATGACCATGCCGCAGTGGGTCTGACGGACGTCCGGCCAGGAATAATGGAACGAGACCGGTTCGGGATGGCCCACGGTGTAGATGGTCCGCCGACCCCGGCCCGGGTAGTCGATGGACAGGTCCAGAAGCGGCTGGCCGGGCTCCAGCTTCCCTTCGCGGCATTCCAGGATGGTCCCGGAGCACTGCTCCATCCAGTGGATCACGGCGGCGGAGAATTCCAGGGCATCGTCGGTCTTTTCCTCGATGTTCCAGCCGGCCACAAGCATGTCCACGGCCTCCAGGCGGCCCCTGACGCGGGCCCCCAGAAGGTTGGTGACCCCGGGGCTAGCGCCCATGCCGATGATAGCGGTCACCCCGGCGTCCCTGGCCCGGGCGTCCTGGTCGAGCATGATCCTGGTGGGTTCGGGGTCGTCGCAGATGTCCAGGTAGTCCACCCCGGCCTCGATGGCCGCCTGAAGAATGGGCGGTCCGAAGCGGAAAAAGGGGCCCACGCAGTTTAAGACCAGATCCGTCTGGCGCATGAGGCAAAGCAGGGCGTCATGGTCGGTGACGTCCACGGCCTCGGCCCGGGCCGGTCCCTGGCACCGCACGACGACCTTTTCGGAGTCGCTGCGGTTTAAGCTGGCTACGGTCAGTGCGCCGACCTCGTCGAACGCGGACACGGTCCGCGCGGCCAGGGCGCCCATGGCCCCGGCCCCCAGGAGCAAGACTTTTTTTCCCACGGCGAAACTCCATTGCGCTTTGGGTGTCGGCCCGTTTTCCATCCCGACCCGGACCTTCGGCCGCGCCCGGGATCACGTCCCTGAAACTATCCGCGTCCTTTTGAAGGGACACGATGCCTGGCTCATTGGGACTGCCCAGCTCCCGGCCATTCGAAAAGCCTTCTGAGACGCTCCCAGAATTCCCCGCCGAGCACGCCGAGACTTGCGAAAAAAAGGACCTCCCCCGAAAGCAAAAGGTACAAAAGGGTCCGGATGTCGGATTCCCCGGGATGGCCGAACAGAAAGACCGCCAGCACGGCGTAATAGGGCGCGATGCTGGCGAAAAAGAGCGCCACGCCCACGCGGTGCCGGGTCCGGCCCACGGGACGCGGCGGGGCGGGGGCCTTTCTCCGGAAAAACCCCAGGACCTTTTCCTTGACGGCCGCGATAAACGGCTTGCCCAGAAGGGCCACGGCGGCAAGCCCGCAGATCTCGCCCGAGGCCAGGTAGACGGCCCCGAAGATGACGGCCTGGGAGGCGGTCAGGGGCAGCAGGGCCACCAGTTCGATGGTGCAGATGGGGATGCAGCTTGCGACGAGAAGACCGATGCCCAGACGGTACTTCCAGTTTTTCCGCATGCTCGGCGGCGTCTTGGGCGTCGGCATCGTGTCCTCGTTCGGGTTGCGGCGGGCGGACGGGCCGCGAAAGGCCATCCATGTTCCCTTCCTAAATCATATGTCCCCGTTCTCGGCAACCGCCCGGACGGCCACCGGCATGTCCCCGACCCGGACCCCGGCGTTTCCGGATGCCCTCCCCTTGACACCACTTTTAAGTGGTGACATGTTGTCACCACAACAAGGTGGTGACACATGACCGACCCCGCGTCCCTGGCCCGACTCGGGCTCAACGCTTACGAGGCGGCGGCCTACCTGGCCCTTCTGGGCCGTCCGGAACTGACCCCGGCCGAGGTGGCCGGTCTGGGCAAGATCCCCCGGCAACGGGTGTACGACGTGCTGGAGTCCCTGGCGGCCAAGGGGCTGTGCCGGGAGTTGGAGAGCGCGCCCAAGAGCTACGCCGCCGCGGACCCGCGGGCCGCCCTGGAGATGCTCGGGCAGGAACGACTGGCCGAGATCGACCGCGAGCGGGGCCGGACCCTGGCGGCCGTGGACCGGCTGACCGAGGAACTGGGGCCGGTCTTCGCGGCGGGCAAGCGGCAAAACGACCCCCTGGCCTACGTGGAGGTCCTGTCCGGTGCGGCGCGCATCGCTCACCGGGCCATGGCCCTGGCCGTGGCCGCCGAAAAGAGCGTCACCTCCTGCGTCAAGCGGCCGCTGATCCTCACCCCGGAGCAGAACTGGGCGTTTCAGACCACGCCCCTGGGCCGGGGCCTGTCCTACCGGGCCCTGTACGACGAATCCGCCCTTGCCGATCCGGAGCTTTCCGGATGGATGTCCAGGCTTGCGGACAGAGGCCTGTCGATCCGGCTGTCTCCCGAAGTTCCGCTCAAGATCCAGTCCTTCGACGACGAGGTGGTCCTTGTGTCCATGCAGGACCCCACGGCCGGCGAGCCGAGCTTCACGGCCGTGGTCATCCACAACCGGGGAGTTGCGGCCATGATGGGCCTGGCCTTCGAGCACCTGTGGGAACGCGCCCGGCCCTTTCCGGGGAAGGCCGGGACGGACCAGGAGGGCCTGTCGCCGGACCCGGGAGGCGCATCATGACCGCGACGCGACAGGTGAGGCTGCGCGAGGGCTACGAGCCCGGCGCGGTCGGACGCATCGTGGAGTTGCACGGCCGATACTACGCCCGGGCCTGGGGCGCGGGCGCGCCCTTCGAGATCCTTATGGCCCGGGACGTCAGCGATTTCCTGGAGCGCTACGACCCGGCCTTCGACCTGCTGGTGACCGCGCACCTGGGGGAGGCCATGATCGGCTCCCTGGCCGTGGTGGGCCGGACACCGCGTCCCGGTTTCGCGCAGATCCGCTTCGTCATCGTGGATGCGGCCGCGCGCCGGCGCGGGGCGGGCAAGGCCATGCTGTCCCGGGCGCTCTCGTGGTGCCGGGAGCGCGGCTTTGCCGGGGTGTTCCTGTGGACCGTGGACCATCTGCCCGAATCCCGGAGCATGTACGAAAAGGCCGGATTCCTGGTGGTGGAGCGCTGCCCCGACGCCCGGTACACCGTGCCCCGGGACAACCTGCGTATGGAGTTGACCCTGGCCGACCCCGCCTGATCGTCACCGACGCGCCCCCTTCCCGCCACCTTCGCCATCCCCCGGCGTGCATTTTTTCTTACGAAACACCCTGCTTTTTCGTCGCCGAAATGACGTTTTCGGCCTCGCCCCTGGCCTTGCGTCCGTTAATGTGTTCAAAATAACATATTAAAATCATTGAAGAAATTCCAATTTTTCGTTGACCCAAACCTTCTTCTTATGCCAATGAAAGCAGAACATCGATCGGACACGGATCGATGGGGACGACGCATGTCCGCAGGCCTGGACAAGCCATGAAGAGGCGGCTTTTTCCGGAGGCGGCGGACAGGGGGACCAGGGGAACGGCGCTCCCCGCCGCGGGATGTCCGGACACGGAATTTCACGTCCCGGCTGGCGCAAGACGCCGAACATGTACGTCAAATGGTCAAGCTCCCGTCCGACATCGCGTGGTCGGCGCGGGACCGGGCCGGAACGAGGAGGAACCATGAAGCTGACCAGACGCGGATTCATGAAATGGACCGGAGCGGGCGCGGCAGCCCTGTCCCTGTCCAGGCTTGGCTTCGATCTCAAGCCCGTCGCGGCCTACGCGGCGGACCTGAAGATCGCCGGGGCCAAGGAGGTGGTGTCCATCTGTCCGTTCTGCTCGTGCGGATGCAACATCATCATGTACATCAAGGACGGCAAGTTCATCAGTTCCGAGGGCGACCCGGACTATCCCGTGAGCGAAGGGGCCCTGTGTGCCAAGGGCGCGGCCTTCCACTCCATGCACATAAGCGAGCACCGGGTTTTGAAGCCCCGCTACCGGGCCCCGGGCAGCGACAAGTGGGAGGAAAAGGACTGGGACTTCGTCCTGGACCGCATCGCCCGCCGCGTGAAGGATGTCCGCGACAAGGATTTCATGCTCAAAAACGACAAGGGGCTGGTCGTCAACCGGGTGGAATCCCTGTTCCAACTCGGCACCTCGCAGATGGACAACGAGGAATGCGCCGTCGCCCATCAAATGATACGCGGCCTGGGGATCGTGCATTTCGATCACCAGGCACGGGTCTGACACAGCCCCACTGTAGCGGCTCTGGCAGAGTCGTTCGGACGCGGCGCGATGACCCAGCACTGGATTGACATCAAGAACGCAAACGCCATCCTGATCATAGGCAGCAATGCCGCCGAGCATCACCCCATCTCCTTCAAGTGGGTTTTAAAGGCCAAGGACGCCGGGGCGACGGTCGTCCACGTCGATCCCAAGTTCTCCCGCACCTCCGCCCGGTGCGATCTCCATGTGCCGCTTCGTTCCGGCACGGACATCGCTTTTATGGGCGGCATGATGAAGTACATCATCGACAAGGGATTGTTCCAGAAATACTACGTCGAAAATTACACCAACGCCGCCTTCATCGTGGACGAGGGGTTCGAGTTCAAGGACGGCATGTTCTCGGGCTACGATCCGGCCACCAAGAAGTACGACCAGAAGAAGTGGGCCTTCGCCAAGGACGAAAAGGGGCTGCCCAAGAAGGATCCGACCCTGAAGGATCCCCGGTGCGTCTTCCAGCTTCTGAAGAAACACTATTCCCGCTACGATCTGGACAGCGTGTCCTCCATAACCGGCGTGTCCAAGGAAAACCTGCTCAAGGTGTACGACACCTACGCGGCCACGGGCAAGCCGGACAAGGCCGGGACCATCATGTACGCCCTGGGCTGGACCCAGCACAGCGTGGGCGTGCAGAACATCCGCCTGGGGGCCATGATCCAGCTCATGCTGGGCAACATCGGCGTGGCTGGCGGCGGCGTCAACGCCCTTCGCGGTGAGCCCAACGTGCAGGGGTCCACGGACCACGCCGTCCTGTGGCACATCCTGCCCGGCTATCACGCCGTGCCCAACGCCAACTGGCAGACCCTCGAGGACTATCAGAAGGCCAACACCCCCAAGACCAACGATCCCAAGAGCCCCAACTGGTGGGGCAACCGGCCGAAATACGTGGTCAGCCTGCTCAAGGCCTGGTTCGGCGACAAAGCCACCGCCGAGAACGACTTCTGCTACGGACTTCTGCCCAAGGTCGATCCGGGCGTGGACTACGCCAGCATGTTCCTCTTCGACCGGATGCTCAAAGGCAAGATCAAGGGCGGCTTCATCTACGGCCACAACCCGGCCCAGAGCATGCCCAACACCCATAAGATCCGCAAGGCCCTGACCAACCTGGAGTTCCTGGTTGTGGGCGAAGTCCACGATACCGAGACCTCCTCGTTCTGGCGTCAGCCCGGGGTGGACCCCAAGGACGTCAAAACCGAGGTCTTCCTCCTGCCCGCCTGTCAGCGCGGCGAGAAGGATGGCACCATCTCCAACTCCGGCCGCTGGCACATGTGGCACCACAAGGGCTACGAGCCCAAAGGCGATTCCAAGTCCATGGGCTGGATGGTGGTGGAGATCATGAAACGCATCCGCGCCCTCTACGGCAAGGAGGGAGGCACGTTCACCGATCCCATCCTGAGCCTGGATTGGTACGACGCCTATGACGCCGACATGCTGGCCAAAAAGGCCAACGGCTGGTTCACCAAGGACGCGACGGTCAACGGCAAGGACTTCAAGAAGGGCGACCAGGTGCCGTCCTTCACCTTCCTGACCGCCGACGGCGCCACCGTCAGCCTGAACTGGCTGTACACCGGAAGCTATACGGACAAGAACCTGACCAAGCGCCGGGATCTGAATCAAAGCCCCATGCAGGCCAAGATCGGGCTGTTCCCGAACTTCTCCTGGGCTTGGCCGGTCAACCGCCGCATCATCTACAACCGGGCCTCCGTGGACATGAACGGCAAGCCCCTCAATCCCAACCTGCCGGTCATCGCTTGGGAGGACGGCAAGTGGGTGGGCGACGTGCCCGACGGTCCCTGGCCGCCCATGGCCCAGCCCGACGGCAAGTATCCGTTCATCATGCAGACTGAGGGTCATGGACAGCTCTACGGCCCCGGCCGGGTGGACGGCCCCTTCCCCGAGCACTACGAACCGGCCGAGACGCCCGTGACCTCGCATCCGTTCTCGAAGCAGCTAAACAACCCCTGCATCAAGATCATGGACAGCGACATGGACGCCCTGGCCAAACCGGGAGACTCCAAGTACCCCATCGTGCTCACGACCTACAGCATGACCGAGCACTGGTGCGGCGGCGGCGACACCCGCAACACGCCTCCGCTGCTTGAGGCCGAGCCGCAGCTCTATGTGGAGATGAGCCAGGAACTGGCCAAGGAAAAAGGCATCAAGAACGGCGACCCGGTGATCGTGGAGAGCATCCGGGGCAAGGTCGAGGCCATCGCCATGGTCACGGTGCGCATGACGCCCCTGACCGTCAAGGGCAAAACCGTGCACCTGATCGGCATGCCGTTCTGCTTCGGCTGGACCACTCCGGGCGTGGGCGATTCCACCAACCGGCTGACGCCGTCGGTGGGCGACCCCAACACCACCATTCCGGAGTACAAGGCCTGCCTTGTCGATATCCGCAAGGCCGACAAGGTCACGGAACTGGCCAGATAAACGCTGGTTTTGATGCGGTCCGGACGTCGCGGGCCGCGGCCTGAAAGCGGGATTCCGCTTTCGGGATGGGAAAACGAGCCGGGGGCGGGGAAACCGCCCGCCCCCGAACCACATGGAGAGCGTCATGCCCAAGGCATTCTTTATCGATACCTCGCGTTGCACGGCCTGCCGGGGTTGTCAGGTGGCCTGCAAGGAGTGGCACAACCATCCCGCCGTGCCCACTCTTCAGAAAGGCACGCACCAGAATCCTCTGGAACTGACCCCCTACAACTTCAAAATCGTGCATTTCTCCGAGCAAAAAATCGACGGCAGGATTCATTGGCTGTTCTTCCCGGAGCAGTGCCGCCACTGCATCAACCCGCCCTGCAAGGACGTGGCCGACGGTTACGTCCCGGGTGCGGTGATCCAGGACGAGGCCACCGGGGCGGTGATCTATACCGAGAAAAGCAAGGAACTGACCGCCGACCAGTGCAAGGACATCCGGGAACTGTGCCCCTATCTCATCCCTCGCCGGGACGACAAGACCGGCATGCTCACCAAGTGCGACATGTGCATCGACCGGGTCCAGGCCGGCATGAAGCCCGCCTGCGTCAAGACCTGCTGCACCGGTGCCATGAACTTCGGCGAGCGGGCCGAGATGGTGGCCCTGGCCCACGAGCACCTGGAAAAGGTGAAAAAAGAGCATCCCAAGGCCGAACTCCTCGACGAGGACAGCCTGGGCGTGATCTACCTGGTCACCCAGCCGCGCAAGATGTACTACGAGAACGCGGCCAGGGAGACCAGGCCCATGACCCGCCAGGCCTTCCTGCAAAAGATCACCGAACCCATGCGCCGCATGGCTGGATAACGGATGGACAGGGGCGTTTCGCCCCGTGACGGCGTCATCCCGGGAGGGGGAAGTCCCCCTCCCGGGTCAAACGACGCATCCGGCGTCCCCGCGCGCACCATCCCGGCACCCCCGGAAAACCCGGCCGGAACCGGCGCGACCAACGCCCCCGGCCACACGGAGCACGGACCCATGCGTGACGATGTGCACACCCACCCTTCTACCGGCAAGGCCGTCACTCCGGCCCGGTCCGGACGGCCCAAGGCCACGGCGCCCATCGTCCGGATCTTTTCCGCCCTGGCCGACAAAAGAATCGCCTGCCTGGCGGGCCTGCCCGGCGACCCTCCGGTCCTGGAACTGGCCTTCGATCCCAAGCGCTTCCAGGAGGGGACCCCCCTGCTGGCCGGCGTCGATGCCGGCGTCTTCCAAAACGATTTCCTGGCTGCAGCGGCCTGCCTGCTGCCGGGCATGGCCGAGCTTTTCCCGCCCGTCTCCGACGAGCTTCTGGCCCTGGCGACCGGACTGACCCGGAACCCCGCCGTGGTCGACGCCTGTCTGGCGGCCCTGTGGGGTCCGCAGGCCGAGTCCGAGGCCGCCTGGGAAAAGACGGCGGCCCTCGTGGACGTCCCGGCCCCCATCGCGGCCTTCGGGGCCGAGGAGGCCTTCAAGGTCTGCCTGACCCGTCTGGCGCCGATCGTGGCCGGACACCTCATCGATGAATCCTGGTTCAGGGGCTACTGTCCCATCTGCGGCTCGTATCCCGACCTGGGTTTTCTCGCGCCCAAGGACCCCGAGCCCACGGAATACCTGATCTCCAAAAGCGGCCAGATGCACCTGCACTGCGCCCGGTGCGGCCACCGCTGGCGCTTCGTGCGCATCAAATGCCCGTCCTGCGAAACCACGGACCATGAGAAGTTCACCAGCCTGTGCGTGGACGACCATGACGGGGAGCGGGTGTACATCTGCCAGGAGTGCGGCAAGTATTTTCCCTGCGTGGATCTGACCGACGGCGGGGAAAACATCCGCTTCGATACCGCGGCCCTGGACCTCCTGCACCTGGAATACGTGGCCTCCAGCCGGGGCTTCGCCCCCCTCGCGGTCCAGGCCTGGAACATGTTTGCCTGACCACCCTCGGGCAATTCGCGGGCGAGCGCCCGGCGCGGCCTCCCGGGACACGGGCCGCCCGGGCGCTTCCTGTTTCCGTGAGGACCTCTCGATTTCGCTTCCTTTCTATGTTACACGCGGCATAACGGCCTGGATACGCCCGGCCGCACGTTATGCCATGAAAAAACCACCCCTGACCGAACACGTGCCCACCGTCCGCCTGCACCTGTGGCTGGACACCGACGACGGCCTGTTCTTCGGCACGGGCCGGGCGCTTCTGCTCGAACGCATCGAAAAGCACGGCTCCCTCAAAAAGGCCGCCGAGGAACTGGGCATGTCCTACCGGGCGGCCTGGGGCAAGATCAAACAAAGCGAAAAGATCCTGGGGTTCGAGCTGATCACCCGCAACAGCCGGCGCGGGGGCTACGAACTCACGGACTTCGGCCGACTCGTGCGCGACAGGTTCAGCCGATGGTTCGACGAGGTGGAAAAGGCCGCCCTGGCCAAGGCCGCCGAGATATTCCCCTGGGACGTCAAGGGATTCCGGGGGAACACACCGGACGAAGAGGACGGCGGGAAGGGGGAAGGGGAAGAGGAGGAATAATACCCTCCGGGGGCCAAAGGGCTTCCGCCCTTTGGAATCCCGAAAAGGGCATCGGCATGAAGAACGGACGCGAAAGGATCGGGGGCGTCAGGGACGTGGGGGGTGAAAAAGATGGCCGGAACGGATGTTCAGGCCCGCGACCGTGGGGATGTCCCCGGAGAAGTCCAGAAGATTCAGACAGGCGTACTCCTGGCCCAGACGGAAAAGATGTCCCAGGGGCATGCCCAGAAGGTGGCATAGGAGGCAGCGGTTCACCCCGCCGTGGGCCACGACCAACACCTCGCCCCGGGAGGTGCGCACGACGGCCTCAAAGGCCGCGACCGCCCGTTTTTGTACGTCGTGAAAGCTCTCCCCGCCGGATGGCCGGAAACCGGCAATATCCTCGCCGCGGGCCTCATAGTGCCCGGGAAAACGCTTACGGACCTCGGCCACGGTCAGCCCCTCCCACTCCCCCAGGCGAATCTCGCGCAGTCCGGCCTCGGTCCGAAGCGGCACGTCCCGGCCGGCCAGGATGATCCGGGCCGTCTCCAGACACCGCGCAAGATCCGAGGATACGGCCGACTCGAAGGGAATGCCGGCCAGGACCGAGGCCAGCCCCGCGGCCTGCTCCCGGCCATGGTCCGAAAGGGCGATGTCCGACTGGCCCACGAATCGGCGCGGCGCGACCTGGGGCAGCGCGCCGTGGCGCACGAGCCACACCCTCACTCCGGACACGGCCCGCCCGTCACGTCGATTCCGGCATCGGTCAGGATGCGCTCCACGCCAAGGCCCGCCTCACGCTCCACCCGGGCCAATACCACCCTGGCCCTGCCCCGCCGCCCGCGGATGGCCGCCTGGGCCTCGGGGTCGTCCGCGAACATGTCCAGCTTCTCCCGAAACCTGGCCTCGAGCCCCACGTACCGGTCGCAGCGCACCAGCTTGTCCGCCAGGTACACGACCTCCTTCTCGGTCACCCGGGCCTCGTCCGGCAGGGCCAGATCCCGGTGGCAGGCCACGATGTCCGCCACCACGGGAAACCCCAGGCGCAGAAGCTCCCGGCCGCCCTCGGCCTCATGGTCTTTTTTGCCCTTGGCCAGATCGTGCAAAAGAGCAGCCGATTCCACCAAACGTTCGTCGAGCCTGGCCCCCAGACGGTTCAGGGCCCGGGCCATGGCCACAGCCGCCCGGGCCACGGCCCGGCCGTGGGCCAGCCCCTTCTCGCCCACTCCGAAATAGGACTTGAGCATGACCAGGGCCTCTTCGGGCGTAGGCACGGCCAGTCGGGCCAAAAGGGCCATGGCCTGGAAATAGGCCGCGTCGTCGTCCATGTCGAAATGGATCTGGGCGCACGCCACCTCCACGTCCTCGCCGTCCATGCCCGAAAGCGCGCCGTAAAGCCCCTCGTCCCCGGCATAGGCCAGGATGTCCGGGACCCGCGAGGTCCGGATCAAGGGCGGATGCCCGCGCCGGCCGTCGAAGACCGGATACAGGACCGAGGCCCGCGAGGCCGCGAAATGCTCCATGAGCCGGACATGCACATGGGAGCGCACCAGGGGGATGTCCACGGGATGCACGAACACGCCGTCCACGCCGTCCGGCAGGACGGAAAGCCCGGCGCATACCGAAGAGAACATGCCCCGCATAAAGTCCGGATTGTGCACGGCCCGGACTCCGAGCCGTCCGGCCTCGGCCGCGACCTCATCGGCCCGGTGACCGGTGACCACGAGGATGTCTTGAACCCGGGCCTGGCGGCAGGCCCGGACCACCCGTCCCAGGGTGGTGGTGTCGCCCAGGGACAAAAGGGGTTTGAAGGCCGGGAGTCTGGAGGACAGGCCGGCGGCCGGGATGACGGCGGCGAAGGCGTGCTTCATGATTTCCCCACGCGCGAGGCGATGAGTTCGGCCACGATGCTTATGGCGATCTCCTCGGGCGTCTCGGCCCCGATGTCAAGCCCGACCGGGGCATGCACCCGGTCCAGGTCGGCCCGGGTCAGGCCCGAGGCCAGAAGCCGGTCGTAGATGGCGTCGCGTTTGCGCCGGCTGCCGATCATGCCCACGTAGCCGGCCGGGGTGCCCAGGGCCTGGGCCAGGACCGAGGCGTCGTGCAGATGGCCCCGGGTGACGATGACCACCAGGTCGCGGGAGGTGATGGTCCGCCCGGCGAAGCAGTCGTCCAGGGACGGGACCACGGCCACCTGGGCGGCCGTCGGGAAGCGTTCCGGGCTGGCGAAGTCCGGGCGATCGTCGAGGACGATGACCGCGTATCCGGCCAGGGCGGCGGCCTGGGCCGTGGCCCGGGCCACGTGCCCGGCCCCGATGAGGAAGACCCGGGGCCGGCCCTGGCAGGGTTCCAGAAAATACCGCGTTCCGTCCGCCTCAAGGCACACCGGGGCATGGATGTCCGCCCCGGCCCGGGCCAGGGTGCGGCACGCCGCGTCCACCGATCCGCCCGATCCGCCCGACCCGACAACCCCGATCCGGCGGCCGTCGGCCGAAAAAAGGACCCGGTCCGATCCCGGTTCGAGGGGCGTGGCCAAAAGACAGCGCTCCCCGGCCGAAACCCGCCCCGTCAAGACCGCGAACAGCCCGGCCATATCCGGGTCCAGGCGTTCCAGGAAAACATCCAGCCGTCCCCCGCAGATCATGTCCGCGCCGGCGGCCGCCTCCCCGGTCAGGTTGAAGTCCATGATCCGGGGCGCGCCGCTTTCAAGGACCTCGGCGGCGGCCTCTAGGACCCGGGCCTCGACCAGTCCGCCGCCCACCGTGCCTGCGGAGCCCCCGTCCGCGAACACCAGCATGGACGCCCCGGCCGTGCGCGGGGCCGAGCCCTCCTGGGTGACCACGGCCGCCCGGACCACGGATTGTCCGGCCGTAAGCCGCGTCGTCACGCGTTCCCATATGTCGTTCATGACGCTCTCGATCCTCCCTTGGCCGGGACGACCACGCGTCCCTGCCGGTCGAAACGCCCGGCCACCCGGTGAAGCCGCCTCAGGCGGCCGCCGCAGGGACAGGGTCCCTCGATCAGGGCCGAGGCGTCGCCGGTGCGGTAGCGCACAAGCGGCATCCCCCGGCGGCCCAGGGTGGTCACCGCCACCTCGCCCATGCGGCCCGGCGGCAGGACCTCTCCCGTCGCCGGATCCACGATCTCGAAAAAAAGGTCGGCCTCGCGCAGATGATACCCGGCCCTGGCCGCGCATTCCACCCCTCCCCCGAAGCCGGTCTCGGTCAGGCCGTAGTGGTCGAAAACCGGGCAACCGAACCGCTCCTGGACCCCGTCGCGCAGGTCCGGGGAAAGCGGCCCGCCGCTAGAAAGCACGGCCCCAAGCCGTCCCCGGGCCGCGCGGACGGCCCGAAGGTCCCCGACCAGCGGCTCCAGTTGCCACGGCCCGGCCACCAGCACCCGGGGATCGACCCGGTCCATGTCCCGGACGAAGGCCGCCGGGTCCACGACCCCGGGACCGCTCCGGACCGGAGAACCGGCCTCTCCGCGCGCGCCCAGGCGGGCCAGGGCCGCGCCCAGAAGCTCGGCCACCCGGGGCGCCGGCAGGATGACAAGCACCACGTCGCCCGGCCGGGTGAAGGTGGTCATGCCGTGGTGGAAGAAATCCAGGGTGGCCTCCACGTCCGCGGCGGTAAATCCCAGGCGTTTGGCCGGCCCGGTGGTTCCGGAGGTGTGCAGGGTGACCATGTGGGCGATCTCGGACAGGGGGGAACACACGAAAGGCCGGTAATCGGCGGCCAGATCGGCCGGGGTGGTGAAGGGGCAGTCGGCCATGTCCGCCAAGGTCCGGGGGAAGTCCCGGGGAAGCCCGGCCAGGCGTTCCCGATAGAAGGGGCTTTTTTCCCGAACCAGGGCGACGGTTCGGCGAATCGCCGCAAGCTGGTATCGGGCGACCTCCTCCGGGGACGGAGACGGCCCGTCGAGCCCCATCCGGGCGGCCAGCCAGGCGTCCAGGGGGGAGCGTTCCAGGGACTCGGCGCTCATTCCCCGGCGTCTCCGGACGCAAGCCGCGCCGGGCGGTACAGGGTCCGGCCGTCCACGGCGGTCAGGTTGTAGAGGCAGAAGGGGACGAGCCTGCCGTCCGGGGCCACCTCGTGGATGCAGCAGCCCCGGACCCGCTCCAGGTCCAGGGTCCAGGCGTCCATGAAGGCCATGCCCGAGACCGTGAACCGCTCGCCCGTGCCCGCGGCGGCCAGGAAGCGGTCGAAGTCGTCGGCCGGGGCGGTCCGGGAGGTCTCGGCCGGGACGCCGCGCCAGTGCCGGGCGGTGAAGGCCCGGGAGCGGCGCGCCCCCTCCTCGGCCAGGATGGGCTCGGACGCGGCCGGGGCCTCGCAGCAGCCTCCGGAACGCGGGGCCGGGACCAGCCCACCCGAGGGTGTGCGCCGATACACGGCGGAGAACGAACACAGGGAATGCTCGCACCCCGGCGGATGGAAGTCCGCGACGGACACGAGGCCCCGGCTCTGGTCGGCCAGGGCGGCCATGACCTCGGGCAGGGTCAGGCGGCGGTCGTCGCGGCCGGGCCAGGGGTGGCGGCCGAAGGCGGCGGCGGGCTGGACGTGCACCCCGCGCACGCCCGGGCCGAACGACAGGGCCAGGCGCAGGATGTCCCCGAGTCCGGCGTCGTTGACCCCGGGAATCACGGTGGGCACCAGGACCACGCCCAGTCCGGCCGCGAGGCAGGCCGCAACGGCCCGCTTCTTGACGTCCAGGAGCGGCCGGCCGCGAAGGACCCGGTACGGCTCGTCCGTGGCCGCATCGAATTGGAGGAACACGGAATCGAAGCCGCCTCCGGCCAGGGACCGGGCGAAGTCCGGATCGCCGGCCAGGCGCAGGCCGTTGGTGTTGAGCTGGACGAAGGGAAAGCCCCGGGCCTTGGCCATGTTCCCGATGGCCGGGAGGTCATGGCGCACGGCGGGTTCGCCGCCCGAGACCTGGAGGTTGCAGCGGCCCGAGCCCTCGATCACCTTGTCGAGCAAAAAGGCCAGCCGGTCCAGGGACGGGTCCGCCCCGGGGTCCGCCCCTCCGGAGGAGGCGAAGCACACCGGGCAGCCCAGGTCGCAGCGGCCCGTGACCTCGAGAAGCGCGGTGCAGGTGTGCTGGCCGTGGTCCGGGCACAGGCCGCAGTCGAAGGGGCAGCCTCTGGAAACGGCTGTAAACGCCCGGCGCGGGGCGCTCGGCCGTTTG
>JBMONM010000026.1:0-22164 GCA_049324675.1 Thermodesulfobacteriota bacterium
GCCGGCCATCCCGGCCCTGGCCTCCTTCTCGGACCTCGGCAGAGGGGAACTCAAATGTTCCACCCCGGTCAGAAACCTTCTCCAGAAAACCCTGGTGGTCGGCCCGGGCCCGACCATCCGCGAGGTGAAAAAACTCCTGGAGAACAGCCCGCCCATGGCCAACGTGGTCATCGTGGACCGCGGGAGGCCCCTGGGCATCCTCATGAACTACAACCTGGACCGGCACTTGAGCACCCAGTTCGGCCTGTCTTTGTATTCGGACCGCAATGTGCTCAAACTCATGGACCGCGAACCGCTGGTGGTGGAGGGCGACCGTCCCATGGAGGACGTGGCCCGCCTGGCCATGCGCCGGGACAGCCGCAAGATATACGACGACATCCTGGTCACCGAGGCCGGGGCCTTCATGGGCACGGTGTCGGTCCAGACCATGCTCGACTGCATGGCCCGGGTCCAGGTGGAGATGGCCAAGGGTTCGAACCCGCTCACGGGTCTGGCCGGCAATGTGGCCATCGAGGCCGAAATCAACC
The DNA here is from genome assembly GCA_049324675.1 of Thermodesulfobacteriota bacterium. GTDB lineage: Bacteria > Desulfobacterota > Desulfovibrionia > Desulfovibrionales > Desulfovibrionaceae > Desulfolutivibrio. The sequence continues at coordinate 528 of JBMONM010000026.1, forward strand.
GCCGCTCCCGGGAAGGGCTGCCGTCGAGCCTGATCTATGTCGATATCGACAACTTCAAGGTCTACAACGACGCCTACGGTTTCAAAAACGGGGACAAGGCCATCCTGCTCACGGCCGAGGTCGTGCGCGAGGCCGTGTCCCGCCAGGGCGACCCCGGGGACTTCATCGGTCATGTGGGCGGCGACGATTTCATCATCATCTGCGGCCCAAACCAGGCCGAGGCCATCTGCCGCCTGATCTGCGAGAGCTTCGCGGCGAAGGCCCCGGAACTCTACGGTCCCGAGGACCGGACCAGGGGATTCATCGTCGGCCGGGGCCGGGACGGCCGGGAAGGGGCGTTCGCCCTGATGTCCCTGTCCATCGGCTACCTGGACTGCGCCTTCGCCCATCCGTTCACCATGGAGGAGTTGAGCCAGCGGGTGGCGGAGATCAAGAAATACGCCAAATCCAGGCCCGGCAACTCCTACGTGAAGGACCGCCGGACGCCCCTGGGAGCCCTGCCGGAAACACTCGAGGAGGCCCTGGCCGCCCCGGCGCGCGGGTGAACCGCTTTTTTTCTCCTCTGGTGATTTTTTTCACGAAGATATCTTGATGCGCCTTGCCCGCCGGTATAACATCTTGGGAAAAGGGTGTTTTTCCCGGCCTTGGCCCGAGGTCCCACGAAATCACCAAAGGAGGGGTTCATGAAACGCACGGCGGCGGCGCTCTTCGCCCTGGGGGCGATCCTGTGCGCCAGTTCGGCCCTGGCCGTGGGCCACGACGTGGACTGTAAAGACTGTCACAGCGTGCACGGGGCCAAGGGGTCCTTCATTTTCGGCGTGGCGCCCCTTGCGGACCAGTCCACGGCCTATGGGGGCAAGATGGACCCGGCCCAGGTGGACGCCCTGTGTCTGGGCTGCCACAATGAAAAAAGCGGCATCACCCCGATCATGCTCAAAAACTCCCACCCCACGGGCGTGACCCCGAAAAAGCTCAAGGTGCCCGAGGAGGTGCTGCGCAAGGGAATGCTCACCTGCGTGGGCTGCCACGATCCCCACCCGGCCAACCAGAACTACAAGTACCTCATTGTGAACACCAACAACGGCAAGGACATGGGCATCTTCTGCGGCAAGTGCCACCAGGCCCAGTCCGATCCGGCCACTTTGGCCAAGGCCGGCAAGGCCCCGGTCAAGACGGATGCGCCGGCGTCGTCCGCAACCCCGACCGCCCCGTCAACTCCGGCGGGAGCGGGAGGTCAGACCCCCGGCAAACCCGGGACGCCGCCAAAGTCGAACTGACGGCTTCCCCCCGTTTCCCCGCGGCCCTCTTCGGAGGGCCTTTTTTTCGGCATCGGAATTGCAAAAAAATGGCCGGAATCGAGCCTCGGGGGCAGCGCGGGGTCCCGGGATTTTTCCGGGAAACTCCCATCCGCCGCCCTTTGCCTGGGGAACAAAAGTTGATAAGGGATTTTCTTGTTTTGAACATCCCGTGTAAGTCTCTCAAACACTTGCTCGCCGCACTGCCCGACCCGCATGATGAAAACCGCCGCAAACGCCGACAACCCCTTCACCCTCCTGGGCCGCTCGACCATCCGTGCCGTTTCGGAACTTGGCGGCCTGGCCGTGTTCATGGTCCTGGGCCTGGGGTACATCCTCGCCCCGTCCCCGCAGGTCCGTAAAATCGTCCAACAGGTCTATTTCATCGGGGTCAAATCCATCTTCGTCATCTCGCTCATCGGCCTTTTCACCGGCATGGTGCTCGGGCTCCAGGGGTACTACACCCTGGTCAAGTTCGGTTCCGAGGGCCTGCTCGGGGCGGCCGTGGCCCTGTCCATCATCCGCGAACTGGGCCCCGTGCTCACGGCGATCATGATCACCGGCCGGGCCGGCTCCTCCATGGCCGCCGAGATCGGGATCATGCGCATCTCGGAGCAGATCGACGCCCTGTGGACCATGGACATCGAGCCCATGCGCTACCTCATCGCCCCGCGCATGGCCGCCGCGCTCATCTCCTTTCCCTTGCTCACAGCCATCTTCGACGTCATCGGCATCGTCGGGGGCTACCTGACCGGGGTGATCATGCTGGGCATCAACCCCGGGGTCTATTTCCAGCGCATCGACGCCACGGTGGAGATGGCCGACGTCAGCGGCGGCTTCGTCAAATCCCTGGTGTTCGCCCTGCTCGTCGCGGCCATCTGCTGCTACCAGGGATATTTCACCCACATGCGCGCCGGCGGTTTCGGCGCCAAGGGCGTAAGTCTGGCCACCACCTCGGCGGTGGTCGTCTCCTGCGTGTCGATCCTGGCGGCCGACTACGTGCTGACCTCGTTTTTGCTGTGATCCCGCGCGACGGGAGGCGGCGCTTGCAAGACGGCCTCGTTGGCCTTAAAGGCTGGGGGACATGAAAAAGTACACGATCGAGACGGCGGTGGGCATCTTCGTTTTCATCGGCCTTTTGTGCGTGACCTATCTGACCGTCAAACTCGGCAAGATGGAAGTGTTCGGCGACGACCACTATCCGGTGCTGGCCCGTTTCACGGACGTCACCGGGCTTGGCGAGGGGGCCTACGTGGAGATGGCCGGGGTCCGGGTGGGCAAGGTCGGGTCCATCGGTCTGGATCCGAAAGACAACACGGCCGTGGTGAAGCTGCTCATCCAAAACGGCGTGCGCCTGACCGATGACGCCATCGTGTCCGTCAAAACCAGCGGACTTATCGGCGACAAATATGTCAAGATATCCCCCGGAGGCTCCGAGGTGGTGGTTGCGCCGGGAGGCATGCTTCTGGAAACGGAATCCGCCGTGGACCTGACCGACCTGATCGGGAAGTACGTCTTCGGCGGCGTGAAATGAAACACTCTGCAAAAGCCGGGGGTTTCCCCGGGCGACCCGCAAGGAAGACAGGGATGACGCACACAATAAGAACGCTTATGGCCGGATTTGTTCTGGTCCTTCTGCTTCCGGCCGCCGGGCTGGCCGGGACTCCGAAAGAGGCTCTGCAAAACTCGGTGGACCAGGTCATCATCCTGCTTCGCGATCCGGCCTACCGCAACGAGACCACGCGTCCGGAAATGCGCACCCGGCTCATCGAAACCATCAAGGGGATCTTCGACGCCACGGAACTGTCCCGCCGGGCCCTGGCCGCCAATTGGGCCAAGTTCTCCGGGGAGCAGCAAAAACGGTTCACCGACGCCTTCCTGACGCTTCTGCAAAACACCTATCTCGATCGCATCGAAAGTTACACCGACGAGAAAGTCCATTACCTCGAAGAAAAAATACTCGCGGCGAACCGTGCCGAGGTCAACACCATGGTTTCCGGAAAGGGCAAGGAAATTCCCGTCACCTACAGAATGTGCAACGACGGGGGCTGGAAGGTTTATGACGTGGTCATCGAGGGGGTCAGCCTGGTGCAGAACTACCGGAACCAGTTCGCCCAGATCCTCATGAACCAGCCGCCCGACACCCTGATAGACATGCTGGTGAAAAAATCGTAGTGAAATGGGACGTAGGCATTGCGGGCACAACAACCACATCTGACATGCACGGCGGAACGACCATGACCCTTCACCCCCTGTATCGGATGCTCGCCGTGTGCCTGCTCATACCGGCACTGACCCTGGCCGCCGGCTGCAACGGCAAAAAAAGCAAGGCCGCCCGGGATTTTGCGCCCCCGGCCGCGCAACCCGCCGAGCCCTCCCCGGCGCAGGCCCAGGACGCCGCCTCCCGGCCGGATCAGGCGGCCGCCGGGGATGCCGCCCAAGCCGAGGCCTCTGCCGATGACGACATGGAGGCCCTTCCTCCGCCGGTCTACGACCCCCTGCAGGGCTGGAACCGCTTCTGGTTCACCTTCAACGATTATTTCTATGCGGGCCTGCGTCCCCTGGTCATCGGCTACAAGACGGTCGTCCCCGAATTCGCCCGCACGGGCCTGAAAAACGCCTATGACAACTTCACCTTCCCCATCCGCTTCATAAACGCCCTGCTCCAACTGGATATGACCAAGGCCGCGCGGGAATTCGGCCGCTTCCTGATCAACAGCACCTTCGGCGTGGGCGGACTCGTGGACCTGGCCAAATCCGACCCCAACCTGCAGCCCGGGGACGAGGATTTCGGACAGACTCTGGGGTATTACGGCATGGGCGAGGGCTTCTACATCGTCTGGCCGCTGCTCGGCCCGTCCACGGCCCGCGACTCGGTAGGCATGGTCGGCGACATCGCCGCCAACCCCCTGACCTGGCTCTTCGGGTTGTGGAACTTCTACGGCGAGGACAACTACTGGTACCTAAGCTACGTGGTCAGCGGCGGCAACCGCTTCAACCGCCTGCCCGAATACCTTGACAACTACGAGGCCATGAAAAAGTCGGCGATCGAACCCTACGTCTCCATGCGTGACTTCTACATCCAGTACCGCAAGGGTCGCGTCGAACAGTAATCCGCATCCCGCCCCGACCACCTATGAACACGACACCCTCCGACTTCCAGAAACGAAGTCCGGAGGGTGTTTCCATGTGCGGCGCATGCCGGCAGGGCGCCGGCCGGAATGACGCCTTCGCGGTTCCCCGCCGGACCACCGACACGCTCAAGGCCGTGGCCATCCTGGGCGTGGTCCTGTCCCACTTCGCCTCGCATGAAATCACCCGGATTCCGGCCCTGGTGTCCGTCTTCAACAGCCTCATGGGCCTTTTTTTCATCCTCGGCGGGGTGGGCATCGAGGCCAGCCTGGAACGGCGCTTCGCGACAGGCATCACGGCCCGAACGATCCTGCGCTTCTTCTTTGATCGGGCGCTGCGCATCTATCCGGCGTATCTCCTGGCCATCTTCAGTTCCGACCTCCTGTTTGGGACCCACTATTCCCTTGCCGTCTACACCGGGCTCGTCTCGCCCTACTGGTTCATCACCTACATGCTGCATTGCTATCTGGCCGCGCCCATTCTGCATCTCGGCATCGCCAGACTCGGCGCCAGACGCTTTGCCCTGATCGCGACGGCGGCCATCGTGGCCGCGAACCTGCCCTACCACCTGTCCGCCTCCGTCCCCTCCTCTCCCGAATCCGCGCTGCCCGACTTCAAGGCGGTGCTGTTCGGGCATATCCTGCTTTTCGTATGGGGAATGTGTTTCTTCAGTCAGGCCAAAAAGCCCCGGAACGCCGGACAGGCGCTGACGCACCCCGTCCGGGCGTGGCTTCTTTGGGCCGCCCTGCTTCTGTATCTTCCCTGCGCGGCCCTGGCGGGCATGTCCGACCAGCCGCCGCTGCCTGCGATCCTGGCCTCGACCGGGCTCTATCTGTCGCTGGCCGCAGTGACCCATATGGTCCTTTCCGGACAACTCGCGGTGCCCGCCGGGAAGGCCTTTGCCGCCGTGGGCCGGGCCACGCTTCTGATCTATCTCTTCGAGCCCTTCTTCTATTTCGCGCTAAGCGCCCTGTACATTGTCCCCGACAACGTCCCAAGCATCCTGCTCTACGCCGTGACCATGCCGCTGTTTCTTTTGCTGTGCGTCACGGTCCAGCCCCTGTTCGACGCCACCGCCCGCCTGCCGCGGCGGTTTTTCGCCTGAGACGGCGGTCTGCGGACGCAAAAAGCCCCCCGCGTCGTTGACGCGGGGGGCTTGTCGTCGGGTCGCGCCGGGGCGGGCCCCGGGTCCGGGACTACTTGTTCAGCCGCACCTCCTGCGGGAAGACCGGCAGATAGCGGTAGGCCAGGCTCATGACCACCCCGCCGTAGGCCAGGATCATCAGGGTGGGGCCCCACTCGGCCCAGTTCGGGGCATAGGTCATCCAGGTGTCGAAGGGCATGACCGGGAAGGCGATGGTCTGCACCGTGAACACGTAGCGGTTGATGATGATGCCCAGACAATTGAGAATGCAGGCCCAGTACATGAAGGCCGGGCGGCGACGCAGGGCCGGGACCAGAAGGAAGATCACCGGGATGAGGATGCACACCACCTGCTCCAGGAACATGAGCCATTTGCCGTAGATCAGGCCGTAGAACATCTGGTCGAAGGTCAGTCCGGCCTTGGGCAGGACACCGGTGATCCAGGCCCAGGTGTCCAGGTACTTCATGACCATGTAGATCAGCAGCATGGTCCCGCCGATTTTCGCCATCAGCGACTTGACCCGGTAGGTGGTCAGCTTGCGGCCGGTGGCCTTTTCCATGAGGGCGCACACCAGAACGGTCATGCACGGGCCCGAGGCGATGGCCGAGAGCACGAACAGGAAAAACGTCCACGGCCAGATGAAAAAGCCCTCGCGGAAGGCGTAGGGCCGTCCGAAGAGCACGCCGTACATGCCGCCCAGCGATCCCTGGTGGAAGGTGGACAGGAAGGCGCCGATGCCCGCGAAAAGCGGCATGACCACATGGAAGTTGTGGGCCAGGTGGTGCAGGAAGGGAATCTTGTTCAGCTGCTTCTGCTCCAGGACCAGGGGCACGAACTCGATGATGAGCACCATCAGGTAGCAGGTGATGCAGAAGATAACTTCGGTGAGCATGGAGTGGACGTTGGGGTGCCAGTAGCCGAACCAGGCCCGAAGCGGCTGCCCGATGTCCATGGTCAGGACGAGCATGGCCCCGGAGTAGCAGATGAAGCCGATGATCACCGCCAGATTGATGATGTCCTTGAGCTCGTCGATCCGGATGATGTAGCGCAGAAGGCCGGTGAAAAAGGCCCCGGCCCCCAGGGCGATGACCGCCAGGTCGAAGGTGATCCACAGCCCGAACCCGAAATAGTTGTCCATTCCGGTCACGCCGATGCCGAAGAAGAAGATGAAGAAGGCGGCCACGGCGCCGAAGGCCAGAAAGGCCCCGAGAATCGCCAGCCAGCCCAGGAATTTGCCCAAGCCGCACCGGGTGACCCCCTCGGGGTACCAGGTCTTTTCCGCTTCAATGAATGACATCGTATCCCCCTCCTACGCCTTTTCGTTTGGGAGGTAATTGTCGCCCTGACGCCGCACCCAGTCCCGCTTGGTCATGTAGTACACCTGCGGATCGGTGCCGAGCCGTTCCAGCAGCCTGAAGGCGTAGGGACTTTTGGAGAGTTCATACACCTTGTGCTTGGGGTTGTTCAGGTCCCCGAACGCCATGGCGCCGGTGGGGCAGACCTCCACGCAGGCCGGCACATACGCGCCATCGGGCAGGTTGTCCGGATCCTTTCCGGCCACCCGTGCGGCGTCCTTGGCCTGGTTCCAGCGGTGGTGGCAGAAGCTGCATTTTTCCACCACGCCGCGCGGCCTGGTCGAGGCGAAGGGGGTGATGGCCTTTTCCATGCCCTCGGGCCAGACCGGGTCGAACCATCCGAAGTAGCGGGCATGGTAGGGGCAGGCGGCCATGCAGTACCGGCATCCTATACACCTGGGATAGATCTGGCTGACGATGCCGCCGTCCTCGTTCTTGTCCGTGGCCACCACCGGGCACACCGGCACGCAGGAGGGATTGCCGCACTGCATGCAGGGCCGGGGCAGATAGGCCACCTCGGCTTCCGGGAAGGGCTTGCCGTTTTTGAGTTCGTAAACAAGCATCCAGGTCAGCGTCCGCAGCTTGTTGGACGCGTCTTCCATGGGTGAGACATTGTTTTCGGTCTGGCATGCGACCATGCAGGCGCCGCAGCCCGTGCATTTGTCGATGTCGACGACCAGACCCCACTTGGTCTTGAATTCCTTATGCGCTGCGCTCATGTCGGCTTCCCTTTGGCTTGGTTTTAGGCGATTTTCACTTCGGATCCAGTCCAGACGGTCATGTCCGTGCCGGCCTCCGGCGAGGCGGACATGATCGACAGGAAGTTATCGCCCTTGCCCTTGGAGAACGCATCGAAGGCGGTATGTCCGAGGCCCAGGGGCACGGCCACCACGCCGGTCATGACGTTTTCGGACAGATGCGTCCTGGCGGAGCAGGTGGCTCCGGCTCCGGCAAGCGTGACCCGGGATCCTTCCGACAGGCCGTATTGCTTGGCCGTGGCGGCGTTCATGCTGACGTAGACGTCGCCGTCCTTGAGATCCGTGGCGGGGATGGCGGTGGTGCACTGGGCCGGGATGCCCGTTGTCGGCGTGCCGATCCGTTGCGGCGCCCTTCCGGCCAGGCACAGGTCGGGTTTGGTCGGCTTGAGGGCGGCCAGGACCTTGGCCGCGAACGACAGGCCGGTCTGGGCCACCTGACCGGTCTTGACCCAGGCCTGTCCGGCTTCGAGGGCCTTCCACATGCCGGCGGCATCGAAGGCCGGCTTGTCCTTCCCGGCGAGCACCTCCCAGGGCATGACCGACCCGGCCATGAATCCTTCGGACTTGGCCAGGACCGCCGCCTTTTCCTTGAGCGCCTTTTCCAGGCTGTCGTGTCCCAGGGCCAGATTCATCTTCTTGGCCGTATCGAGGATGAAATCGGCCGGGGTCTTGGTATCGTAGATGGGGGCCAGAAGCGGCTTGACCAGGGTGTAGCTGCAAAAGGCCGAGCCGTACGGGGTGACCACGTCGTCGTAGCGCTCCAGGGTGAGCGACCCGGGCAGGATCAGGTCGCACATGGCCGCGGTCTCGTCCATGAACGAGGCGAAGCTCACCTTGAAGGGGATCTTCTCCAGGGCCTTGGCCATGGCCGCGGACTGCGGCAGGCCGTAGCCCGGGTTGGCGGCATGCACCAAAAGGACCTCGGGGGCGGGGGTCTTGCCCTCCCCGACGTTTTTCAGGAAGCCGGCCACGTCGCGGGCCAGGATCTCCGAGGGCGTCTCCGCGCCGGGGAAGACCGCGGGCATCTCGGGCAGGGCCATGGCCCCGCCGGGCTTGTTCATGCGGCCCAGAAGCAGGTTCAGGCTCATGCCGGCGATGAAGGCGCCGGGTCCCATGCCCTGTCCCATCTCCGAGCCGGGGATGACCAGGGGGGCCTTGGCCTCGGCCAGGGACTTGGCCACCTTGGCCAGGACCTCGGCGGGCACGCCGGTCAGCTTGGAGACCTTGTCCGGGGAATACCCGGCCTCGACGAGCTTCTTGAAATCGGCCATGTCGGCCGCGTTCGCGGCCGCCCCGGCCTTGAGGAGGTGCCAGGCGATGCCCAGGGCCAACGCGCCAAGCTGGCACGACGCCACCGGGATCCAGGCGTCGCACACGGCGCCGGTATGGTTGCGGACCGGGCCGGCGTAGGCGAAGCGCGCCTTGGCCGCGCCGCCCATGGACCGGCTGGCGCAGAAGGCCTTGCGGTTGCGCACCGAGACGCCCGAGCCCTCGAAGATGTCCCCGCCGAGAATGAGCACGCAGTCGGCGTTGTCGATGTCGAATCCGACCACGCCCTGGCCGCCCATGAGCTTGAAGCCCGCGGCGGCCGGACCGGCCTCGCCCGGCATGGCGTACATGGCCGAGGATCCGATCTTGGACAGAAACGCCGAGAAGACCTCGCCCGAGGTGCCGCCCGCGTCGCCGCTTATGCAGGCCACCTTGTTTCCGGCGGCCTTGCACTTGGCCGTGAGGTCGGCCTGGGCCTGTTCCCAGGTGATGGGCTCGAACTTCCCCCCGGCCTTGCGCATGGGAGTGCGCACTCGGGAGGGGCTGTAGAGCATGTACACCTCGGAGGCCCCGATCGGGGACACCCCGCCCTGGCTCAGGGGATGTTCGGGGTTGCCGTACGCCGTCACCGGCTTGCCTCCGGCCAGGGCCACCTTGAGCCCGGCGCCGGAGGGACACAGCTTGGTCGCGGTCGTGGCGTAGGTCACCTCGCCCCGGGGCACCCGGGGAATCCAGTGCCAGTTCTGGGTCCAGATGGAAAGATCATCCGTAATTTTCCAGGGAATGGGGGTGAACAGCGTACCGACGGCGCCACCCGCCACGAGTCCGATGAAAGCTCTGCGATCAAGTCCCACTTTTCTCCCCCCTTATTTATGGCAGACGTAGCATGCGTTGCTGGTGCCCATGGAGGCGTGGCACCGTTCGCATTCCCACATCTTCATGGTCTGCTTGCTGTAGCCCGTGATCCTGTTCTGCTGATAAGGCGGCGGAGAATCCATGTTGGCCACGTCGGGATGGCACGAAGTGCACTCGAAACCCTGATGCGCGGCATGGGAGAAGAAGACGTTGTCCGGCTGGTACTGATAGATGAGCCAGGGCACCTCGACGCCGGGTTTGACATACTGGTTGACGAACTTGTCGATTTCCTTCTCGTTGTCCGTCGCGCCTCCGGTTTCGTCGGGGTGACACTCGGCACAGGACGCCGTGGACGGCAGGCCTATGAACTGGCCTGTCTTGGCGTAGGTGTGACAGCTTTCACAGTCCATGCCCTGTTCCGCGTGCACCTTGTGGCTGAACCGGATCGGCTGGGTCTTCTGGCTGAAGAGAACCTGCGGGAAAACCCACCAGCCGAGGACGAGCGAGCCCACGAAACCCACCAGGAAAAGCAACACGACGCCGCCGACGCCGCCCGCCTTGTTCGATTGTCTTTCCTCCATAATCCCCTGCCCCGTTCGTTGTGGTTCACTTGGCGTTTTCTAATCCCAACGGCATCGTGCGTATTAAGCAAGAGCAACACGCCGTGTCAAGGACAAATGAAAAAATTCACGAACACTTAGGCCTGTATTCCCGATTCCCGGCCCACATCGGGGCCGCCGTTTTTTTCCGGTCCGGACGTCCCGGCCTCCTCCCCGGTTTCCGGTCCCTTTTCGCCGCCCGCCAGGCGGCCGTACTCGTCATCGAAACGCACGATGTCGTCCTCCTCAAGATACGGTCCGCTCTGGATCTCGATGATCTCCACGGGCACCTTCCCGGGGTTGGACAGGCGATGCAGGGTGGTCTTGGGGATGTCCACGGACTGATTCTCGGCGAGCAGGAAGGAATCCTCCCCCACCCTGACCCCGGCGGTCCCGGCGATGACCACCCAATGCTCGCTGCGATGGTGATGCATCTGAAGGCTTAGGCGCGCCCCGGGCAGCACCTCGATGCGCTTGATCTTGTACCCCGGCCCCTCCTCCAGCACGGTATAGCTGCCCCAGGGCCGGCGCACGGTGACGTGGGCCTCGACCAGGGGGCTTCCCTGGGCCCGGAGCGCGGCCACCACGTCCTTGACCCCCTGGACCCTGGACAGGGGGCACACCAGGGTGGCGTCCCTGGTCTGGACCACGACCACGTCGCGCATGCCGGTCACGGCCAGCTTGCCCCCCCGGGACACGAGCAGGCTGTCCCGGCAGTCCAGGGCCAGGACGTCGCCCTGGATCAGGCAGCCGTCCCGGTCCTTGGTTCCCAGGCGGTACAGGGCTTCCCAACTGCCCAGGTCGTCCCAGTCGAAGTCGGCCTCGATGACGGCGATGCGGTCCATCTTCTCCACCAGGCCGTAATCCACGGACAGATCGGGAATCCCGCCGTACCCCCGGACGAGGGGCGTTTCCCGGCGCGCCGTCCACCAGGCGTGGAGTGCGGGGACGAAACCCTCCACAGCCGCCAGAAACACGTCCGCCCGAAAAAGGTACATGCCGCTGTTCCACAGGTAGCCGCCCTGGCGCAGCATGGACTCGGCCGTCTTCAGGTCGGGCTTTTCCGTGAACCCCAAAACCGCATATCCGCCCCTGTCCACGGCCCGGCCCCGGTGAATGTAGCCGTAACCGGTCTCGGGGCCCGACGGCTTCACGCCGAAGGTGACCAGCCAGCCGTCCCGGGCCAGTTCCAGGCCGCGCCCGACGCAGTCCTTCCAGGCCGCGACGTCGTGTATCGCGTGGTCGGCGGGAAACACCCCGACCACGGCCTCCCGGGCCGGGACGCCGGCGTCGAGGATGCGATCAAGTCCGAGGAGGATGGCCGGCAGGGTATTGCGTCCGACGGGCTCGGCCAGGACCCGGCCGTCCAGGGAGGCTTCCACCCGGCGGGCCTGGCCGCGCACCTCGAAGACGTGCTCCTCGTTGGTGGCCACCCAGGTGTTGCCGGGGGGAAAAAGGGTCAGGGTCCGGACCAGCGTGTCCTGAAGCAGGGTGTTTGCGCCGTTTAGGGCCAGAAGCTGCTTGGGCAGGAGGGTGCGGGACAGGGGCCACAGGCGGGTTCCCGACCCCCCGGCCAGGACGATGGCCCAGGGACGGGAATCCGGGTCCTCGGAGAGCGGCACGGCGGAAGCGTGTGGCTGGGCCATGGACCTGACTCCTGTGACGTGTTGGAGGCGCCTCCTATCCGGAATACACGAACGGGGAATCGAAATCGCGCAGACGGGGCAGAAGCCCGTCCTTTTCGGACAAAACCGGATTCTCCACCGGCCAGGGCACGCCCAGATCCGGATCGTTCCAGATGATGCCGCCGTCGTGGGCCGGGGAATAGTATCCGTCGACCTTGTACTGGAATTCGGCCACGTCGGTCAGGGTCACATAGCCATGGGCGAATCCGGCCGGGATCATGAGCCGTTTGAAGTTCTCCTCGGTGAGTTCCAGCCCGTACCACCGGCCATACGTGGGCGATCCCTTGCGCAGATCGACCACGGCGTCGAAGACCGCGCCGCGGGTGACCCACACCAGCTTGGCCTGGGCGGCCGGGGGGGTCTGGAAATGCAGGCCGCGCAACACGCCCCTGGTGTTCGACCGGGCGTGGTTGTCCTGGACGAAATCATACGGCATGCCGTTTTCGGCGAACATCCGGCGATTGTACGTCTCGGTGAAAAACCCTCTGTGGTCTCCGAAGACCTTGGGTTCGACCACGAAAAGACCCGGAAAATCAGTGGGAGTTACCCGCACGCGTCACTCCTTCTGCACGCATCGTGATGCCTTCGGCCCGTCTCGCGACGGGCGGAACGGACTCGACGGCTTGTACCCGATTTCATCTCCCCTCACAACCACGAGCCGCCGGGGCGGCGGTCGTCCCGGCCCCGGCAGCCTGCATCGCGGCGTGATAGGAACTGCGCACCAGGGGGCCGCAGAACATCCCGGCCACGCCCAGACCGCGGCCGTATGCGGTCAGGGCCTCGAACTCGTCCGGATGGACGTAGCGGACCGGTTCGGGATGGCGGCGCGAGGGGCGCAGGTACTGGCCCACGGTGATCATGGAGCACCCCGCGCCGGCCAGATCCGCGATCACCGCCCGGGCCTGGTCCAGGCTTTCCCCGAACCCGAGCATCAGTCCGCTTTTGACCCGCATCCCGGGCCGGGATGCGGCCCGGCGCAAGAGTTCCAGACTCCTTGCGTAATCGGCCCGGGGACGCACCCGGGAGTACAGATCCGGAACGGTTTCCACATTGTGATTGAGCACGTCCGGCCCGGCATCGAGCACCACGGCCAGGGCCGACGCGCTGCCCTGGAAGTCGGGCACCAGAAGTTCCACGCCGGCCCCGGGCAGGGCCCGGCGCAACCGGGCGGTCACGGCCGCGAAATGGCCGGCCCCGCCGTCGGGCAGGTCGTCCCGGGTGACCGAGGTGACCACCGCGTGGCGCAGTCCGAGCCTGGCGGCGGCCATGGCCACGCGCTCCGGTTCCGCCGGGTCCGGGGGAGAGGGATTCCCCGGGGCGATGTTGCAGAAAACGCAGTTCCTGGTGCAGGTCTCGCCCAGGACCAGGAAGGTGGCCGTGCCCCGGGAATAGCATTCGAAGATGTTGGGACAGCGGGCGTTTTTGCACACGGTGCACAGGCCGTGGGCCGCGACCAGGTTCGCGGTCCGGCCGTAGCCCGACCCGCGCGGCAGGCCCACGCGAAGCCAGGGGGGAAGCCGCCGGCCCCTCGGGGCGGCGGGCTCCTCCGACATGTTCTCAGATGCGGTCACGATTGCGGTCCTTGCTGCGGCGGGTTCGTTCCCCGGTCTTTTCCCCGGCGCCCCTGACGGCTTTTGAGGGGACGGCACCGTCGGAAGCCGTTCTCGAAACACCCGCCGCGGGCCGACGGGCCTTTTCCTGCGCGGCGGCCAGATTATACACCACGGCCCCGGATTTCCTGTCCCGCACGGGATGCTCCGGCCTGGCCGTCCGGGCCAGATCCCCGGGCACAAGCCCCCCCCGGCCCGGGGTCACGTACAGCCTCAGCCCTCCGGCGGCGCAGGCATACCTGGCGAAGGCCCCCTCCAGGCCCGGGGCCGGGAAGGGATTGGACACCACCCGGCCCAGGGCCGGGTCCACGGACCCGCCCGGACCGCCGGCGAAAAGAAAGGACAGGCTCACGTCGCGCTTGGGCAGCCCGCTGCGTTTGGAGAGGGCTTCGAGCCAGTCCGGGACGCCCACGGCATCCACGGTGAAATGACACCAGGTGCCCGATCCCCTGGCGGCCAGGGGACACGGTCCGGGATGCGGACAGGGGGCCAGGAGGGCCAGGCCCTCCTCGTCCACGAGGCTTTCCCGCAGCCGGGCCAGGAGCTTTCCCGAGGCCCGCACCCCGGGCTCGACCACCAGCAGACGCCCCCCCTGGGCCAGTCCCCCGGCCAGGGATTCGGCCAGCCGGGCGGTCTTTTCCGACAGGGAGGCGGAGCGCCTGGCGGCCAGTTCGTTGAGCACGTTGGCCGCGACGAGCAGGTCGGCCCCGCCCCGGGGCAGACGCGGCAGTTCCTCGCGCACGGTCTCCACCCGCCAGGGACTCTGTTCCCCGGCCAGGGTCAGGAATAGCTCCCGCCCCAGGGCCAGGGCGGCCCGGGAGCGGTCCAGACAGACAAAGGTCAGGGGGCGCGAGCGCAGATCGGGAGCGGCGATCCACAGGGCCTGGACAAAGGTCAGGGGCCCGGCCCCGGCGTCCACCACCACGGAGCGGTCCGGGAGGTCCAGGGCCAGCCCGCGCACGAGACGGATCAGGCGATACAGGTTCCAGGGCAGAAAATACCAGGCATAGGCCGCAAGCATGCGCGGGTCCGAGAGGTATCCCGGCTTGGGACCGGCCCCGCGCTCGCTGGTCAGGGAGGCGGACAGGCTCTGGATGGCCGAGGGCAGATCGCGGGCGTGGGAGGCCCGCAGGGGCAGGACCTGCCTGAGCACCATCCCGTATTCGACCAGAAGCGAGGCGGCCTCGGGCCCTGGGGCGGGGAAAAGCCGGCCCTCCCTGGTCCAGGGCAGGGGCCTCCCGGAAACCGGGATGCCGGCCGCCGGGGCCGGCCGGCCGGTCGGCGGGCCGCCGTATCGCGTATCCGGTCCCGGGGAACGCGTCCGCCCCCCGTTCCGGGCTTCGTCCGCCGGGCGACGGCCGCGTTTTCCGGCAGCGGACCGTGGCTTCCCCCCTGTCTGTTTAGGCGACATACCGAAACACCATCCTTTTGATGAACGCCTCCCCGAACTCCTCGCCCCCCATGGCCGCCGCCAGATCGATCACCGTGGTCCGCCGGGCCAGTTCCAGGGCTTCCCGACGGGCCTGCGGGTCGGCGGTCAAAAGGCAGACCCCGTCGAGGGAGGTATTGCCCGCGCACCGGCAGCGGTCCGCGACCGCCGAGGGCAACATGCCAAGCTCCTCCAGATCGTCCGGATTCACATGGCTGCCGAAGGCCCCGGCCAGATACACGGCCGAAAGCTCCCCCGGGCCGATCCCGGCGGCCCGGAACAGTCCGGAAAAGGCCAGATTGCAGGCGGCCTTGACCTTCAGGATCTCCTCCACGTCCGACGCCCACAGGGACACCCCGGCCACATCCAGGCGCGGCTCCCCGGCGTCCAGGCCGAGCCCGGCCAGGATGCGGCGGCCAAGGGGGGAGGCCGTCCCGGGGTCCGTGAACCTGCCGTCCTCGCCAAGCGCGCCCACGGCGCGCAGCCTGGCCAGAAGCGACAGATAGCCCGTGCCCCCGATGGCCGTCACCGCCTCATTCCCCTCGCCGTACCCGACGGGGGAAAGCCCCCCCGGGGACAATTCGAAGGCCACGGCCGTCCCGGGCCCGGCCAGCCGGCCCAAACGCGGCCCCACGCCCTCCAGGGCCGGCCCCATGGGCACGCTGGCGGCCAGAAAATTTCCATCCGGCAGGGCCAGCACGAACTCGCCGTTGGTGCCGAGATCGACGAGCAGGAAAGGCGGGCTGGCATCGGCGCGCAGGACCGCGAGAACGCCGGCCGAGGCGTCCGCGCCCACGAACGGTCCGAGGAGGGGCGGAACGTACGCCCTGGGCAGGTCCGGGGCAAGCTCCATCTCCCGCCCGCCGGCAAAGGAAAGCCGGTACGGGGCGGCGGCCAGCCCGGAAAAATCCAGTCCCAGAAAAAGATGCATCATGGCCGGATTTCCGGCCACGCCGAGGCGCTCGACCGGGCCGGGCAACCGCCCGATCACCCGGCGCAGGAAATCGAGGACCAGGCCCCGCAGCAATTCCGCCCCGCCGCTGCGTGAAGCGAAGGCCAGCCGGGACATGACCTCGCTGCCCGCGCCGAGTTGGGGATTGTGGGCCTGCCCCTCGACGATCCGGCCCCGTCCGGAGGCGGGAACGGCCCGGAAGGCCAGTCCCGTGGTCCCCAGGTCCAGGCCCAGAAAATACCCTGGACCGGTCCCGGCCTCCCCGGGAGGGACAGGGCCCCCGGCGCGGTCCCGCATGTCTTCGCGCACCGGCCCGGACGGGACCTCGATCGCGGCCCCGGAAACGTCCCCGGCCGCATGAGCGCAGGAAAGCCGCCAGCCCGCCTCCAGTTCGGCGCTGGAAAGACGACGCGCGTCCTGGGGCGCCGGGGCCGGACACCTGGTCAGGAAACGCACCCGGCAGAGGCCGCACCGTCCGATTCCCGAACACAAAGGCCGGCCGATGAAGCACCCGGCCCGAAAAAGGGCCTGGGCCAGGGTGTCCCCGGGTGAAACCGGCACGTCGCGCGACGGCCGGCCGTTCACGATCAGATGCACGACATCGTCCATGCCCGGGAACCTACCGTTTTTCAGCCCCGAGGCAAAGCCGCGCGGCGCGCCCCCCGGCACGTCTCCTGACCCATCCTCCGGCAATCGCAAGGAATGGCCCTTTTCCGGCCTTCAGTCCGTGTTACGGTCCGGATAACATTCGTACGAACACATCCTTTCCGCAAAAAAAATTCAACCGCGTAACACCCTGAAATACCAGGGCATGACGCAAAACATGGCTCCCCGCCTCATTTTTTGGGGTTGACAGGGCGAGCACGTCACTATTAGGACGCTGGAAACCTTTTGAAGGCTAGGTGATGGTGACGGGAACGGTTCCCGGATCATGACCACAGTCAACAAGCGCACATGCGCGAGGCATTCCCGGTAGGGCGCAACCACCGGAAGGCACCACGAGATAGGCCGAACGTAACGGCAACTCCCCAACAAGGAGACGCGAAATTGACCGACGCTCGTCAAGGCCGGATGCAGATCCGAAAACGGCTGCCATATATTCTATGCTTGGCCGTATTGATGTTGACCATGGCCGGATGCAAATCCCAACAGACCTCCTACCACTTCCCGATCCAGCAGTACCAAGGCTTCAACGCCAAAAACGACTTTCTCACCGCAACGCCCCTCAGCCGCCTGGCCTCTCTCGACGAAATGGGCATCCAGGTGGCCTCGACCTCCCAAGATGACGTCCTGAGCAAGAATCTGTTCGAAATCGCCGGATCATCCTCCGCATCCTGCCCGCCGACGCGTCTGGCCTCGGGCAAACCCGCCGGATCCACGGATGTGCTCCTGCGCGGCGCCTTCGCCCTGCTCGGCACGCGGTACCGTTCCGGCGGCGACACCCCCTCCTCCGGATTCGACTGCTCCGGATTCACCACCTGGGTCTTCAACAAATACGGCATCAACCTCCCCCGCTCCTCGCGGGAACAGTTCCAGGTCGGTCGCCAGGTGGCCAAAAGCCAGCTCAAAAAAGGCGATCTGGTCTTTTTCGGCTCCAAACGGGGCATCAACCACGTGGGCATCTACCTCGAAAACGGAAAATTCATCCACAGCGCCAGCAACGGCAAGACCGTCCAGGTCAGCAGTCTTGACGAGGACTACTGGAAGAGGCGCTACGCCGGAGGCCGCAGGGTCTTTTAATCCGTTTCGATTCCGTGCATATTCAAGGCGGCGCATCCGGAACATCACGGAGCGTCGCCTTTGCGTTTGAGGCGGTTTTTTCCAGGCGCACCATCCGACAACCCGACTCTTTTACCCGTCATGCCCGACCTTGTTTCCATCACCCCTTCATGCCGGCCCGTGGACGGCAAGACGTCCGCCAAGCCCATGCGCACGGTCCGGCCGATCCTTGTCTGGCTGACCATCCTGCTCGCCTCCCCGGGCTTCCAGGCCATGGCCCGGGACGCGGCCGAATTGTCCGCCTCCGGCGAGCAGGCCCGGCCGGCGGACGGGGCTTTCCGGCAGGCCGACCCGGCCGAGCGTGACGCGGTGCGCAGCGAACTGCGACAGGCCGTGACCGAAAAGACCCGCCACCGCCTGGAAACCATGAAAAAACGCAAGGCGCTGCCGCACGGCGTCGTGGATACCAGGCTCGCCCGGCTGGCGGCCGCCGAGGACCCGGCCTATCTGGACCGCGTGGCCCGGGACGCGAAAACGCGGCTTCGCCCGGCGCTCGGCGACCAGCCGCCTTCCCAGTATTTCGTCTACGTGGACCGCAACCCGGCCCGGCAGCTGCTTTTCGTCGGCTACTACGACGCCGGGACGGAAACGGTGGAACTGTTGGGCGCGGACCTCGTGTCCACGGGCCTTTTGCGACGCGGACAGGACTCGTTTCTGACCCCCACCGGGGTCTTCGAGCATCTGCCCGACAACTTCGGCTACCGGGCCAAGGGCACGAAAAACGAACGCGGCTGGAGGGGACTTGGCGGAAAGGGCAGCCGGGTGTGGGATTTCGGGTTCCAGCAGGGGCCGCGCGAGTTTCGCCGGGGGGTCTACGAGAGCCAGATGCGCCTGCTCATGCACGCCACGGACCCCGACCACGGCGAACCCCGGCTGGGGGGCATGGACTCCAAGGGCTGCGTCCGGGTATCCGCGGACATGAACCGTTTTCTGGACCGCCGGTCCATCCTCGACCGGCACTACGAACGGCTGGCCGCCCAGACTCCGGACATGTGGCTTTTGGCCCCGGATCGCATCCCGGTCAGCGCCCCGGGCAGCTTCATGGTCGTGGGCGACACGGCCGGAACTGAAAACGCCGCCCGCTGAAGGACCGCCGCGGATTCTCCGTTTCCCCCGCCCGCCGGCACGGCGCGCGGCGGGGAGACCTTTTGGGCCACGCCGCCCTCACGGCGCATTTCCCGGATGAGTTCCTCCAACTCCCCGGCCCGTCCGGCCAGGGAGGCCACGGCCTGGGACGCCCCGCCCATGCCCTCGGAGGTCCTGTGGGCCACCTCCCCGACCTCGGACACGTCGCGCAGGATGTCCTCGTGCACCTGGGCCTGCCTGGCCACGGCCGAGGCAATGCCCCGGACCCTCTCGGCCGCCTGGCTCGAGGCCTCCACGATGTGGGAAAACACCTCGCCGGCGCGGCTCACGAGCTTCCCGGCCTCATCCACCGCATCCGCGGCCTGGGCGGCCCCGGACACGTTGCGGGCGGCCGAATCCTGGATGGCCCGCACGCTTTGGCCCACCTCCCGGGTGGCGTTCATGGTCTTTTCGGCGAGTTTGCGGACCTCGTCCGCGACCACGGCGAATCCCCGCCCCGCATCCCCGGCCCGGGCGGCCTCGATGGCGGCGTTTAAGGCCAGAAGGTTGGTCTGGTCGGCGATGTCCGAGATGACCGCCACCACATGTCCGATGCTCGCGGCCTTGTCCCCGAGTTCGCGCATGTTTTCACGCAGTTCCGCGGTCAGATCGGTGATCCGGGCCATGGCCTCCGTGGACCGGGTCATGGCCGTGGCCCCGGTTCGGGCCGTATTCACGGAATCCTCGGCCCGCAGGGCGGCCTCGGTGGCCTGCCCGGCGGCCGCGTCCAGGGTGGCGTGGGCGGACTCGGCGGCCCCGGAAACATCCCGGATGCGCGCGGTCTGGAGAGCGGCCCCCTCGTCCGCCGCCTGCACCAATCCGGACAGGTCCCTGGCCCCTGCGGATACGCCTTCGGCGATGCGGTCCGCCCGCGCGGCCAATCCGGCCACCAGATCGTTCTGGGCGCGCATCCGTCCGGCCTGGACGGTGATGTCCGTCAGATCGGTAAAAAGGACGAACAGGCCGAGGCGATTGTCATCGAGATCGCGCAGGAGCGCGGCATCGAGCCGCACGTGGAACTCCCGTCCCCCGTGGCCGCGCCCCGACGTCTCCAGACCGCACACCGCGCCGCCATCCTCCAAACAGGCCCGGCACCCCGAAGCCATGGCCCCGCCGTCCTGAAGCCCGCCGAGAAACCCGTCCAGGTCCCGGCCGCGATATCCCCCGGGCTCGCCGGGTTCCTGAAAAAGATCGAGCAGTTGCCTGTTGACGAACGTCAGCCTGTTTTTCGAGTTGGCCACTAGGCAGGGCACGGTCATGGCCCGAAGCACGCTTTCGGCGAATCCGAGCTTGATCTTGAGCTCCCCGGTCATTTCCAGCAGGCCGGCGCGGATATCGGCCATCTCGGCCTTGAAGCGGCCGGGCAGGGTCGCGGCGAGATCGCCGCCCGCGGTCTGGCGCAGATAGTTTCTGATGGCGGCGAAGGGGCGCAGCAGTTCGAGGCGCAGAAAATACACGGTGGCGGCCAGTACCGCCACGATGGTGAACAGCCCGAGCCCCAGGGCGGCCAGGGTCAGTTCGTCTGCGGCGGCCAGGGCCTCCTCCTCGTCGGTTTCGGCCAGAAGCGCCCAGGTCACGCCCCCCACGGACACCGGCGCGAACCCGGACAGCACCCGCACCCCCCGGAAATCCCCGGTCAGGGCCGTGCCGCTTGCACCGGCCAGGGCCTTTTTCGCGGCCTGGGTCTCCACCTTCCCGGTCCCGGGCGAGGCGAACGAGGCCTTCAGGGAATGGGTCGTCGCGGCCCGAAAGGAGTCCGAGCGCATGAGCCCGTCGCCGCCCACCAAAAAACTCTCCCCGGTCTCGCCCATTCCTGTGCGCAGGGCCATGATCGCGGCGAGCTGGGACCGGGGCACGCGCAACACGGCCACGGCCTCCACCCTGCCCACATGGTCGTGGACGGGCGCGGCCACGAAGGCCGCCGGTTCCCCGCCAAGGGGCGGATACGGGGCGAAATCGGCGAACACCGTCTCCCCGGCGAGGGCCTTTTTCCAGGCCATGGCCAGGTTCGAATCGCGAAGCGGCCCGTCCTTGACGTCCTCTCCGACCTCGGCCCCGCCGCCCACCGCGAAGAGCACCCGTCCGTAATCGTCGATGAGCAGGGCGTCCTCGTAGCCCAGGATATCCACGAAGGGGCGGAAGGCGCCGATGACGAATCCCCTGGTGTCCTGGTAGGCCGCGTCCGCGACATTGGCCCGCACCCCCTTCCCCACGCCCATGAACGCGTCCCGGCCCATGGCCACGGCGTGGTAGACCTCCTTGACCCCGGCATAGATGCGCACATCGGACAGCCATTTGGCGGCCATGGCCTCCACGGCGGCCTTTTTGGCGTCGCGCACCGCCTCCACCCGGCCCAGGGCCAGGGCCGTAAGGCTGTCGGCGGCCCGGCGCACCCCGAAAAGTCCCATGAGCGTGACCGGCACGATGCCGATCAGCAGGCAGAAGGCGATCATTTTGGTTTTCAAAGACATGCGGCACTCCCTTGCGGCGTACGACGCGAGTCGGGGAACAGGGTCAGGCGGTTTCATGCCTGTACCAGCCGCAAGCAAGCCCTGTGACGAAGGCTGGGTGACGTTTCCGCGACGGAAGCGTCACGAGCGAGGAAGGCGGGATGTCCGGCGGCCCCGAATCGCCGGCTTCCGGGGCCGCC
>JBMONM010000027.1:0-2612 GCA_049324675.1 Thermodesulfobacteriota bacterium
CCGGCGGACGGGAAAGGGACGCCGGGGCGCGGTCGCGGCCGGGGTTCACGCCTTTTCGATCCCTTCGCTTCTTCATGCTGGACAACAGTGCGGCAGGCCGGTCCCCGGGGAGGCGGCCTGGA
This sequence comes from Thermodesulfobacteriota bacterium, assembly GCA_049324675.1. Classification (GTDB taxonomy): domain Bacteria; phylum Desulfobacterota; class Desulfovibrionia; order Desulfovibrionales; family Desulfovibrionaceae; genus Desulfolutivibrio. Next base: position 123 of record JBMONM010000027.1, read on the forward strand.
GTGGACATGACGAAATTCGCGTTGACGTGGAGATTCGCCAGCGCCTTGATGTTTGTGGCCTTCTTGGCCGGAGGGTCGTATCTGGTTTTCGACCGGATCATGGCCGAGGAGAAACAGCGGGCCCGGGTGATCGAACTGAGCATCCGGCAACGCTTGCTCACCCAGCGGGTGATCCTTTTGAAATTCGTGGTGGACCGGACATCCTCGGGTTCGGACCGGGAAAGGTATCTGGGGGAGATGCAGGGCGCCATGACCGAATTGACCGCCGTGCATGCCCGGCTTACCGGCCTGCTGACCGGCCCGCTTCTGCCGCCGGAGAATGAAGACTGGCGGGTAATCTCCGATCGCGTGGACGCCTTCATGAACACGGCCTGGGCCATAGCCCGGCAGATCCAGGCCGGCGAGGCGGTTTCCGCGGAGCTTGGCGAGCGCCTCAAGGAGACCGTGGGGATGGGGCTTCTGTCCGGCATGGACTCCCAGATCATGTGGCACCAGAAACAAAGCGAGGAGAATCTCCAACTCCTCGACCGGCTGCAACTGGCGATTCTGATCGGCACCCTGGCCCTTTTGACCTTCATTGGCGTGGCGCTGTTCCGGCCGCTGGTGAACAGGATCGTGACCGACAGGAGGGAACTCGAGGCCGCCAACGAGGATCTGGAACGCCTGGCCACGGCGGACGTCCTGACCGGGCTTTTCAACCGGCGCAAGTTCGACGAGGTCATCGTCAGGGAGATGGAGCTGTCCCGGCGGTACGATGATCCCCTGTCGCTTCTGATGTTCGATATCGATCACTTCAAAAAGATCAACGATTCCCTGGGACATGCCGCGGGGGACAGGGTGCTGGCGGAGATCGCCTCCGTGACCGCGCGGCATGTGCGGTCCGTGGACTACGTGTTTCGCTGGGGCGGCGAGGAGTTTTTGATCCTGACCCCGCGCACCGGGCTTTCCGAGGCCCGGGCCGTGGCCGACAAGCTGCGGGACATGACGGAACGGCATCCGTTTCCGGACGGGGTGCGGCTGACCATAAGCCTCGGGGTGGCCGAGCACGCCCAGGGCGAAGCCCTGGAGGACTGGCTGACCCGGGTGGACAAGGCCATGTACGCAGCCAAACGCGGCGGCCGCAACCGGGTCGAGGCGGGGTAGCGCACCATAAAAAATACGCCGTATTTTTTTAAAACAATACGGAGTGCCCGGGGACCATCATAAAATACGCATGTCCAGGGTTCGGGGACGCGCCATGAGCCAGGCGGGTGTGCCGGGGAAGATGCCTCCGGCGGCCAACGGGGCCGCGCCCCTTTGGAATCCCGTGGCCTAAAAAATACTTCAGTATTTTTTTCAGATAATACGGAGTGCCTGGGGACCATCCTCAAACACACGCATGTCCGGATCAGGGACAACCGGGGCGATTGGAAAACAGGAGTATCGAGGCCGGAAAAGGCCCGGGACCGAGGGTCCCGGGCCTTCCTGCGTCAAATGGGCGGGGCGATGGTCACCAGGACCCGCAGGCGGGTTTTCGCCCGCACCCCGTGCGGTTCGGCGATGTCCGCCGTCAGCACGTCCCCGGCCCGGGCAGGCAGGGTCCCGTTTTCGGCCAGAAACTCCCCCTCGCCCTCGATGACCGCGATGGAAAGCTGGCCCTCGATGTCGTGGGAATGAATGGGCAGTTCCTGGCCGGGCTCGAAGTTGAAGTTGATGATCTTGAAATACGGCGAATCGTGCACCAGAAGCTTGCCGAAGCCGCTTTCCCGGAACCCTCCCGCCTCGAACAGGTTCGTCTTTTTCATGTCGTGTCCCCCTGATGTCCCGGATGCGTCGGGCGATCCGGGCGATGACTCCCTTGCGGGAACTCGCGGCCTGCCCCATGCGGGCGCAGGCGGCGATATGCCGTACCCTGAAAAATACGAAAGTATTTTTTAGAACATCACCCCATGCAGGCGCAGGCGCCCTGGGGCCTGGCCCCGCCGGCCACCATCTCCCGGGACAGGATTTCGCCCCGGCGCGACACCACGATGCGCCGGATGGGCAGGGTCGCGCCGGCGGCCGACGCGGCGGCCAGGGCGATGCGGTGAAGCCCGGAGCAGCACGGCACCTCCATCTCCAAAACCGTGATGTCCGAGATGCCCGACACCCGGATCATGGCCGCGAGCCGCTCCACATAGTCCGTGGCGTCGTCGAACTTGGGGCAGCCGATGGCCACGGCCCGGCCGGCCAGAAAGTCGTTGTAGCCCGGAAACGAGGCCGGAACGCAGTCCGCGGCCAGAAGCAGGCTGGCGCCGCGCAGAAACGGGGCGTCCGGCGGAATGAGCCGCAGTTGGATGGGCCAGTGCGACAGGTTCGAGGCCCGGGCCGCCCCCGGCTCGCCGGACGCGGCGGCCGGCCCGGCCAATCCGGTGGGGGCGTTGGCGGCGGCGCACGGCGAAAGCATCGTCACGTTGGACGAGGGGCAGCCGCAGGCCATGGGCGGGGCCTGTTTCGCGGCCAGCATTTCAT
>JBMONM010000028.1:0-2607 GCA_049324675.1 Thermodesulfobacteriota bacterium
TCGGATGATGATGGGTGGTACGTCGATGGTGATGCCGTAGTGGGGGGGAGGCGGCACCTGGTGGCAGGCCCCGTGGTCCCAGAAGGTTCCCGGCGGGCAGGGGCGGGGATAATACGGATAGTAGTACACTGGCGGCGGCGGTGGCGGCGGCGGTGGCGGTCCGTAGGGCATGCACCCGTAGGGGCCTTCCCAGTAATATCCCGGCGGGCAGGGCCTGCGGGCCTGCGACTCGCCGGCCGTCAGCACGGCGGCGGCCAGAACCCCCAGGCATAACAACGCCAGAACGGCCTTTTTCATGGGTATCTCCTTTCCTTGGCGGTACGTTCGACCCACACACGGGGCGGACAGCCTGTATGACGTTCCAGCCCGTTTCGCAACACGAAGCGGCATGCCGTTCCCCTGCAAAACCCTCGCCAGAGGTGCGCTCGGGTCGGGTCCGGGCTTTCCGGGCCGTGTTCCGCCGTTGTCCTCCGCCGAGGCACGATTATCGCGCTTGAAAAAGGAAAAAAACGTTACCGGCCGCTTCGCTCCCGCCGGGCGGCCGTCTGCCGGATCGCAGTGGCGCCGGGGCGGCTTTTGGGATAGGACGGGAAAAAATCACAAGGCAGGTTGCCCATGAAACGGTTTGTCGGATGTCGCGCCCTCGTCGTCCTGCTTCTTTTTGCCGTCGCCTCCCTGGCTGTGGGGTGTTCGCCGCCTTCGTCCGGGGATCGCTTCGATCCGAAACGCCAGGCCAAGCAGCAGGAACTCCTGCAATGGATGCAGGAAGACCACAGATGATCCGTATCGGCCCCTCCTGTCGGGTCGGGTACAAGAAACTGTACCCGCTCCGGAGACGCCGCAAAGAGGGGCCAATTTTTTTTACCCTCCACCCCCGGAGTTGTGGCCGAATCGGCCTGGGCTGTTCGCCAGTCATTTTTTAATACCTTGTATTTTCAGGGTATTTTTCGCGGAGAAAGGATTCGGAAAGGCTTGGCATGATCCCTGCTAATACCTGATCATCCTTCCTCTGAAAGAAATTTCAAAGCGAAACGGCTTCGGGGTGGCTCCCCGAAGCCGTTTCGCTTTTTTCTTTGCCGCGTCCGCCGGAATCCCCGGCCATGGGCGGGCCTTCCAGACCCTGTGCGGCGTGGCGGCGCATCAGCCTCGGATCAGCCAATCCGGCAAGGCCATCCTGGGGGCCGTTCCGGAGGGCCGCGATGGTTCGCCCTCCTTCCCGGCCGGGTGGCGCCATGGCGCCGGGTACAATTCTTTTTACGCCGCGGGGCCGGGGATTGGGCGAACCAGGATTTTTTCTCCGGCCAGTTCTTAGAATAACATATTGAAATAAATTGATAAAAAATATCATGCAGGAAAAACATGGGGTTTGGCACGATCTCTGCTAATACCTGATCATCCTTCCTCTGAAAGAAATTTCAAAGCAAGACGGCTTCGGGGTGGCTCCCCGAAGCCGTCTTGCTTTGCGTCCCATGGACAGGCCGGGAGGGACACGGCGGCCGCCCGGAGCACATTGCGGGAATCAGGTTGGAACGGGGAGGCGGCCTGTCGTGGGATGGCCGGGCGAGCCGGAAAAACGCCGAACGTCGGGCCGGACTCGCGGGCCGTGGCCCCGGCCGGACGCCGATGCGGGGTTCAGCGCGTGGAGGTGGACGTTGCGGTGGAGGCCGTGGTTGTGGTTGTCGACGTCGTTGTGGTGCTCGTTGTCTGAGCGGCCTTTTCGGCGGCGCTGATGGCCGCATAGGCCGCGGTCAGGCATTTCGAAAAGGACTGGTTGCAAGATATCTCGCACTGCTGACGTTTGACGAAATCCGAGGTGGACTGACATGTCTGGACGCACCGGGCGGCGGTGGTGTTGCAGTCGCAGACCGGGCAGCCGGAGGTCTGGGCCAGCCCCGGGCCTGCGCCGAGGGCCAGGCCGAGGACCACGGCCGGGATGACGAACAGGTGTTTCATGGACAAACCATCCTTGGGCGGACGCAAACTCCCGCGATCCGTCCGCCTGCCGGCACACTGTAGGAAATGGGGCCGTCCGTCAACTCCCTGGGGACCGGCGGCCCCGGTCATTTTGCGTCGGCGGGCGGTTGCGGCGCCTTGGGCGGCTCCGGAGCACGCAGGGCGGCCAGGGCCTCGGCGTTTGTCGGGTCGGCCTCCAGGGCCAGCATCCACAGCCGCGCGGCCTCGGCCTCGCGTCCGGCGATCCGGGCGGCCAGGGCCTCGTCGGCCAGGGTTCGGGACAGGCTGAAGCGGGCCTGGGCAAACCCCGGGTCCACGGCCAGGGCCTGTCGCCAGGCGGCCACGGCCAGGTCGCGCTGTCCGTCCCGGGAAAGCAGGGTTCCGAGCAGGGTCAGGGCCTGGACGTCGGTGGGCCGCAGTTCCAGGGTCATTTCCAGTTCCAGGCGGGCGTTTTCCGGCATCCCGAGTCCCAGGTAGGCCGCGCCGAGAAGGAAATGCAGTCCCGGGTCGGCGTCGTCGGCCGCGGATGCGGCCGCGAACTGGTTCACGGCCTCGGCCGGGTTGCCTTCGAGCAGAAGCCCGATGCCGCGCCAGGCCGTGGCCTGGGCGTTTCCGGGGTCGAGGTCGAGCATGGCCTGGAAGCGCCGGTAGGCC
>JBMONM010000029.1:0-22045 GCA_049324675.1 Thermodesulfobacteriota bacterium
CGGGGGGGGGGGCGCCCGGCGGCCCCGCGGCGCGCCGCGCGCCCCCCCCCCCCCCCCCCCCCCCCCCCCCCCCGCCCGGCCCCCACGTCCCCGGGCCCGGCCTCCCCTGGTCCGTCATCTGGAGCATTTATTAAGGAACATACACATGGACACGACCATGAAGCGAAACATCTATCTGAAAATGATCCCCCTTGAAGAGGCCGTGGGCCGGGTCAAAAACACCCTTGACCGCGAGGCCCTGCTTGGCGTCGAAACCATCCCCGTGGAGCGCGCCGCCGGCCGCGTCACCGCCGCGCCCATCATCGCCAGGTATTCCTCCCCCACCTTCCACGGTGCGGCCATGGACGGCATCGCCGTGCGCGCCGAGGCCACATTCGCCGCCCGCGAGGGCGACCCCGTGCGCCTCGCCCCCGGCCGCGACTTCGCCTTCGTCAATACCGGAAACCGCCTGCCCGAGAGCATGGACGCGGTGATCATGATCGAAAACGTGGTCATGGACGGCGACACGGCCCTTATCGAGGCCCCGGCCGCGCCCTGGTCCCATGTGCGCCGCATCGGCGAGGACATCGTGGCCACGGAGATGATCCTGCCCCGCCACCGCCGCGTCACCCCTTACGACGTGGGCGCGCTTCTGTCCTGCGGGGTCTACGAGGTGGCGGTGTACGAGACGCCGCGCATCGTGGTCATCCCCACCGGCGACGAGATCATGGACTACACCCTGCGCCCCGAACCCGGCCCTGGGCAGGTCGTGGAGAGCAACGCCATGATGCTGTGCTCCCTGGCCGAGTCCATGGGCCTTGCCGCCCGGCGCGTGCCGCCCGTGCCCGACGACCCCGAGGCCCTGGCCGCGGCCTTCGAGGCCGCGCTCGATTCGGACGCCCACGCCGTGGTCCTGGTGGCCGGGTCCTCGGCCGGGAGCAAGGATTTCTCCCGGGCCACCATCGCCCGCTTCGGAGAGGTGCTGGTGCACGGCGTGGCGGCCATGCCCGGCAAGCCGTCGATCCTGGGGGTGTGCCGGGGCAAGCTGGCCGTGGGCGCCCCGGGCTATCCGGTCAGCGCCGTGGTCTGCTTCGAGGAGCTTCTGGGGCCGATCTGTGCCTGGCTCGGCCGCCTCGCCCCCCGTCAGCGGCCCACAGTCGCCGCCCGGCTGGCCAGGGCCGTACCCTCGAAGCTGGGCATGGTGGAATTCGTGCGCTTGGCCGTGGGCCGGGTCGGCGACATCTATTCCGCCCTGCCCCTGGGACGCGGGGCGGGCATGATCACCACCCTGACCAAGGCCCAGGCCGTGACCCGCATCCCGGCCAACGCCGAAGGTCTGGAGGCCGGGGCCGAGGTCGTGGCGGATCTCCTGGTGGACGCGCTGGACCTGGAGCGCACCCTGGTGGCCGTGGGCAGCCATGACAATACCCTGGACATCCTGGCCGACATGCTCATGCGCCTGCCCGAGCCGGTACGACTGGCATCGAGCCACGTGGGCAGCATGGGGGGCCTGACGGCGCTTAGGTCCGGCGCGGCCATGCTGGCCGGGTCGCACCTGTTCGACCCGGCGACGCACGATTTCAACTTCCCCTTCCTGGACAAATACCTGCCGGGCATGGACCTGGTGGCCGTCAACCTGGCCCTGCGCCACCAGGGATTCATCGTGGCCCCGGGCAATCCCAAGGGCATCCGGGACGTGGCCGATCTGGCCCGACCCGGGGTGCGTTTCGTGAACCGCCAGAAGGGCGCTGGAACGCGCATCCTCCTGGATCACCACCTGCGCGAGGCGGGCGTGGACCCGGCAAAGGTCGCGGGCTACAGCCACGAGGAATTCACGCACATGGCCGTGGCCGTGAACGTGCAGACCGGCGCGGCGGATTGCGGCATGGGGGTGTATGCGGCGGCCAAGGCCCTGTCGCTGGATTTTCTGCCCGTGGCCCGGGAGCGCTACGACCTGATCATCCCCCGTATCCATCTGGCCGATCCCAAGGTCCAGGCGGTGCTCACGGCCATCGGAACCCGCGAGTTCAAGGCCCGGGTGGAGGACCTGGGCGGCTACGAGACGCGGCTCACGGGCCGGATCATGGACCCGGGCATGGGCCTTGGGGAATAGCATGACCGCCGCCTTCGAGACCCTGCACCCGGCCGTCCAGGCCCTTGTGGCCGGCTGCTTCACATGGGGCGTCACGGCCCTGGGGGCGGCCCTGGTTTTTTTCACCCGGCGCGTCAACATGCGCCTTTTGGACGTCATGCTCGGCTTTGCCGCCGGGGTGATGATCGCCGCCAGCTTCTGGTCGCTTCTGGCCCCGGCCATCGAGATGTCCGACGGCTCGTTCGTCCCGGCCGTGGTCGGGTTCCTGGCGGGCGGGCTGTTTTTGCGCCTTGTGGACGCCGTGTTGCCCCACCTGCACCTGAACATGCCGCTGAAAAAGGCCGAGGGCATCCACACCACCTGGCGCCGAAGCGTGCTTCTGGTTCTGGCCATCACCCTACACAACATCCCCGAGGGCCTGGCCGTGGGCGTGGCCTTCGGCGGGGCTGCCGCCGGCCTGTCCTCGGCCTCCCTGGCCGGGGCCGTGGCCTTGGCCCTGGGCATCGGCATCCAGAACTTTCCCGAGGGGTTGGCCGTGTCCGCGCCCCTTCGCCGGGAGGGCTTTTCACCACTGAAGAGTTTCTGGTACGGACAGCTTTCCGGCGTCGTGGAACCGTTTTTCGCGGTGCTCGGGGCCGTGGCCGTGGTCGTGGCCACGCCGATCCTGCCCTATGCCCTGGCCTTTGCCGCCGGGGCCATGATCTTCGTGGTGGTGGAGGAGGTCATTCCCGAGTCCCAGGCCGGAGGCAACGCGGACTGGGCCACCCTGGCCTGCATGGCCGGTTTCGCGGTGATGATGGCCCTGGACGTGGGCCTTGGATGATCCTTTGACATGGACGGTGCGCCCCACACGGGGGCAAAGGACGTATCATGGACTGGAAGCTTTTGGCGACGACCTTCGCCACCCTGTTCGTGGCCGAACTGGGCGACAAGACGCAGCTGGCCTGCGTACTTTTGGCGGCCGACTCGAAAAAACCATGGACCGTGTTCGTGGGCTCCTCCCTGGCCCTGGTGACCGTGAGTCTCGTGGGCGTCGTATTCGCGGCCCTGATCTGCCAGTACATCCCCCCGGCGATTATGAAAAAGGTGGCCGCGGTGGGGTTCGTGATCATGGGAACGCTGATTTATTTCGACAAGCTGTGAGGATATCATGGACGAAGACGCGCTCACCCTGGATCTGCGGGGCAAGTGTTGAGGCCTGGGACTGGAGATAGGTTGGTATCTCCGCTTGTCCCGGGCCCGCCGCCTGGAGGTTTTGACCAAGAAGGACGCCCGGGGCGTGCTTGAGGACCAAGTGGCGATCGTCTCCGGATGGGGTCTCGAGGTGGTCGAGCATCCGGATCATCTGGTCGGAATCTTCACCCGCAACCCTGCCTGACGCCCGGCGGGCCGGGTGTTTCGAGCCTTCACCCCGACTTTTCGAGCAACTCGCGGGAAGACCATACAATCAGGTGGTAGCCGCGATCCCCGATTCCCTGGACGATCTGCTGATATTTCGAGGCGATGGCCGGCGTCTCGACCTCTTTTTCCCGGGCCATGCGCAGAAACCGCAACTTGCCCAATTCCTCCCGCAGCCCCTCCGGAAGGGTGGAAAGGTCGTCGCGCTCACGCAGAAACACATAGGTGGTCGGGTTGGTGCGGCTTTGGTGGATGGCGAAAATCATGGCAACCTCCGGATCATTGCGGTTCTCGGTCTCTCCGGCCCTGTTTCCTATTCCCCTCCCGGCGGGGAACGTTCCAGGGAGACGAGGTTGCCCAGTTCGGCCTGTCCGTCCCCGGCCAGGACGGCGATGGCGTCCGTTTCCGTGCACCGGGTCACGGTGCCCCGGCCCACGGTGAGTCCGGCCTCGTTGTGCACGCTGACCAGCACGCCGGGTTCCAGGCCCTGATCCGTGCCGAGCCCGAACGATATCTGAAGCCCCTCGGGGGAGCGCTTGAGCATATATATTTCGGCTTTCCCTTTATCGGCCATGTCCCGCTCCATTTTTTTGGCGAGGATGAAGACCGTAAGCCCGCACACGATCGCCAGGGGAAAAAGCGTGGCCGCGACGACGTACGGATGAAACCCGACAGCGCGCATGACGTATTCGGCGGCATCGGCGCGAAGCGACGGGCCATCGGGGTATATCCGGAAGGTGAACGTCAGCGCGGGATGCGGCTTTTCCTCCTTTTGGCCGCGCACGCTCACCGTATACACCCCGGGGGTCACGTCCGAAGCCGCCCGGGCCTCGCCCTTCCACATGAGCCCGCCCATCCAGAATCCCTTGTATATCTCTTCGGGCGCAAGCCGTATGGCATCCGTGGCCCCTTCAATGACCAGGTCCCGCGGTTGCGCCGTGTCCGGGGGCATGGGGCCGTTCACGATCGTCTCCCCGCCGGCGGTCAGTTGGAACGAGTTGTGTTCCTGGCGCATCTGGGAGGCAAGTCCGTCAATGAGGCACAAGACCACCACCGCCATGATCAGGGTGCCCGTCCGCCCCGCGGCATTGCGCACCACTACGGTCGTTTTCCCGTTCATGAGGTCGTGGATTCCACCTGGATCGTTTTTTCGCGCAGCATTCTCACGCCCACATAGCCCGCGACCAGTGTCGGAGCCAGCATGATGAAGAAACTCTTCATGAACACCGGGGTGAACGCCTCCGGTCGGGCCGAGGCCAGATACATGGCCACGCACAGTTCCGCGATGAGCACGACGTCCAGGACGACCACGACGATCTTCTGCCTGAGGCTCAGTTCCCGTTTGGAGTTTCCGTCCCTGTTCATGATGCTTCTCCTGGTATCCCCTGTGCGGTCCGCCCGGCCCCCGGGAGGCAACCGGACGGACCCAGGGGAGGGGGGTTACTTTTTGTAGATGTCCGTCTTGCTGATGTTCATGAGCCGCAGAGCCTTGCCGTCTTCCTTGTAATAGATGCGCACTTCCTCGCCGGCATCCCACTCGGCGTCAGGATACTTCATGTATTCGTCGCCAACCTGAACCACCACGTACAGCTTCTGGCGTCCGGAATAGATGGTGACGGTCTTTTTTTCCTTGTCCACGGCTGGCAGCTTCTTGTCCTTCACCAGGGGATTATCCTTGGCGATACCTTCCTTTCTCTCCACCAGCTTGAAGGGAACATGCACGAAGTTCTGGATGGCCCCGTCGTAAAAGACGATCTCGCTTTTTTCCATGTCCAGCTTCATCCGGCCGCCAGCCTTGGGTTCCGGCCCAATCTCGTTGGGATCCGAGGGCAGGCTGTAGGTCAGGGGCGGCAGATACGAATAATCCGGGTTCAGGGTGTCGATTTTTTTGTCCCTGATGATGGTGACGACCTTTTTATCCTTGTCGAAGGCCACCACCCGGCCCTGGTCGACTTTGCCGTACTCTCCGCAGCCCAGAATGCACATCACCGGGAGGGCGAGGAGCAGATTCAGCCACATGCGTCTCATGGATTCCTCCTTGTCTCTCGTTGGTTGCCCGCGTTTCGCCGATCCCGTCAGCCCCGGGCCTTCTTTGCCGCGATCTCCCGCTTCGCGCCCTGAACCATACGGATGGTGATGTAGGCCGAAAGGGCCACCACCAGGCCGTTGATGAGCCACGTGGCCATGGTGTCCGTGGCGGCCTTGGTCTCGGGAATGTAGTTGGGGATGAGCTTCAGGACGATGGACAGGATGCAGCCGATGACCGCCAGCCCGAAGGCGATGCGGATGCCGTAGCCCTTGATGTACTTGGTGGCCACGGAGCCGACCTGGGCGCCCACTGCCGCCCCGACCAGCATGATGATGGCGGCCACGAGTTCGGTGCGGCCCTTGTAGGTGTAGGAGGCCGCGCCGTAGAGGCCGGAGATCATGACCTCGAAGAGGTCCGTGCCCACGGCCACATGGGTCGGGCAGCCAAGCAGGTAGATCAGGGAAGGCATGCGGATCAGCCCGCCGCCGATGCCCAGGATGCCGGCCAGCCAGCCGGTCAGAAAAGACACGAAGATGGGCAGCCAGGCCGTGCAGTAGATGCCCGCCACCTGGAGGTGCACCATGGGCGGGATCTTGATCTTGTGCAGGGTCTTGTGCCACTCGATGCCCGTGGCCAGCTTGTCCACGTCCTGCCCGGCGGCCTTGGCGGCGCGTTCCTTGGCCTTGCGCTTGGACACGTCATGGAACACCATCCAGGCGATAAAGACCAGAAGAACCAGGTAGAGGTAGCGGACGACCTTGTCCACGCTGCCGATCTTTTCCAGCCACATGATCATCTGGGCTCCGACCTCGAAGCCGACCACGGTGCCGAAAAGCATGATGAAGCCGAGTTTGTAGTCCACGTTCCCGAACTTGCCGTGCCGCATGGTGGAGATCAGGGACTTTCCGGCCATGTGCGCGATGTCCGTGCCGATGGCGAAGGCCATGGGGAAGCCCAGGATATTCAGGCCCGGGGTGACCATCCACGCCCCGCCCATGCCGAAGAATCCGCCGATGATGCCCACGCCCACGCCGAGGATGATCAGCCCCGGCCAGAATATTTTCACGCCCGCGATGGGCATGAGGATGTATAGCCAGTCCATTGCGTGCTCCTTTCCTCGTTTTGCCGTGTTTTCGTTGGGTAGCCTTCCGCTGTACGGTCCCGAAATGGCGCCCCGGCTGTCCTAGTGCTCGGCCAGGTCGCGGGACTTGAGGTCGATGCCCACGAAATGCATCACGATGTCCGCCAGAACCCCGAAGATCACGCCCACGGTGGGGATGATGATGATGGTCAGGATCGTGAAATAGAGATGGCTTTCATTGTAGAGATTGGACCACCAGGCCATAAGCCCGGACAGCTTGCGCGTGTCGGCCACGATGACGATGCCCGGACCGCCGCCGCCGGCCGCAAAGGCGGACATGGGCGCAAGCAGGAAAAGCGCCGTCAGCGCCAGGGTCAGTTTTGTCCACAGAGCCTTCATGGAATTCTCCTCCTTGGGGGTTGCGTCCGAAACGCGCGTCTAGCGCACGACCAGGACCGAGCACGGGGCGTGGGCCACGACCTTCGAGGCCACGCTGCCGATCAGGAACCGATCCAGCCCCTTCTTGCTCCTGCTTCCCAGAATCAGCAGGTCGACCTTTTCCTCCTCGGCCGCCTTGACGATCAGGTCCGCGGGGGAAACGCCCTGCTCCACCACCACCCGGGCGGTCACCCCCAGGGCCTTGGCCTTTTCGGCATAGCCGGCGGCGGCCGCCTTGGCCGTTTCCAGAAATTTTTCCGAAGCCCGCACGGTCTCGATCTGGAAATAGTCGCCGATGTCCAGGAAATCCTCGGCCACCACCATGATGAGCAGTTCGCCCCCGCCTTGCTTGGCCTGGGCCACCGCCTTTTCCAGGATGACTCCCGCGTTTTTGGACAGGTCGAGTGCCGCCATGATCTTCATCGTAAGCCCCTCCTGTATGTCTGTAGTGTTCATTCCACCGCTGGCGCGGTTCGTACGCGTTCCCCCCTCTTGAGCAACCGCCATGCCAGAGATTTTAACGCTGTAAATTTTATGAATTTTTATTCGCGCAAGATAGGTCCCGCTTGACACGAAGCCAGACATTGCGCTTTTATGGCGTCATCTTGCGCGAATCACGCAAGGACCGGATCATGACCGGACCCAGAACCAGCCAGGCGGACGAGAGTCCTGGAGGCCAACCGCCATGAGCCTTTTCCAATTCGGGGAAAACGTATCCGGTTCCAGGCTTTCGGGATTCTTCGCGGACTGGAGCATCCGCAAAAAACTGCTGGTGATCCTGATTCCCGCCGTGGTGGGAATCCTGGTGGTCACCGGCTTCGCCTCCCACCTGGTCTTCACCCATTATTTCACCATCGCCCTGGAGCGAAACGCCATCGTCCTGACCATGGCCCAGGCCCACGGGATCGAGACGCTGTTCACAGCCTGCCGCAACGAGCTTTCCATCCTGTCCGCCAAGACGTTGGGCCGTGACGCCCTGCGCGACTTCCTCGACAGCCGTGCCGCCGTGTACCCCGGACGCTACCTGGAGGCGGCCTTCGCCGGAGTGGACCCGGGAGATCAGATCTATCTGGTGCGCACCGGGGACGGGATCACGGACATCCCCCTGGAGATCACCTCCCTGATGAAAAACAGCCCCCTGACCATCCCCAGGCTGGCCGGGGAACTCGCGCCGGGGGACGTGCTGCCCATGGGGCCCATCGATGTCTTCTTTCCGCCCACAGTAGGGGTCCAGGGCCTCGGCAACCTGGGGCTGACCGTCTTCAGGTTCGTGACCCCCGTATCCAGGGGGGACGGGACCCTGCGCGGCTATCTGATCCTGTCCCTGGACGCCCACGAGGCCCGCAACATCCTGTCCCTGTACACCTCGCCCAAGTCCCCGCTCCACGGATTCCCCCGCGCGGCCGAGAACCGCTACAGCTTCTATTTCGATGACAAGGGGTGGATCCTGTTCCAGTCGGAAAACGTGGAGGATATGGGCAAGGAACTCTCCGTGGACATGGCCAGGGCCGGGATGACCGGGGATCAGGGCCGTACCGGATTCGAGGCCGGATTTCGGCCCTCGGCCCAGCATGGCGACTATTGGACCATCATGGAGGAGGTCCGTCGGGGCCGCTCGGGCCTGGGCCGGCCCGCGGCCGAGCTCTTCAACGCCAAGGCCGCGGCCAGCGAGCAGTTTCTGGGATACGCCCCGGTGCGTTTTGCCGTTTCCCCCACGCAGCCTCCGGTGGTCGTCGGCGGGATCATCTATGTGGATCGGAGCCTTTTGCCCCGGGCTGCGGAATTCGGCCAGTTCAACGTCCTGTTCGGCATCGCCGTGGTCGCGATGATCGCCGTGTCCCTCCTGATCTTCTTCCTGAGCCGGGTCATCACCCGGCCCATCCTCAGACTGGCCAGCGAGGTGACGGCCCTGCAGGGCGAGGGCGGTCCGAGACGTCTCGCGCTGCCGACCAGCGACCTGGAGACCTCGGTGCTGACCAAGGCCATCAACGATCTGATGTCCTCGCTGACGGCCAAGGATCAGGAAATCCTACGCAAGGAGGAACGCCTGCGCACGGTGCAGTCCCGGGAGACGGTGCGCCTGGAGCCGGGCGTGCCCGAAACCGCGCAACACGGCGATCTGGTGGGCGTCAGTCCGGCCATCGCCACGCTTTTGTCCATCATCGGCAAGACCGCGGCGACCGACGCCGACGTGCTGGTGGTCGGAGAGACCGGGACCGGAAAGGAACTGACCGCCGGGGCCATCCACGCGCAAAGCGCCAGGGCCGACAAGCCCTTCATCTCCATCAACTGCGGAGCCCTGGACGAGAACCTGCTCATGGACGCCCTGTTCGGGCATGTGAAGGGGGCGTTTTCCGAGGCCAAATCCGACCGCAAAGGGGCCTTTCTGGCGGCGGACGGCGGCACCCTGCACCTCGACGAAATCGGCAACGCCTCGCCCAAGGTGCAGCAGGCGTTGCTCCGGGCCCTGTCCGTGCGCCGCATCCGGCCGATCGGCAGCGACGAGGAGATCGCGTTCGACGTCCGGGTCATCGCCGCCACCAACGTCAATCTCAAGGAAAAGGCGCAACGCGGGAAGTTTCGCGAGGATCTGTTCTACCGCCTCCAGGTCCTGACCATCAAAACCCCGCCGCTTCGGGACCGCATGGAGGACATCCCGATCCTGGCCGGGTACTTTCTTCGTCTGGCCGCCGGGTTCACGGGCAAGGGGGAGTTGCACCTAAGCCGGGGCGCCCTGGAAAAACTCATGCGCCACACCTGGCCGGGCAATGTGCGCGAGCTCAAGAACTGCCTGACCCGGGCCGTGGCCCTGGCCGAACGCGAGGTCATCTACGCCGAGGATATCCGGTTCGGTGACGAACCTCCCCGCCTGTTGCCCGACGACGCCGAAGACGGCGCGGCCCTCCCGGAATTCCCCATGACCGCAGCGGGGGACGGGCATGGCGTTCCTCCCGCCTCCGGGGACGGCGGCATCGAGGCGACCCCGCCTTCCCCGGATAAGGCGCCGCACAAGGCCCCCGCCCCCCCCATGCCTGGACCGCAGGGCCCCGCGGTCCCCGAAGACGGCCTCAACCCCCGGCAGCGCCGGGCCCTGGCCGCCCTGGGACACTTAAGCTCCATCAGCCGGCAGGACTATCAGGAGGCGGCCGGTCCCGATCTGCCGCCGCGCACGGCCCAGCACGATCTCAAAGACCTTGTGGCCAAGGGTTTTTTGCGCAAATCCGGGCGCGGTCCGTCCACCCGCTACCATCCGATGCCTGGCGCGACATAAACAGGGCTTTGGCATGATGAAGACAACCATTTTTTATCTAAGGGAATTTTACAATAATCGCGCAAGCCGGAGGCCCGTGGCGCCATTTTCCCTTCCCGGCCGCCTCGCCCGGTTGCTTCTGCCACCGGTCCTTTCCGTCCTGCTTTCCGGGTGCGCCTTTTTCTCCTCAGCCCCTCCGGACCTGGATATGGGGGATTCGCTCGGGGCCAGGATCGCGTCCACGGCCCGTTCCCAGATCGGCGCTCCCTACCGCTTCGGCGGCGATTCGCCCGCCGAAGGATTCGACTGTTCGGGGCTGGTGCAATGGGCCTTCACCCAGAACCGGGTGCATGTGCCGCGCACGGTCATCGAGCAGGCCACGGCCGGGACCCCTGTCCGCAACTCGGACACGGCACCCGGCGATCTGGTCTTTTTCAACACCTCCCTCAAAATGGCCTCCCTGCATGTCGGCATCGCCACCGCCAAGGGCCGGTTCGTGCACAGCCCGAGTTCGGGCGGGAAGGTCCGCGAGGATCGCCTGTCCGACCCCTACTGGACCTCGGTCTACGTCAAAACCCGGCGGCTCGTCCCCTGAGACGACGGTTTTTCTTCCGCGTCGGCCTGTTTTGACACCGTGCGTCGTTCCGGCGTATGAAATACATGCGTGCATTCCCGATCGTCAGCCCCGCCCCGGCCGGGGCCGTCTCCCGGGAACACCACAGAGCCGCCATGAACCACGACCGCAGCAGGCCGTCCCCCGCTCCGGGATCGGATGCCCGTCCCCATTCCGCCAGAGGATGGCCGGCACTATCCGCGTGGCGCGTTCTCTCCGTCCTGGCCCTGGCCGGTATGCTTCTGGCGCCGCACCACAACGCAGCCCAGGCGGCCGAACCCCTGCGCATCGGCTTCGTCATCGGGCTCAGCGGCCAGACAGTCCCGGAACACTCGGACATCCAGATGGGAGCCGTCCTGGCCGTGGAGGAACACAACGGCGCGGCCGGGCCGGATGACCGGCCTATCGCGCTGACCTTCCACGACACCAAAAACAGCCCCATCGGGGCCAAGGTCGCGGCCGAAGAGGCCGTCTACGCCGGCGCGGCCCTGCTTCTGGCCCCGGCCTACAGCTCCCAGGCCCTGGAGGCCGCCCGGGCGGCCCAGGCCCTCGGTGTCCCGCTCATCTCGATCATCGCCACCCATCCGGACATCGCGGCCGTGGGCGACCGCATCTTCAGTCTCTGCTTCGACGACCACGCCCAGGCCGGGACCATGGCCGCCTTCGCGCACGCCACGCTCGGAGCCAGGACCGCCGTCATCCTGACCGATCTGAACAGCGCCTACGGACTGGCCATGACCACGGCCTTCCGGGAACGCTTCACGGCCCTGGGCGGCCGGATCCTGGCCGAGATCCCCTACAAGATGCGGCAACGCGATTTCGACGACCAATTGCGCCAGGTCGCCCAGGCCCAGGCCGAGGTCCTGTTCATGCCCGGATACTGGGTCGACGGCGCGCCCATGGTCAAAAGGCTTGCGGCCTTCGAAATATCCTCCGTTCCCCTGGCCGGGGACGGGTGGGGCAGCGGCGAGTTCGAGACCAGGCGGGGGGAATATCCGCGGCACGGCTACTACACGGACCATTGGGCGTCGTTTATGGAGGACGAGGCCTCGAAACGCTTCACCCGGGACTACACGAACCGGTTCAAACGCCCCCCCGTGGCCGGCTCGGCCCTGGCCTATGACGCCGTGCGCGTGGCCGCCCTGGCCGCGAAGCGGGCCGGATCGACGCGGCCGGAAGACCTGACCCATGCCCTGGCGTCGGTCCGAAACTTCCCCGGGATCACCGGTTCCATCACCTTCAATGCCGGGGGAAAAGCCCAAAAGGACATCCACATCATGGAGATCGTGGGCGGCAAGTCCCGGCTTCTCAAAACCGTCAAGCCCGGAGAGAACCCCTGATGATCGTCCGCGAAACGTTCCGCCGCCCCATCCTTTCCGGCAGATTCAAAGCCGGCTGTCTGGCCGGACTTTTTTCCGCCCTTGCCCTGTGGTGCCTGATCCCCGGCCCGGCCTGGGCCCAGGCCGGCGGAGACCCCGTGCGCATCGCGGTCATCTACGACCGGACCGGCGAGGCCTCGGTAGGCATCGGGGAGCGGGATTTTCGCGGCGCGGCCCTGGCCGTGGCCGCCATCAACGCCTCGGGCGGGCTTCTGGGCAGGCATGTGGAGCTTCTGGAATTCGACAACGCCGGCACGACCCTCGGAGCGCGCCATGCCGCGAAACAGGCCGTCGCGGCCGGAGTTCTGGCCGTGGTGGGCGGCCCGTTCAGCGGGATGTCCAAGGCCATCGCCGAGGTCTGCCAGGAGGCCAGAACCCCCTTCGTGGCCTCCATCGCCACCCATGCCGACGTCACCCGGGCCGGCGACTGCGCCTTCCGGATCTGTTTCACCGACGACCAGCAGGGGGACCTGCTGGCCCGCTTCGCCCTCCAGGCCCTTGGGGCCCGAAAAGCCGCCGTCCTGGTCAACGTGGGCAGCGACTACAGCATGGGCCTCGCCGCCACCTTCACCCGGGCCTTCCAGGCCGGAGGCGGCGATATCGTCCTCGAAGACGCGTTCAAGACCAACGACGCGGATTTTTCCCGGCAGCTTACGGCCGTGGCCGAAAAGGCCCCGGATGTGGTCTTCGTTCCGAGTTACGCCCTGGAGTCCGGCCGCATCCTGCGCCAGGCCAAGGCCATGGGCATCACGGCGACGTTTCTGGGCGGCGACGGATGGGGGCCGGCCATGATCGACATCGGGGGCGCGGCCGTGCGCGGCCACTACTACACCACCCACTGGCATCCCGAGGCCCCGTTTCCGGCCGGCCGCGCCGCGGCCGAGGCCTACCGCGCGGCATACGGCGAAAGTCCGTTCCAGCCCGACGCCATCCTGGCCCACGACGCGGTCATGGTCCTGGCCGACGCCGTGCGCCGGGCGGGGACCCCGGACCGGGAAAAAGTCATCCCGGCCCTGGCCCGCACGCGGGACTTCCCGGGCGGCACCGGGACCATCACCTTCGACGAAAACCGCAACCCCGTTGGCAAGGACGTGACCATCATGCGCTTCACGGACGATCAGGCCGTGTTCCATGCCACATTCAGGTGATCCGGCGATGTCCAGGGCTTTTCTGCGTTCCCTCCCACTGCGGTCCAAGATCAATCTGGCCATCATGTTCACCTTTGTGGTGGTGGCCCTGGTGTCGAGCGTTTTTTTGTCCATCCACGCCTCCCGGGAGCGCCAGGAGAACCTGCGGCGCATCGAGGTGCTGCTGCACAGCGTGGTGGCCCAGCGCTACGAGACCCTGGCCAACGAAATCTTCGCCCGGCAGGACCGGGCCGTGGCCGCCACCCTGGAGGAGATGCGCAAGGTGCCGGGGATGGTGGGCGTCACCGTGTATCTGCCGGACGGAACCACCTTCTGCGTGGCCGGCCTGGGAATCGGCCAGCCCATGCCCATCGAGGAACGCCACCTTATCGATCAAGGGCCGGTCTTTTCCGAAACCCTGCTCGGAGACCGGCCCGTCCTGCGCTACGCCGAAGCCCTGACCGTGATCGGCGAAAAGGTCGGCTACCTGGAGTTGTTCTCCACCCGGGAGGACCTGGATCGGCGTATCAACATGATGTTGGCCTTATATTTCTGCGCGTTGGCGGTCATCCTGCTGATCATGCTCGGTCTTTTGAGCTGGCTCATGCGCCGCACCGTGCTTGTGCCCGTACGCCGGCTGCGCGACGCCATGCAGCGGGTTCGGGAGGGCAGCCCCGGAGAGACCGTGTCCCTGGAGACAGGCGACGAAATCGGCGGCATGGCCCAGGCCTTCAACGCCATGTCCCTGACGCTTCGGGAAAACACCGACAGTCTCCGGGCCTCGCGGAGACAAATCGAGGAATACAACCGGACCCTGGAGCACAAGGTCCGGGAACGGACACTGGACCTGGAAAAGGCCAACTTCCGGCTCACCGGCGAGGTCCGGGAGCGGGAACTGGCCCGGGCCGAAGCCCAGCGGCTATTGAACCTGCTGGCCTCCACCATCGAATCCACAGCCGAGGGCATCCTGGTGGTGGATGAAAACAAGGACATCATCGCCTGCAACCGCATGTTCCTGGAGCTCTTCGGCCTGCCGGACACCTGGCCCTCACTGCCCTCCTCGGAATCTCGCCTGGCCATGGTCGCATCCCGACTCAAGGATCCGAGCCGGTTTATCTCCCGCTCGCACGAATTGAACAATGACCTCTCGGCACAGGCTTTCGGTCTCATGGAACTGGCCAATGGCCGCCTGCTCGAAGGTCGGCTCGGCCCGTATAAGGTCCAGGGTGTTGTGGCGGGTCGGCTGTACACTGTTTTGGACGTCACTGATCGGGTACGTGTCGAACACCATCTGCGGGACACGGTGGTCGAACTCGAGGCCATCGTGGAGAACAGCCTGGTGGGCATCGCCATGACCAGAAACGGCTTCTGCCGCAAGATCAACCGGCGGGGTGCGGAAATCCTGGGCTACCGCCCCGAGGATCTCACCGGGCAACACCTTTCCATGATATACACCTCCCTGGACGACGCACCGGCCTTCGAGGAGAGATACCGCAACGCCCTGGTCAACGACGGCGCCTTTCGCGGGGAGGGGGACGTGCGGCGGGGCGACGGAACCGTCGGATGGGTCCGTATCTACGCCAAGGCCCTGGACCTCGCGCATCCCGACGGCGACGTGATCCTGGCCTTCGACGACATCGGCCCGCAAAAAAGCCTGGAGGAGGGCCTCCGGGCGGCCAAGGACGCCGCCGAGGCCGCGGCCAGGGCCAAAAGCGATTTCCTGGCGGCCATGAGCCACGAAATCAGAACCCCCCTAAACGCCGTGGTGGGCATGACCGAGGCCACCCTGGCCACCGCGCTCACTCCGGAGCAACGCGACTATCTGGACACGGTCAGGGACTCGGCCACCCATCTGTTGGGGGTGCTCAACGACATCCTGGATTTTTCAAAGATCGAGGCCGGACGTCTGGAGCTGGAACGCATCAACTTCGATCTGCGGCGCACCCTGGAGAACACGGTCAGGGTCCTTGGCCCCGAGGCCGAGGCCAGGGGGCTGTATCTGACCCTGGACATTGACCCGGACGTGCCGTTCTTTCTGCGCGGCGACCCCATGCGTCTGCGCCAGGTGGTCTTCAATCTGGCCGGAAACGCCGTGAAGTTCACCGAACGCGGCGGAGTGCGCATCGACGTGTCCCGCCTTGCCCAGGACATGGTCCCCTCGGGCCGCGTGGGCCTGCGGGTCACGGTCAGCGACACGGGCATCGGCATCCCTGCGGACAAGCTCGAGGGCATCTTCGAAAGCTTCACCCAGGCCGCCGGGTCGATCAGCCGCAAATACGGCGGAACCGGACTTGGGCTTTCCATCTCCAGACAGATCGTGGAACTCATGGGCGGGGAAATCACGGTGCGCTCGACCCCCGGAGAGGGCAGCCGGTTCGCGTTCACGGCCCTGTTCGAGGCCGGGAATCCCGATCTGGTCAAGGATACCGCCGAATCCCCTCCCCTCGTTTCCGACACCCGCCCCCTGCGCCTGCTCCTGGTCGAGGACAACGAGATCAACGCCAGGGTGGCCACGCTCATGCTCTCGCGCCTGGGGCATGCCACGGTCCATGCCCAAAGCGCGCACAAGGCCCTGACGCTTTTGTGCCGCGAGGATTTCGACGCCGTGCTCATGGACATCGAGATGCCGGACACGGACGGATTGACAACCTCCCGGCTGATCCGCAAGGGCGGCGAAGGGACGTTTCGGGTCAGGCATCCCGGCGTGCCCATCATCGCCATGACCGCCCATGCCCTGCAGGAGGTCCGCCAGGAATGCATCCAGGCCGGCATGGACGATTTCCTGACCAAGCCCGTGTCCCAGGCGAACCTCGCCCGGGCCCTGCACCGGGCCACCTCGGGCCGCGCGGGCCCGCGCGACATGTGGTCGGACACGTCCGACAGTTCTGCCGACGCCGCGCGACCGCCTCAGGACGCGCCGGTCCTGGACAAGGGCTCGGTCACACGGAACATGGGCATCGGAGACAAGGAATACCGCATGCTCCTGTCCATCGGGGCCAGGGAGGTCCGAAGCGGACTGGAACTGGCCAGACGCGCCCTGACCGCCGGTGACATGCCCGCCCTGGCCCGGTCGGCCCACACCATGAAAAGCTCCCTGGGAGTGGTGGGGGCCCTGTCCTGCCGCGAGGCCGCTGCCAGACTGGAGGACGCCGCCCGGAGCGGGGATCCGCCCAGGGCCGGCGAGGCCTTCCGGAGACTGGAACGCGAGGCGGCGAAGGTCCTGGGCGCCTGGGAGGAGATGGCCGGGGCTGAAGGGACCGCCCCGCCCGGTGAGGATGCCCCGGACATGACCGGGGCCTGAGCCTTCCGGCCCCTACCCGAAAAAAAAGCGCAGGGCGGCCACCGCGGCCATGCCCACGGCCACGGCCCCGAAGAAACTCCCGGTGCGCCAGGCCACAAGGGCCGCCGGAACCGATCCGAGCAGAAAAAAATTGCCGGTCGTAAGGTCAAGGCTCCCCGCAGGGGCCAGGACCGACGGGAAAAGCAGGGCCGCAAGCACGCAGGCCGGCACGAACCCCAAAAAGCGGATGGCCGGCGGCGGCAGGGTCCGGCCGGACAGAAAGACCAGAGGGGCGGCACGGGGCAGGTAGGTGGCCAGGGCCATGCCCGCGATGGTCACGAAGACGTCGGCCTGATCCAGGACTGCCATAATGTCCCCAGGACGGCCCCGGCCAGGGTGGCGGCCAGGACCCCGAAGCGGTCCGCGCCCCCAAGCGCCAGGGCCGTGGACAGGATTCCGGAAAAAAGGGCCACGCAAAGGTGCGTCCGGCTTTTGATCTGGCCGGCCAGAAGGGCGATGAACATGGCCGGCAGGGCGAAATCCAGGGCGATGGGCCGAACGGAGCCCACCGAGGCCCCGGCCCAGGCCCCGAGCGCCGTCCCGGCCACCCAGGCGGCCTGGGCCATGATCCCCAGGGCCAGGGTCTCGGCCCGGTCCGGAGGTCCCTTGGCCTGGTTCGCGGCGTGCAGGGCAAAGGTTTCGTCGGTCAGTTCGAAGGCCACAAGGGCGAGATCGCGCCGCCTCCAGGCCCCGAATGCCGGGGACAGGGCGGCGGAGAAAAGCAGGTGGCGCAGGTTGACCACAAAGGTGGTCAGGACGATGCCGGCCAGGGACGCGCCGGCGGCCAGCATGCCCACGGCGATGAACTGGGCCGAGCCGGCGAAGACCAGGACGGACATGCCCAGGACGTTTCCCGTGGACAGGCCGGCGTTTTTGGCCAGAACGCCGTAGGCGAAGCCCACCGGCACGTAGCCAAAGACCACCGGCGCCACCCGGACCGCCGCCCGGGCCAGAAAATCCGGCGGGCCAAAGCGCCCAGCCAGGCTCATTTCCGGGCCGTGCCCTTGAAAAACGTGTAGCAGAAGCTGCCGTCGGGTTCGGCCGTGCGCAGAAGGTCCGCCACCCCGGCGTCGAAGGTGGCGGCGTCGACAAGCCCGGCGTCCAGGGCCGCCTGCCGCGCCCCCTGAACCATGGGCACGATGATCTTCCTGACAAAGGCCTCGGCCACGTCCGGCCGGGAGCCGTCGGAATAGACATGGCGGGGGGATACGGAAACCCCTGTGAAGCCCGCCCCGGCCAGCAGGGGATAGACCCGCCGGCCGATGAGCGAATCCCCGCCGAGCAAGGCCTGGGAGGCCACCAGCCCGTTCCAGGCCGCGCGGCCGGCCGGGGTTTCGGGATGGAAGTAGCACGAGCCGTGATCGCCCTCGATGACCGTGATGGTCCCGCCCGGAACCAGCACCCGCCGGACTTCGGCAAGGGCCTTTTGCGGATCGGTCAGATGCTCCAGGACGAAGCAGACGAAGACGTGGTCGAAGGAGCCGTCCGGGAAGGACAGGGCCGTGATGTCCGCCTGCTCGAAGCGCACGTTTTCGATTCCGGCGGCCGCGACCCGGTCCCTGGCCCGGGCCAGGGATTCGGGGGAGATGTCCACGCTGACGATGTCCGCGCCAGGGCTTCCCGCGGCCAGGATGACCGTCTGGGCCCCCACGCCGCATCCGGCCTCGAGGACCCGGCAGCCGGGCGGATAGGCCGTGTCGTGGTGCAACAGTCCGGCCAGCCCCCCGGCCTGGTCCAGGAGGCGTTCGGCCTCGCGCCCGCCGTACCCGTGAACGTATCCCCGTCCGGACATGTCTCCTCCTCCGGTTGAATGTAAAAAGGGGGTAATGGGCACGAATCCGGGATTGTCAAGAACGCCCGGAAGGGAAACGCCGCTTGGCGGGGGTTTCGCACAGCCGAGTTTCGGGCTATCGTGCGGCCCGCAATGACGATGTGCGAGGGAGGAAGATGAGGATGCGATTTCTGGGCATGGGCCTTGCGGCGGCCGTGCTGGCCTATCTGTGCTACATGGGACTCATGTATTTTCTGCAGGATTCAGGTGTTTCCCGGCCGGGACACGGACCAGGCCCTTTTGACCCAGCTTCGGACCTATCACCCGACCCTCACGGACTTTTCCCTGACCACCCCGGATGGCGCCACCCTGTCGGGCTACCTGTTGCCCCGGACCCTGCCCGCGCTTCCCGCCCCGTCGGACTCCGACGGCTCCATCGCCCCCCCGCCGGCCCGGGTCGAGGTTCCCGCCCCGATCCTCGTCTATTTCCAGGGCAACGCCGAGGAGGCGGCCTCGTTTTTCCTGTGGTCCCCGGCGGAGCTGTCCCGCTTCACCCTGGCCGCGGTCAACTACCGGGGCTACGGCGCATCCACCGGCTCGTCCACGGAACAGACGGCCAAGGCCGACGCCCTGGCCGTGTTCGACGCCTTGCGCGCCCGGTATCCCGGCACGCCCATCGCGGTCATGGGCCGCAGCATCGGCTCCGGGGTGGCGGCCCACGTGGCGGCCAACCGTCCGGTGTCCGCCGTGGTCCTGGTCACGCCCTACGACAGCATCCGGGCCGTGGGCGAGGCCGCGCACCCGCTTCTGCCCGTGGGGCTGCTTCTGCGCCAGCCCTTCGACGTCACGCCCGACGCGACCAAAGTCACGGCCCCGACCCTGTTTCTGATCGCCTCCAACGACACCCTGATCCCTCCGGCCCGGGCCGAAAGCCTGGCCCGGGTCTGGGCCGGCCCCAAGGATTTCCGACGCATCGACGCCGGCCACAACTCCATCCTGGACAACCCCGACTACTGGCCGTTCATCCGGGATTTTTTGACCGCCGTGCAAAACGGCACCTTCCGCGCACCCGGGCAGGGCTGACCGCCTGTCCCCGGCCGCATCCGCCCCCGGAAATCATTCCCGCCTCTTCAAAACGCCCCCGGACCAACGCGTCCTCCAGGCTTCCCGAAATCAGCCTGTCCGGCAACTCCCTTCCCTCGTTCATGAATTCGCATGACCGATTTTTATCGTTGCGCATTTCAGTAAATTCGATATTAACGATATGCGTTTATAAAAAATAATGCATATACCCAGGAGGCCGGCCATGCGCATCAACGCCCACAGCCACGTCTTCAACTTCAAGACCTTTCTGACCGCCGAGGCCAAAAAAATCCTGGTGGCCCGGCTCAACCGGGGCGGCCTGTCCAAGCCCTTCGCCGAGGTCATCGCCAACTATCTGGAAAAACGTATGGACCGGGCCACGGACAACCGGGAGGCCATGGGCGAACTGTACGAGATGATCAACACCCGGCGCAGGGGCGGATTGTACCTCTGGGAGTTCCTGCGTATCGGCTTCCTGCCGGACGTCGCCTCGGTGACCGCCGATCTGCTGGCCAAGACCCGGGACCTGGCGGGAAACCACGAGGAGGACAGCATCGTCGTGGCCCTCATGGTGGACGTCATCGGCCCCACGCCCTCGGACGACGACGCCCTGTTCCACGACCAGTACCGCCAGACCGTGGAGCAGGCCGTGCGCTATCCCGGCCTGGTGCTGCCGTTCGTGGCCTTCAATCCCGACCGGGTGGGCCGGCCCAGGGGGGAAAACGGCCTGGAGATCGCCCGGGCGGCCCTGGAGAGCGGGGCCTGCATCGGGGTCAAGCTCTACCCCTCCCTGGCCGAGCATTCGCCCACGTATCCCGGAATGGAGGAGCTTTTCGAACTGTGCAACGACCTTGACGCCGCCATCGTCATGCACGCCAACAGCGGCGGATTCGCGGCCTCCAGGGCCACGGCCCTGCGCTGCTATCCCGGGGACTGGAAGGACCTCATCCGGAACAACCCGAACGTACGCATCGACTTCGCCCACTTCGCGGACGAGGACATCTTCACCGACCCCAAAAGCGCGCCCTACCGCTGGCGGAACATGCTCCTGGACATGATCAGGGACCCGGCCTTCGGAGGCCGGGTCTACGGCGACGTCTCCTACCAGGATGAGCCCCTGGGCGGCACCGCCGTCCGCCGGGCCTACTTCGATCGTCTCAAGGGCTACCTGAGCGATGAGGCCTTGCGCCACAACATCCTGTGGGGCACGGACTACTACATGATCTATCTGTCCACGAGCAATTCGGAGTACTGGGATTTGTTCCAGAACGCGCTCGGAAACCAGTTCACAAACATCGCCGAGGACAACCCCAAACGCTTTCTGGGCCTGCCGGATCAAAACGGGAACATGGCCCCGAACATCGAGCGCCATGTGGAATTCCTGAAGCGCATGCAGGGCACAACCCTGTGGGAAAACGGTTCGTCCAAAGCCAAGTGGCTTGCCGGACTCATTCCCTAGGCGCAAAGAGCCGGGCCGACCCGGCCATCCGCCCCCTGGCGCGCGTCCGGACGCCGTGTTTCCGCATTGGACGAAGCCCTTCAAAAACCATTTCACAGGAGGTCCGCCCCATGGCCACAATTCCCCTGACACATTCCCTGCGCCGCGAATACGTTGATCTGTTCAACTCCTGCGCCATTTCCGAAAAACACGCCGCCCAGGTGGAAAAGGCCGTGGCCGGCCTCCTGGCCCACCAGACCCGCTACCTGGCCCTCGCCGACACCCTCGGCATTCCCTGGCAGGTCATCGCCGTGATCCATGCCATGGAGTCCTCGCAGAACTTCTCGAAGCACCTGCACAACGGCGATCCGCTTACCGCCAGAACCGTGCAAGAACCCCCCGGGCGCCCCAAGACCGGCGAGCCGCCCTTCACCTGGGAGCACAGCGCCACCGACGCCCTCACCCTCAAGAAGCTGGGGGCCGACACAGACTGGAGCCTGGCCGGGACTCTCTACCAGCTCGAACGCTACAACGGCTTCGGCTACCGCCTCTACCATCCCCATGTCCGTTCGCCCTACCTGTGGAGCTTCTCGAGTCACTACACCTGCGGGAAATACATCAAGGACGGCGTGTGGTCGGATACGGCCGTGTCCCAGCAATGCGGAGCGGCGGCCATGCTGCGCCGGCTGGCCGAAAAAAACCTGATCGCCTTCGCGGATATCCCCGAACCCGCACCGACCGACGCCCCTCTGGCCCCCCGCCATGCCAAGACCCTGCCGGGCACGTTCGAGGAACAGGAAGCGGTCACAACCCTCCAAATCTGGCTCAACACCTTCCCGGGCATCTTCGTCAAGGTGGACGGCATCCCCGGCGACCTGACCTCCGAGGCCTTCCGCAAGGTCACCGGCCGCTACCTGCCCGGCGACCCCAGGGCCTAGGGCGTCGGGGCGAGGGCTCCGCCCTCTCCCCGAACCCCTCTCCCGCCGGGGGGAACCATTCCCCCCGGACCCCCCGACTCCAGGCGGCC
>JBMONM010000030.1:0-21810 GCA_049324675.1 Thermodesulfobacteriota bacterium
AGCGTGGTGGACGGGTTCGAGGCCATGATCTCGGCCAGGGCCTATCAACCCGCCCGAAGCCTCGAGAAGGCCAAGACCATCCTGGCCGACGGCGCGGGGTCGCAGTGGGACAGCGAGGTGGTGGAGGCATGGCTTGCGTTGCTGCGCCGCAAGGAGGACGCCTTCGTCCTTCGACGTCCTGCGGCAATCCCGTGCGCCGGGGTCTCTTCCCTCCAGGCGTGACGTCCCCCTCCGGGGACTCGGTTACGTAGGCAGACGGGGTGGGGGAACGGTCACGGAGCGGAGAGGGTATTCTCCAACGCCCGGGTATGCTTTTTCCCCCTTTCTGTCAGGCCAGATCTGATCGAGCATCCCGGCCCGTCGCCCCGTGGCCTTGCGGGGCGTTCGGATGGCGGTAGCTGACAAGGCCTAGACTCCACAGGCAATAGTCCAGGTAGCCCCGGCGCAGCCCCAGGAGCCCCCGGACCAGATACACGAAGAATATGACCATGCGCCAGGCCACCACTCCCGTCAGGCCGTAGTGCTTTTTGAAATAATAGTTCAGGCTGACCAGATACTGCATGACCATCTTCTGCATCCCGCCGAAATACTTTGTCGTACTATGCTTGCTCTTGTGGAGCACTTTGCACGTATGCACATAGTAAATGTCATAGCCCGCCTTCCGCGTCCGCCTGCACAGGTCCACTTCCTCAGCATACAGGAAAAATTTCTCGTCGAATCCGCCGAGGCTGTCGAACACCTCCCGTCTGAACATCATGCACGCGCCGAGCAAGGAGTCCACGGTTCGAGTGGACTGGTGGTCCCAGGAGAGATAGTGGGGATGTCCCAGGATGCTGTTTTTCGGAAACCGGAAGGCCAGCGTGCTGTGCTCTAGGAATTCGTTGAGCACGGTGATGTCGGCCCTGGCCGCGCCGAAGTCGATGCCGCCGTCTTCTCGAAGGACCATGGGGCCGCAACCCCCGGCGGTGGGGGCCTCGTCCAAAAACTGTGAGAGGCAGGACAGGATATCGTTTTGAAGGCGCGTGTCCGGATTGAGAAAAAGCAGATAACGCCCCCGGGAATGCGCCGCGCCGAGGTTGCATCCGGCCCCGAATCCGGAATTCACGGGGTTGCGGATCAAAAGGACGCCGTCCTGCTCCAGCATGGCGCAGGATTCCGGGGAGTCGTTGTCCACGACGATGATCTCGTAGTCCAGGTCCCGAACGTGCTCTGTCACCGAGACGATGGACGCGGCGATCTCCTCGGCGGCATTCCAGTTGACGTAGATGACGGAGACGTCCATATCACAAGTCCCTGACCCTGCGCGCCGGGATGCCGACGTAGAGGCCGTATCCGGTGTCGATGCTTTTGTTGACGAAGGCATGGGCTCCGATCAACGTTCCCTTGGCGATCCGCAGGTTCGGACCGATCGTCGCCTTGGGATACACGATCACCTCGTCTTCAAGGATCAGTTGCCCATAGGTGTAGCCGCTTTTGTCCAGGGAAATGGACAGGTCATGGACATGCGCCGAGTCGACAAGAGTGCAGGATTGACCGATGATCGACCCCCTGCCCATGGACACGAGCCGTGAGGCGCCGATGCAGGCATAATGGCCGACGCCCGCTCCCTCCTCAAGGACGATGCGACCTCCCTCGATGGCCTCGAACACGGCGCCGCCTTTGATATAGCTGTTCTTTTTTAGAATGACCCGACTACCCGGGCCGATTTTGAAGACCACCCCGGGTTCGAGGAAAACGAACCATTCCATCTTCAGGCGGCCGGCGTTTGCCAGCAGGTGCCAGAAATAGCGGGTGACAAACCCTATCTTGCTAAGGACACTGAGCGCAAAATCGAGCAGCTTCATGTCGTGCTCCTCTTGTGGTGGCAGGTTTCCACGCCACGGTCATGGGGCCTCCCGGGTCAGATCCACGAATCGCGTCTCCGGAAAGGCGGCCGTATCCGTGAAGGTATGATCCACCACCAACATGGGCGGCAGCCCGGCCAGAAGGAAATAGGCGGTCTTCTGGAAATAGGGGTGCGTCAGCGCGTTCCAGTTGTTGGCGTCGGGGGGCAGCTTGCCCTTGCTCTCGGCGCTCAAGAGCGCCAGCCAGCGGGCGGCGGCCTCCCGCAGGGCCGGGGTGGTTTCCCGGGCCCCGTAGGGATGGTCTGGCAGAAACGTGGAGTATTTCTGGCCCCAGTAGCCGTCCGGGAAACGCTTGACCACCAGCGTCGGCGTGAATTCGCGCCACGAGCCCCGGGGCAGATCTTTTTTCGCGGCCTGGAAGGCCACCACCTGGCGGCCGTATTCCGTGATCTGCCCGGTGTCCAGGTCGGCCAGGCCCTTGAGGTGTTCCACATAGGCCCGGTCGAACCCCATCTCGTAAGCGTAGCACAGGGCGTCGTAGAGTTCCTGCGGGGTATGGAAGCCCGGTCCGGCCCGGCCCTTTTCCGGGAACCTGTCCAGGAACCATAAATCCACGCAGGCCCAGAGTTCCTGCTGCCCGTATTGCCGGGCCGCCCCGGCGTAGACCGCGAACATGAGGTCGTTCGAGGTTTCCTTGAGGAGTTTGGGGGCCAGAAGCGCCCCGCCCCGGGCCGCCGCGTGGGCGTAATCGGGCAGGACCATCTCGAAGACCGTCAGCTTGCCGTAGCCGGCCTTTTCGGCGGTAATGTCCGCGATTTTGGCCGTCACGGCATCAAAGGCCCGCTGCGGCGTCATGGTCGAGGTGTTCACGAAATAGGGCAGGATGCGCTGACCGTTCACCACCTCTCCGTTCAGGGACTGCATGAGCATGGCCTCGTCATAAACCTGGCCCAAAAAAAGCGGGTCGTCCTTGAAGCGCTCCATGGTCTCGGGCTTGAGATCCCAGCGGTAGGTGCCGTCGGGATTGGTGAAATAAGGCACCCCGGGAACGTAGTTCACCAGCTCGGTGTTGAAAAGATAGGCGAGATTGTTGGCCCGGCAAAACTCCACGATTTCCATGATTCGGCCCGTGGCCAGTTCTTCCGGGGAGACGTGCCAGACAATGAACTGCACGCCCATCTCCTTGATAATCTGTGTGAAACCGGGGCGTCGCACCTCCCCTTTCCAGTTGTCGGCATTGACCCCGAAAAAAAACGGCCCGGCCAGTCCGGGGCAGGCGGACGCAACCAGGAACAGGACAGCGGCGGCGGCCCGGATGAGCAAAAGGCGGCGTGGATGGCGCGCGGTCATAGGCACTCCTTGATGATTTCGGCGTAGCGTTTCCAATGTCCCTCCAGACTGAACCCCTCCCGTACGGTGCGTCGGCCGGCTTCGCCCATGGTCCGGCGCAGGTGCGGATCGCCCAGCAGCGCGGCCAGGGCCCGCATCCAGGCCTCGGCGCAGTCCGCCAAAAATCCGTTTTTCCCCTCCCGGACCACGTCCAGGTTGCTGCCGACCGGCGAGGCCACCACCGGTATCCCGGCGGCCATGTACTGGATGATCTTGAAGGCGCACTTTCCCCGGGCGAAAGGAGAGTCGCGCAGGGGCATGATGCCGATGTCGAAATCGGCGAAAAATCCGAGCTCCCCCTCCAGGGTCCAGGCTTTGTGGAGCATGTTCGGCAGATTCCAGTCAAGGGGACGGGAAAGCCCCACCACGGTGAAGGCGAAGTCATGGTTTGCGGCCAGGCGGGTCAGCGGCTCGCGCACTAGTTCCAGATGCCCGGCATTGGAAGGGGTGCCGATCCAGCCGATGCGCGGCCTGGGCGAGGCGCTGCGGGTGATGGAGCCGTAGTCGGCCATGGGCACCACGGTGGGGATGACGTGGACGTTCGGATTTTTGTCCCGGAAGTAGTCGGCCAGAAAGGCGTTGCCGCACACCACGGCCCGAAATGCGCCGGCCAGGCGGCCGAGCTTGCCGAAATCCCGCAGCTGGCGGTGGATGAACCCCGTATTGGCCGCGTCCGGCAGATAGATGGCGTCGTCGATGTCCAAAATGACCCGGGGATTGAGGTGAAAAAGCAGTTTTTCGAGCACGGGGGGCCCCAGGGGAAAAAGCTCCCGGCCGACCCACACGGCGTCGACGTGCCGGGCCTGGCGGGCGATGTCCGCCAGACGGCGAAGGAAGGCCGCCCCGAGCCCCAGGGCCTTGGCCGCCCGGTGCCCCGGAAGGCCCAGCAGGCGGTAATAGTCCGGGGAATACAGGGCGTGGCAGACGACCTCCAGTCCCGCCTCCCGAAACAGCGGCACATACTGCGCGATCCGGTACCGGGTGTCCGGGCCGGTGACCGGACGTACGGTCAGCGCCAGGATCCGGGGCATGCGGCCACCCTCCAAAACCCTTTGGCCTTCTCCAGGTGGCGGCGTTCGCCGCGCGCCACGTAAAGCGCCAGCAATACGGCGGCCTTGGCCGCGCCTTCCAGGACGGTGAGGACGCCGACGGCCGCCGTGGCCGCCGGTCCGAAGTGCTTGCGAAAATAGAGCATCCGGCTTTTGCGCAGTTGGACGATCATGGCCGCGACGGCCGACCCGGTTTCGCAGGAGGCGCCCGCCGCGTGGGAAATGCGGGCCTCGGGCAGAAACCATATCTCGTATCCGGCCCCGGCCATGCGCGTGCACAGATCCACTTCTTCGAAATAGACGAAAAATCGTTCGTCCATTCCGCCGAAGGCCTCATAAAGCGGCCTGGAGGTGAAAAGACAGGCCCCGATGATCTGCGGAACCCGCTGGGTCCGATCATGGGCGCAACGCGGCAGACGGTAGCGCCCGAGGAATCGGTCCAGGCCCGTGGCGTCCAGGAGGATGCCCATCACCGTGGGCAGGTTGCGGCAGGTGCGCACCGTGTCCCCCTGCCCGTCCAAGACCAGGGGACCGAGCAGTCCGGGATTGGCCCGGCCTTTCCAGAAGGCCAGAAAGATGGACAGGATGTCGTTTTCAAGCCGCGTATCCGGGTTGAGAAAAAGCAGAAAGTCTCCCCGGGCGTGCCGCGCCCCCAGGTTGCATCCGGCGGCGAACCCGAGATTGGTTCCCGGGCGCAAGGGGGTCACGGCCATATCGGGGTGATCCCGGCAAAAGGCCTGGAGGCGCTCCCAGGTGGCCCGGTCCGGCGAGTTGTCCACCACCACGGTCTCGAACCAAACCGCCGCGCGAGCGGCCAGGGAGGCCAGACAGGCTTCGATGGTGCCCTCGTTGCGGTAGGTCACGATGATTACGGAAACCCGGGGAGGGGCTTCGGCTCGACGTTTTGCCCCGGAGGCCTCGTCCCTGGGCTGGCGCGCCGTACAATCGGGGATGTCGCAAAACGCCGCCGCGTCATTCACGTTCGGCCTTCCTCGTGTCGGGTCCTCGGCATTCGTGTCTGCGAATTTGGACTGCTTGTTTTTTTCTTAAAAAACGATGGATTCTTTATGGGATGTGACGCTAGAGCCCGGGCTTGGCGGGCGCGACGCGAATCTCCTGCAGTTCCCCGGCGTTTTCATCGTATCCCCGGTCGTAATCCACAGGAAAGGTCCATGGCGCGCCAAAGGAGACGCCCTGTAATTCCCGCAAGGGCATGAGGAAGACTTCGCGCCAGTGGCCCGGCATGCGCAGATGAAGCCTGACCCGATACACGGGGCACATTTTTTTTTCACCCACCACCTGCAAAAACTCGATCTGGCGCACCTGGGACAGAGGGTATTTCTCGTATTTGGTCTGCTCGGGGATGACCACGATGACCTCCTCGATGGGCCCCGGCATCAAGGCGTAGTGGAATTTCAGATTGGTGATGTACGGGGCATTGCCTTTGCCCTTGAACTGGACATAGGCGTTCGCGGCCCATGCCGCCCCTGGGCAGACGCCGAGCAGGCCGAGAAGCAGCAAACCGAAACAAAGCGTCCGAGCCATCGAAAAATCGCTACAAGCTGGCGTGTTGCCGTTCATAATCCATCACCCCCCGTCCGAAGGCCTCGCGGCAGGCGAGACGCAATCGGGTTTCGTTGCCGAAAAGGCGCGTCACGGGCAGCCGAAGCGCCGCGCCAAGCCCCAGGGTGACCGCCCTGGAGAACGCGCCGGGGCGGGTCAGCCCCAGTTCGGCGGCGATTCGCGGATATTGCTCCCGCAACACCCCGGCGGCGTACCCCACCTTGTATTCCCTGGCCGCCAGTCCTTCCGGGGTCATGGGGTGGTAGTGCACGGCCCGGGCCTCGCGATTAAGCCCCAGGCGGCAGCCCGCCATCTTCAGGGCGTAGGCGAAGGCCGTGTCCTCGAAGGCATAGCGCTTGGCCGCGAATGCGGAGTCGAACCCCCCAACTTCCCTGATCTTCTCGGCCGTTACGGCCAGGTTGGCGGTGTAGACGTACAGATACGACAACTCCTCGTCGTTTTCGACACGGTCGAAGGCGAACTGCATGCCATGCGCGTCCATATAGCGCATAAGCCACGTATCGGCCAGATCGGGGTGCCACGTGAGCACCCCCTGGGACAGGTCGAAGCCTTGATCGAGAAACCGGGCGTGGGCCCGCAGAAGGCCGGGCTCCGGAAACACGTCGTCGTCCAGAAAGAGAATGCGCTCCCGGCGGGCCATGCCGAGTCCGGTGTTCCGGGCCACGCCGGGACCGGCGTTTTGCCGGCGTGTGAAGCGCACGATCCCCGGGTGGCGGGCGGCCAGCCCTTCGAGCACCGCCGGGGTGGCGTCCGTGGACCCGTCGTCCACCACGATGATCTCGCAATCCGCGATGCCGTCCATGCCGAGCATGGCGGCCAGGGCCTTTTCCAGCACGGCGGCCCGGTTGAAGGTGGGGGTGACGATGCTGAACACGTCAGGCCCGGCGCGGCGTCGTATCCGACCGCGGCGTTTTTGAGGGGTCATGACCAGGCACGGGGGTGCCGGCATAGAGGGATTCCAGCGCGTCGATCATGCCCTGCGGCGAGAAAAAGTTGAGGGCCATCTCCCTGGCCTTTGCGCCCATGTCCTCGCGCAATGCCTCGTCCTCCAGCAGCCGATTCAGGGCGTCAGCCAATCCCCCCGCATCGCCCAAGGGAAAAAGAAAACCCGTTCGCCCCGGATCGATGCAATCCTTGATCCCGGGAACGTCGCTGCCCACCACGGGTTTGCACAGGGCCAGGGCCTCGAGCATGGCGTAGGGAAGCCCCTCCTGTCGCGAGGACAGCACCATCACGTCACAGGCCGCCACCAGGCGCGGCACATCGCTTCGCCAACCCAAAAGGCGCACCCGGTCCGTAAGCCCCAGGTTTTGGATCAGATCAATGATCCGGTCCCGCTCCTCGCCGTCGCCGGCAAGCAGGATCAGGAAGTCGGAACGGGTCCGGGCGAGCAGCGCCGCCGCGCGGACGAGGGTCCCCACATCCTTCTGGGCGTCGAAGCGGGCCGTTGAGAGGATGATTTTTTTGCCGGCGGGCAGGTCGAGTTCGGAGAAGAGTCCGTTCGTGTCATATCGGGGCGGTTGCGTTGCCAGCAGATAGGGGACGGCGTTTCGGATCAGCCTTATCTTTGGGCTCTTCCCAAGCACCCTGGTGATGCCCGCGTATTCCGATGCCGAAACCGCGATAACTCCGTCGCACAGAGGGAACAGCAGCCGTTCCAGAGTGGCGAAAACAAATCGGCGCACGCCCGTGAACCGCAGCGAAAACATCAGGTGCGGGGTGTAAAGGACCAGCCTGGGCCGCCGGGCCAGCGCGGCCAGACGCCCCACAGCCCCGGCCATGGAACTGTGGCAATGCAGGACGTCGGGCTTTTCCCGGCGCAAAAGCCGGATCATCTCCAGCAAGGCCTTGGCGCAGGCCAGGGGGCTGAGCCCCGTGGGCGTTTCCACCGTACAGGTCCTGAATCCGGCCTTGGCAAACAGGTCCTGATATCCGTCCGTGTCGTCCGGGAGGTAGGTCCGGTTGAGCAACCTGTCCGGAAACGCGCCGACGAGCTCGAACCGCTCGCGATCGATCTGGGTGACGATGTCCTCGATATGCTGCCGGACACCGCCCAGGGAAACCGTGTGCACCAGGACCTTGATCCGGGAGCCCTGCATCGGTGGTCCTTTTCAGAAAGGGTTGGGTAGCGGGCGCATCGGCCCGCCCACATGCGGCGGGGCGGAGTCCGCCGGCTCGGATTGGACGGATGGGGCGGCACCTCCACCCGGGGCGAACCTGCAAACGGCCATGGCCATCCCCAAAATGACGAAAAACATCTTGGTGACCTTGGCGAAGAGCTGGACATCGGCGAAGGTCCCGGCCAGCAGGTAGATCAGGGCGGCCTGGAGGAAGACGTTGAGCCGCAAGGCGTTTTTTGTATCCCCGTGTTTCCGGTACATCCTGGACACCTTGGCGACCATCCAGATGGAGGCGATATAGAACGCCATCTGCGCGGCAAACCCCAAAACCCCATGCTCGACAAGGGTGGTCAGAAAGACATTGTCGGCGACAAAGACCTCCTTGACTTCGAGCCCGGGAGGGGCCGGCTCCGTATCCACGAATTCCAGATACCTGGTCTTGAAATTCATATGCCCGATGCCGAACGGGAAGTAGTTGATGAACATGTTGTATCCGACCTTCCAGTAGTAGAGGCGATTCGAAAGGTTGGACGGGTCGAAGACACGCTTGCCGAACCCCGAGCCGCTCATGCTCAACGCGAACACGCCAAGTGCCAGTATCACGGCGGCGGCAGCGGCAGGCAAATACCGCTTGATCCGTGAGAAGTTGCGGACCAGGAGAGTGATCCCCAGGGCCACCCAGACGCCCCGGGTGAAGTTCAGGACCACACCCGCCCCGGCCAGGGCCAGGGCCGCATATTTGAAGAGCGGATGCTTGTCGCGCACGGTGTAATACACGAAGGGCAACCCCATGGCCACAAATGTCCCAGCCTCGGACGGATGAAAGTAGACGGCGTAGGGCCTGTAATAGGTTCCCATGAATTTGTAATAAGATGGCGCTAAATACACAAAATCGTCCACCAGCTTTTCGGCGGCCTTCATAAGCGGATTAGATTGGGCCATGACCTCGACACACAAAATCAATGAAAGACACAATGTCGTTATCGCTATATATGAAATAATTTGATCGATGTTGTTTTCTTCTGTTTCGTTTAAATAGACGATGTAAAAAAAGAATCCCAGAAGAATCGTTTCCGTAAAATTTCTTATTGCGGATTTGGCGAGTGGCTCGGTGAAGAAAGGAACACACGTCGCCACCAGAAATATAAAGAAAAATATTAAAAGGCTGGCATTTCCGATATGAAACTTTTTCTTTCGTAGAAAACCATAGAAGACGAGCATATACGCCATAACATAAAAAAAGAGGAGATCATCGGCATACACCTTGGGAAGCCCGGAAAAAATCCGCACGCTGGCAAAGAAGGGGCACAGGCCGATGACCACGATGACCAGACCAAGCATCACCGTTGGGTGTCTGAAGGAATAATAAAGCGCCACCAGGGCGCCCGCGCCGCCCAGGACGAGGAGAACGCCTTTGTCCCGCAGGAAGATGAGTGCCAGGCAGTACAAGACCGCGAATGCCAGGGTCGTGACCAGGAGGAGGATGTTTCGGCTTTTCATACGGTTCCGTTGAGCACCTCGGGGGCCTGAGGCGACTTGCCTCTAAAGGG
The DNA here is from genome assembly GCA_049324675.1 of Thermodesulfobacteriota bacterium. GTDB lineage: Bacteria > Desulfobacterota > Desulfovibrionia > Desulfovibrionales > Desulfovibrionaceae > Desulfolutivibrio. The sequence continues at coordinate 9,537 of JBMONM010000030.1, forward strand.
TTTCAACGCCAGAAGCAGGACGCACCCCAGCAGGATTTCGCCGCACAGCGTGGCCAGGGCCGCCCCGAGGATGCCGTATCTGGGGATAAGCCCCATGTTCAGGCTTACGTTGACGCCCAACATGGGCACTGCCACGAAAAAAAGCAGCCGTACCCGGGACATGGCCACGGCGAAGTTGGCCAAGAGGGAGTTGATGTAGATCAGAGGCAGGGTCATCATGAGGCAGACCAGAACCGGGGCGGCTTCCACGTATTCCGGCTTGAAAAGGGTCAGTATCTCCCGCCGCAAGGCGATTCCCGGCGCGGTGAAGAGCAAACATACCGCGCCGGCGCCCAAAAGCAGCATGGACGGGCGCAGATGGGCCTTGCCCCTGGCCATGACCGGAAAAATCGCCGTCAGGTAGCCGGTGAACATGGCGATAAAGAAGTCAAAGACCTTGTATGCCGCCTGGTATAGACCCGTGGCCCGGAGGTCGACCATCTTGGACAGCATGAAGATATCCACCCGGAAATAGGCCACGGCCACGATCTCGACGCCGAACATCCAGGAGGAATCGGAGAGCAGGCCCTTGCTGCGGGATTTCGAAATGTGCAGGAGCCCGCCGCCGTCCCGGTCGGTGAAAAACAAAAACGCGGGGATGGCCGCCCGAACCACAGCGGCCAGGGGGAGGACCGCCAGAAAGGCGTCGAAGCCGCACAGCCCGGTCCAGGCTGCCAACGCCGCCGCAAGCATTGTCACCCGCTCGGCGAACTGGCCCAGGGCCGGGATGGCCATGCGTTCCAGGGCCGTGAAATGGCTCTCGAAGCTGCGGGCCAGGGCGCAGACCGGCACATAGGCCAAAAAGGCTGTCAGGGCCGGCCCATGCGGCGTGACGATCTCCGGATACAGCAGCCAGAAGGTGCCCAGACACAGCAGATAGGCCCCCATGGAGGCGGCCGTCTTGAGCAGCAGAGAACTATCGAAAAGTTCACGGGAATCTGGTTTCCCGAGCCGGGCGACCTCCCGAACGACCACCCTGTCCAGACCCAGGTTGGCCACAAGTTCGGCAAACACCACCCCGGTCAGGCATACGGCGTAGATGCCGACCTCCACCTCGGAAAAGGCCCGGACCACGAGCAGAAACTGGACATAGGCCAGGGCCTTGGTGGCCAGGGAGGACGCAGTCAGCCACATGGTGTTGCCCAGCGTGCGGCGAGCGTCGGAGGCCCCGTTTTTCGGGCACCCGCCCCTGGCCGCGCTCATGAATTATCCTGCTGGCGGTTAATCCATGCCCCGGCTTGATGGTCATAGGTACGCAGGACCCTGGCCGGGGAGCCTGCTGCGAAGCTGAAGGGGGGGATATCGCGGTTGACCACGGAGTTGGCGGCGATGAAGCTGTGCCTGCCGATGGTCACCCCGGGCGCGATGACGCAGTTGACGCCGACGAAGACGTCGTCCTCAACGGTCACAGGTTTGGGGTCGCTCAGCGGGGCGCGCATGATGGGCACATCCACAAGGGTATAATCATGATAGTGGTCGACAATGACGGAATTGCGGCCGATACCGGTCAGTTTTCCTATCGTGATGCGGGATATGGCCGAAATCTGGACATGGTTCATTATGCAGGCTTCATCATGGATATGAATCTCGCCGTCGTATTTGGTGTCAAGCCATTTATCGACAGCATTCAGCCAAATATGTGACTGCAAAAGCACGCCGGATCCGATAAATATCTTTTTCGGGTTGTGAATTCGTGAGGGATAGTAGAGTATACTGTCTGGGCCAAAGACTCCAAACAAGCGCTTGGCCATTTTCGTGTAGAATCGAGAGAAATGAAAATGAAGCCTCTCGTTTTTTTCGATGATATCCAACTTGCCATTCCTTATGAAAACCTGCGTCAACAAAAGACTTATTCTGCAGGTTGTGCGTCTCAAGTGCTGGATCATCAGGACCGCAGCGAGAAATATTACTGCATATCATGCGTGGTCGGGAAGATTCTCTTTTCATGGAGTTCCCGTTTCGACGGAAGTCCCCCTCCTTTCATCTGAATCTGAGCAGCAAAGACGCTGCATTACACATACTTATAAAGGGCCTTCGGTATGTAAAACAGCCTTTTGTTTAACACAAAAGATATCTTTGAGAAGCCATACTGGACAAGGGTGTCGATGTTATGCTTGACAACTTGCAGCTTTGTCCGTTCGGCCTCGACGAAAAACAGGATCCTGTCCACATGGTAGTTGAGGAATACGAGATCGGCCGAATCCTTGACAGGCGGGACGTTGCAGAAAACGAAAGCGTATTCTTCCCTGAGTTTGTCCAGCGGGGTGTACTTTTCCTTGAGATCGTCGTGACGGAACTGCTTGCTCGGCAGGGAGCGATAGCAGTCCACTTTGCCGGTCTCGGCCTTTTCGAAGCTTCCGTCCAGGGCCGGCTGAAAGCCAGTCGCGGCGCTGGTGACCCGCGACGAGGCGTAATCCACAAACGCGACCCGCTTGCCGAGGTAGGCGGCCATGAACGCCGCAAGGTTGAAGGTGATGGTGGCGCCCCCCTCCCCGGGGCGCGACCGGCCCACCAGATAGACCTTCTCGTTCTCTCCGGCCAGGGTCATGTTGATATAAAGCCTCTGAAACTCTTTCAGATTGCTCTCGTAATAGGAAAGGCTCAGTCCGCCGTCCCTGCTGTCCCCATGAACCAGGTTTGTGATGCTCTTCAAGGGCTTCTGATCGGAGGCCTTCATCGGACTCAATTCGAAAGGAATCGTACCCAGAGGCTGCTTTCCGAATTGTTGCACGATATCCGAAGGTTTGGTGACGGTGTTGCTGAGCATGGATAACAGCATTACCAAAAAGAAGTTGCCCGCGACCAGAAAGGCGGCCGCGAACAAAAAAACCTTCTTTTTGCTCGGCCAGTCGGGAATGACGTTCAGCGAAGGTTCCTCGATGATAGAGATGTTGGTCACCTGCTCGGCCTTGCTCATATTGCTCAGGTCGCTTTCAAGAAAGCCCTCGTAGTATTTCTCGTAGGTGACCTTGGCCAGATCCAGGTCTTTCTTGAGCAGGGAGAGTTGCTGGTAGTCATGGGCGTTGCGCGACAACTCCTCTTCCAAAGTCTTGAGCTCCTGGGACAGGGAGGCGATCCTGCCCGCCTCACCGGCGATGGTAGTCTTTAGGTCGATGATGGTCTGGTCGATAGTCCAGTAGGTTTCGTTCTTGCGGCTGTCCACAGTGTCAACCACGCGTTCGGGTTCTTCCTTGATGAGCTTTTGCAGCATTTCGATTTCTTTGTTGATATCCAGTACCAAGCGGCTTTCCGGAGTATATTTCTGCAACAAATTCTGCTTCTCAAGGTTCGCTTCGTTGAGCTTGCTTTTAAGTTTGTTGCGGCGATCATTAAGGACTTCGACGCTATTGTACTTCTCGTAGGGCTGCAATAACCGCAGTTCTTCCTCGGCCCTGGCCAGTTTTTGAACATGGTACTCATGGTCGGCCTTGGCGTTGGACAGATCCGTGCGCATCTTGTTGTTTTTTTCAACCAAAAACTCGATCTGTTTCTCGTCATAGATCTGCACGGAGTCGATGAAAGCGGTGTATTTCTGCAAGGCCTCGTTGTACTTCTTCCGGGACTCTTCGAGTTTGTATTTGACGAAACTGAGTTCCTTGGTGTTCTCGTACACGCCGATATGGTGCTCGATGTATTTTTGTACCAGAATATCCAGAATCTTTTTGGCGACATACGGATTGGGGAATTCGAAGGAAATTGACAGGGTGTCCGACTCGAAGAGGGCTTTGACCTCAAGTTTGTCGGCCAGATACTTCTTGACCGCAGTCAACTCCTCAGCGTTCTTGGCGTCGTCGCCCAGGATGGCCTTGGCAGCGGAGGTCATGACCTTGTCGCTCAAAAAGATCATTTCCTCATTCTTGAGCTCTTGTTCGCGCCTGGTGACATAGACGTTTCTTGCATTGTTCATGAACTGCATGCTGCCCATCTGTTCCTGTCCAAGCCGAATGAGCACCTGTGCCTTGGAACTATAAACCTTCTTCGATCCATATACGTAGATGATGGTACATCCGGCAACGATGATGCTAAAAAACATCACGTAGCGAAGATAGCGGAAGAAGATGTCCAGGATGTCTTTGAAAGTGGTGTTCATGGCTGTTCCTAGTTAAATAAAAACTTATTGGTAAGGTCGGTGGTCAAGCCGTAGTAGATATTCATCTGTGGCGGAATGATGTCTCTCAAATACTTTTGTACGAAATCACCCAAAATAGTGATGGCGTTTCGCGGAACGATGATCATATCGCCCGGCGCGAGATAGATATCGCGCTCGGCGCCGTTCTCGAACCTGGCGTCGACCTTGTACACAGTGTAATCCGTATCCCCGTGTTTGCGCACCAATACCACGCTGCCGAGGTCCGCATCGCGTTCCCGAACAGCGCTTTGGGCCAGAATCTGTCCAATGGTGGAATTGGACTGCAAGGGCTTGACGCCTCCCTGGGCCACCTGCCCGGAGACGAAGACCGTGGTGCTGGACTTCTTTTCAATCTCCACGGAAATGACCGGATTGACGAACTCCTTGGCATAGACCTCGGTGAGATGCCGTTGGAGCTCCTCGGGGGACTTTCCGGCCACGTCGATCCCCTGGAACAGGGTCAGGGAAATCTTGCCGTCCGGGCGCACCGCCTGGGTCGAATCCAGTTCCGGGTGGTAATAGAAGCGCACGGTCAGCACGTCGCCGGGTTCGATGGTCACCGCGTGAGAGGGGTAATAAGGATTGAAAAACTCGGGCGGCACAGGCTGAATGCCTTCCTTCGACTTGTCCGCATTGGGAGATTTCCCGGCGCATCCGAACATGGCGATGATGCAAAGCGTTGCGACGACGACCATGCCGATCGGGGCCGCAGCCTTGCGCAGAGCCTCAAATGGTGGCCTTCCCAGAGGTGCGAAGAGAAACATTGACGTCTCCCTGGATATCGAAGGTTGATGGACGATCCCGCAACTCCCTTGTCTGCCTAGGCAATCCGGCAGGACCTCACTTCGCCTCCATGGCGGTGATTTTTTCGGAGAGAAGCCTTTCCGTGCCGGACATGAAAAAGGCATTGCTTTCATAGACCAAATAACCGACGAGGGCCAAAAGCAATATAACAACCAGCACCTTGCCGTTCTTGTTGTCCTGGGCAGCCGCTTTTTTCATGGGTGCACATCCTGGTTGAACTTTTAACAAACTGAAAATCCCGCTTCGCCGCACACGACGACTGGAGCATCCGCTTCGACATGGATCCGATCACACCCCCCCGCCACGCAAGACCTCGGGAATGGTGAGAAAGATGATTTTTATGTCCTCAAGAAGACTCCAGTTGTCGATATATTCCATATCCAGGCGCATCCAAGACTGAAACGGCAGTTTGTTGCGGCCACGAATCTGCCAGTAGCAGGTCAGGCCGGGCCGCATTGAAAAGCGGCGACGTTGCCAGTCCTCGGAAAACCCTTCGTAATCCCGAAGGGCCATGGGGCGCGGCCCGACCACGCTCATGTCCCCCTTGAAGACGTTGAACAACTGCGGCAGCTCGTCGATGCTGTATTTCCGCAAAAACCGGCCGAACGGAGTGACCCTGGGGTCATTTTTTATTTTGAAAACGGGGCCATCCATTTCATTGAGATGTGAAAAATCCTTCTGTATTTTGTCGGCGTCCGTGCACATGGTCCTGAATTTGTAAACTTTGAATATCCTTTTGTTGTATCCGACTCTTTCTTGTGTATAAATGATGTCGTCATTGTCTTTTATTTTTATGATCATTGCTACGAGTAACATTAATGGAGAAAAGAAGAGTATTGCAAAAGATGAAAACACTATGTCAAATATTCTTTTTATGAGAATTCTCCAGTCCTCAAGAGGCGCGGTATGCATAATAATTGAAGCCAGCGCCCCCACTTTTGAGGTCATGACCGCGCTATGCTTTGGGTCGAATATATTCGTAAGATAGTGCACGGATATTCCATGGACCTCTGATATGTTGATAATTCGGACAATCTGATCGTAGCACGAACGTATTGGGAGATGTACTACGACAATATCGACAACGTTATTCCGTATTATATCCGTAAATTGGTCGATAGTGCCAATTATGTTGATCGCTTCGCCGCTGTAATTGGTATCGTCAAGATATCCAATATTGTAAAATCCCAGAACGCTGTTGCGTTCGAAAAACTTGGAAAATTGAACAGCACGCTTATTTGTGCCAATCATCAGATAGTTCCGCCTGTTTCTCGGCCTGGCATTCACCATCTTGAAGATGTAATGAACCCCATGCGCGGCCACCCAGTTTAAGAAGATGGCGACGGCATAGAAACGGGGATAAAAATCCATCGAAAGAACTTTTGACGGCAAGCAGAGTTGCACAAAATATGCCAAAAATACATCAGCCAGGGCCATGACGAGGAAGTTCGCAATCTGGGCCTTGGGGCGCGGGAGGTAGAACTGATGCTGGTATGAATAGAAGTAGTGGATGAAGATTATATTTACTATCGCGATAGCGCAGGCCAGGGCCGCAACACTGACGATGGCCCCGAAAGGTACATATGTCACTCCGTCAAGCGGGAGAATCTCCAGATTCGTGTGCGAATAGTATACGGAAATGAGAAACGAGCCAATTGCGATAGCATGGCTGAGGAAGGAGATGACCGAAAGATAGAGGACGCGCCTGTTTTCAAACAAGGGGCACCTGGTTCTTGTTCGGAAGACTGTTTACTGAAACGCCTCTGCACCTCTGCCCGGCAAGGATGACAGAGAGTGCCGAAACGCATGCTAAAAAACAGTCCGACCACACCAGGCAGCCCGGCTGTCTCAAGAGAGAGACCCGCGGCTTTCCGAGAAAACCCGCCTCGCGGCGGGTCAGGCTTTGGCTGGTATATGCTAAAACAGCATCGTTACCAAATTTACATTAGCCCATGATTTTAAAATTTGTCAATATCCGTGGAAGCGAATTCTTGGTCCGCGTTTCGTATCGAGCATATCTTCCTCCCGGCGGAACAGGTCGCCGTACAGTATAGGGGGGTGATGCTTGTCCGAGAATGCGCCTGCCTATTGCTGGTGGTCCAGGCCGGATTCATGAAATATTTCAGTCCGGCATTGACCGGGGTGCATGTATTGCTCAAATCGTTCATTCCTTGGTATCGGCAATTCCAGTTGAGATATTTGTAAGACAGACGTAAAACACATCTTTCATTGAAGCGATGAGTCAAGTTGCCTCATGTCCACCTCGTCAGGCGATATTTCTCGTCGAAAGATACTGTACGGCTTCATTTGCCAAAAGCGGCTTGGCATAAAGGAATCCCTGCTGTAAACGACAGCCGTTCTCCATGAGGATGTGTCTCTGCTGTTGCGTCTCCACGCCTTCGGCCACAACGTCCAGCCCAAGAATTTCAGACATGGTTGTAATAGCTCTTATAAGCGAGCCATTTTGCGAGTTGTGTTCCAATGCACGAATAATGCTCGTGTCGATCTTTACTCCGCAAAGGCGTAACCTTCCAAGTAAGGCAATATTGGAATATCCTGTTCCAAAATCATCGATCGATAAGCCGATGCCCTGTTCCGACAACTCCTTGATACGCTCGAAGAGAGCCGCGGTGCTGTTCATGACTGCCGCTTCTCCGATTTCAAGCCGGAGCGTTCCCGCGGGCAGGCCGTGATCCGTTAATGATCTGACCAGACTGTCCATAAAATCGACCCAGGCCAGTTCACGAGGGGAAACATTGATCGAGAGAAAAATCTTGTTCTCGGCCATCCCCTCGCGGAGCCAGCCAGCCAATGTCTCGCAGGCTTTCTCCATGACCCATGAGCCGATCCGCGATATTTTCCCGCATCCCTCGGCCAGGGGGATGAAGTCCATGGGATGGATCAGTCCTTTGTGAGGATGCGCCCAGCGTAACAGGACCTCAAACCCCCGGACGCAGTCGCCGGACAGTGCCGTGTCCTCCCGAAAGATCGTTGAGTCCACGATGGGTTGATACAGCAATCGAAATTCATCTTGGTTGAGGGCCCGTTCCAGGTCGTTTTCCAGGTTTTCAGCGACAACGCTTCGCTGCAACATTTTTTTGGAGAACGCCCTGATTCCACCCCCGGACTCTTTGGCATGGTGCATGGCCATGCTTGCCCTGCGGATGGGCTCATCCGGTGATTCGGATGGGAATGGGGGGATGGCGATGCCCACCGAGGCGCTGATGGACAAGGTATGCTGGTCGAGGACAAAAGGCTGGCTTAAGGTGGCCCGAATGCGGCGGGCGGTGGCCAACGCATTCCTCACGGCGGGCAAATCTTCAAGCAGGATAATGAACTCATCGCCTCCAAAGCGGCAGACCGTATCAAGTGAACGGACGCAGGAGACAAGCCGTTTTCCGACCTCGACAAGCAATGCGTCGCCCAGGGCATGTCCGAAGGTGTCGTTGACAAGTTTGAACCGGTCAAGATCAAGGAAAAGCAGTGCAAACAGACTGTGCGGCAACCGTTTGGACATCTGGATGGCATGCTGGACACGGTCGCGCAGTTTGATCCTGTTGGCCAAACCGGTTAATGCGTCATGCAGGGCCAGATAACGAAACTGGTTCTCGGTCGTCTTCCGGGTGGTGATGTTTTCGAGAGCCACTGCCAGTCTCCGACCGGGAAGTCCGAAGACTTTGATGAGAAATGCCCCCTCAACGCGATGATCTTTGTAGCAGACGTCCTCTGTTTCGAAGACATCGCCATTGAATAGGGCGTGCATGAAAGAGTTTTTTATCCCGAGATTTGCACTTTTCGGCCATATTTCCTCGAATTCCTTACCTCGGAACTGTTCGATTGATATTCCGGTAATCCATTCTGCTGCGGAATTGCATTCCTCTAGTATGAAATGATCCGGTTCTTCGTATCGGTACACGAAGAGTCCGCAGGGAATGGAGTTGAAAACATCCGCGCACATGTCCCGAAAAAACTCCGCGGGGGGATTCTTCTGGCTATAAACGATCAAGGACGCCCCCGCCGGCAGATCATCGGGTGATCGAATCCTGCGTTTCCCCGCATCGCCTTCGGGTGTCACGGGTGGCGGAGGGTCCCCGACAGGATTCTCCACATTCGCCAGGACCAACAGTTCCGGGGAAACAAAGGCCATACCATCGTTGCCTGGCCGGTTGAGGGACGTAAAGACTTCCTGTCGTTGTCGGAAGAAGTCCTCATCGGAAAGGGTCGCGGCATCCACATACCTGCAGGTCAGGCCGGAAGACGCCTGTCCCAGTTGTTCGGAACGAAGTTGCCTTTTGATCGAGGCGAGCCTGGTCTCCGCCATCCCCAGGAAATTCTGGACAAGATGCGTGGTTCCGGTCTTTGATTGCTGTTGGTTCGACATGGATTGTCCTCACAACGGGAACCCGTCGGCATGTAAAATAGACCGCACGAAATCGATCAGCGGAAGACACGTAAACAACAAGAGACAGCTTGATTCTGAGAAGGTCGCTGAGTCAGAGAATTCGAGCGTGAAAACTTTCCCCGCCTGGGGAACGTCGCATGGGCTCACTCTTTAGAGGCATTGAAAAAATGAAGCTGCTAAGACGCGCTTTATGAAAATATACGACAGAAAGCGTATCTCCAGTCAGGGCGTGAAACATCCATGAAAGTGGCATTGCCCCCGGCCGAACAGAGCGACGGAGGAAACCCGCCGGAACAATTTCTCAATACGGTCGATCCTTGGGCGAAGAGGTGCGGCCTGAAGGCGATCAGAAACTTGGCGTGTCTTGATCGTGAGCCCCTCATCCCGACTCTGGCCCATATCGGGCGGCTCTTCGTTTACGGAGCGCCCCTCCCTGTGCCGAACGGGAGGGACGGTGTCCCGTACACACACAAAGAATGCAACATCATGCACAACATATTGGAATAAAAGTAAAAATGTATTGATATGAAAATGTGTTGCGGTGTTGCTAGCGTATTTTTGGGAGAAAGAAAAGGAGGGGAACGAGAAATTTTTCCTACGAGGCCCTGCCGGAGAGAAGCGGCATGCCTCGTTTGCGCGGTCCGCACCGAACGAAGCGGAGACCCGCAACCGTCGCGACAGGGGGTCGCGCCGAGTCATGCGCCATGGTGCGGCGGCGGGGCCGGGCATCGACGGCATTCCCGGATATCCTGGACAGCTGCGCGTTCGGCCCGTGCGAAATTTCCGGCATTCATTGCGGCAATGGCCAACGCGACCGGGAAGAGGCCGCCTCGGGTGGATCGAATGCAAACAAGCGAGCCCTTTGCCGCGACTTCCCGCAAGGTCGCCGGCAACGTCGGCATTCCGGCGTGCACCGATACGAAAACCCTCCGTGGACCATCGCAGCGCCCCGAGACTCCGGGGAAAGGCCGATATGCGGTTGCTTTCCTTTCAACTCCGCGCCATAGTGGATAAAATTCAAACCAGCGCGGCAGACTCCCCATTTCGCAGGACGGTGCGGGCAATTATGAGACTGCAATCCCTGTTTCATTCCTGGACGTTGAAGGCCAAGCTCATCGCCGTGGTCTCCGCCGCCGCGGTCCTGCCCGTGGTCATGGCCGTGGGTATCGCCGTGGTCACGGATTCCCATGTGGAAAGGACCATGACCCGGGAGCTGGAAAATATCACCGAGGCCAACATCTCCCAGATCGCCAGGGACGTGTACGGCCTGGCCCGCTCCACCAACCATTTCCTGGAGGACGAGGTCCGGGAGAGCTCCCTGGTGGCCGCGGAATACGTCAAAACCCTTGGGGGATTCAGCCTCGGGGTGGAGAAGGCGGTCTGGGAGGTGTCCAGCGAGGATTCTTTGCAGGAAAAGGTCCGCATGGAACTTCCCGAACTCCAGGTCGGCGGGGCCTGGCTCGGGCGGAACACGGACAAGGACGAGCACTCGCTGGTGGTGGACGACGTAAAAAGGCTCACGGGCGAGGAGTGCACGGTCTACCAGCGCATGAACCCCCAGGGCGACATGTTGCGGGTGGCCAGCTCGATCATCCGGGAGGACGGCGCCCGCTCAGGCGTGGGGGTGTACATCCCGGCCAATACCGCATCCGATGGGATGTCCACCCTGATCTCCACCGTGCTCCACGGGCGGACATTCCGTGGCCGGGTGTTCGTCCAGGGCGCGGATTACATGGTCGAATACACGCCCATCGTGGATTTCCGGGGCGAGATCATCGGCATGCTCGGAGTGGGGCTGGCCGTGGAGGAGATGGAAAACCTGCGCCAAGCCATCCTGGACACCAGGGTGGGCAAGACCGGTTACGTCTGGGTCCTGGGCGGCAAGGGCCGGGACCGGGGCCGCTATCTGATCTCCAAGGACGGGGCCCAGGACGGCCAGAGCGTGTGGGATGCCCGGGATGCGGACGGCAGGTATTTCGTGCGGGACATGATCGATCGGGTCTTGAGCGCGCCCGCGGGCGAGGTGGTCTACTCCCATTACCTCTGGCAGAACCCCGGCGACGCGGCGCCCAGGCGCAAGGTGGCGGCCCTGGTCTACTACGAGCCCTGGGACTGGGTCATCGGCGCGGGCATGTACGAGGACGACTATTTCGGGGTCCGGGAAAAGATCCTGGACTCGCTTGGCGCCTTCCGGCTGTCGCTCATCCTCGGCGGGGGCCTGGTTCTGGCGGTGATCATCCCCCTGGCCGTGTACCTGGGCGTGCGCCTGGCCAGGCCCATCGAGACCATCACGCACATTTCCCAAAAAATCGCCTCGGGCGATCTGCACGGGGCCGAAAGCGACTTCCGGGAGTTCACCCAGGGCTACCTGGGCCGACCAGTGGAGGAGATCGACGCGCCTGGGGCCGAGCCCTCCGGTTCCGAGACGGGTCGGCTCATCTTCGCCATCCGCCGGATGACCAGGAATCTGGCCTCCCTTGTGCGCCAAGTCCGGGAGTCCGGCATCCAGGTGACGGCCTCGGCCACCCAGATCGCGGCCTCGGCCAAGGAGGTGGAGGCCACGGTCACCGAGCAGGCCGCCTCCACCAGCCAGGTCAGCGCCGTCAGCGCCCAGATATCCGCCACGGCCGTGGATCTGGTGTCCACCTTGAAGGACGTCGGCCGCTCCGTGGCCGAATCCGGGGCCATGGCCGGGCAGGGCCGCGAGGGACTGGCCGGCATGGAAGCGACCATGCGCAAGCTTGTGGACTCGACGGCGTTCGTCTCCTCGAAGCTTGCGGTCATAAGCGACAGGGCCAACACCATCGGGGCGGTGGTCACGGCCATCAACAAGGTGGCCGACCAGACCAACCTGTTGTCGTTAAACGCGGCCATCGAGGCCGAGAAGGCCGGGGAATACG
>JBMONM010000031.1:0-21775 GCA_049324675.1 Thermodesulfobacteriota bacterium
GGAACCGCCCGGCCGGAGGACAAGGGGTCTACATGGCGGGCGGCGGGAAGAAGACGCCGCTGAAGATGCAATATGCCAGGAGCAGTGTCCAGATGATGTTCACGCCCTGGGCGATGACGAAGGCCAGGGCCGGACGGCCGCCGCCAAGCTTGGCCAGGTCGGTGAACTTGGTTTCCAGGCCGATGCAGGTGAAGGCCAGGGCGAACCACCAGGTCCGCAGGCCGGTCAAAAGGCTCTTGGTGGCGCCGACCAGCGCGGGCGACAGCAGGAAGGAGAAGACCACCGAGGAGATCATGAACCCCAGCACGAACTTGGGGAAGCGTTCCCATATCTCGCCCGCGCCGGGCCGGGGCGCGCCGGGAGTGGCCGCGCATTTCTTGCAGGTCCACCAGATGGCCAACGCGAAGGCCGCGAATCCGATGAACACGTTCTGGGCCATCTTCACGATGACCCCGATCTTCATGGCCGTCTCGCTGACCAGGGCTCCGGCGGCCACCACCGATCCCGAGGTGTCCAGGGTGCCGCCTATCCAGGCCCCGGCCACCAGTTCGTTCATGCCCACGGACTTGGCGATGATGGGCTGGAGCACCAGCATGGGCACCGCGCAAATGAGCACCATGGAGGTCACGTAGGACAGTTTCTTGGGATCGCCCTTGATGGCCCCGGAGGTGGCGATGGCCGCGGACACGCCGCAAATGGACACGGCGCTGGAAAGAAGCGCCGCGAAGTCCTCGTCGATGCCCATTTTCCGGCACAGCCAGTAGCAGAAGTACCAGACCACGCAAATGACCAGGAAGGCCTGGACGATGCCGTACACCCCGGCCTGGAGGATCTCGCCGAAGAGGATCCCCGCGCCCAGGATCACCAGGCCGATCTTGATGTAGAATTCGGTCTGCACCGCCGGCTTGAGCCAGTCCGGAACCCCCAGGACGTTGCTGACGAACAGGCCCATGAACAGGCACCACAGCACGTACTCCAGGCCGTATTCGTTGATGGTGAAGTTTCCGGCAAGGAACAGGGATATCCAGGCGATGATGAATACCACCGGGAACCCGGAAATGAATTTTCCCGGGGACTGACCCAGGATGCCCAGGCCGATGAGGGCCAGGATGCCGATGCCGACGAGAATGATCAGGGAATTGACGAAATTGGATGCGGCAAAGACCTTACCGGGCAGTGCCGAGGCGTTGGATGAGAGGGTTTTGGCTGTTTCGCCGGCCTTTTTTTTCAGCCCCGGGTCTTTGGCCGCCTTGGCCGTTTCCCCAAGATTCTTGGCCGCCTCGCCGATGGCCTTGCGATCCTTGCCGGCCAGGGCGGTTTTCAGCGCGGCCAGGGACGGTTGGAGGTCGGCCTCCCCTTTCTCCACGGCTGTGGCCGCGAGTTTGTCCACCGTCGGCGTCGTCTTTTCAGCCAGACCGGCGAATTCGGTTTCCATTGTCCATTTGAATGTCGGCAGGGTTGGCTTGACCCCGATCAGCACGAGGATAATGATGAAAAATCCGAACCATACCGCCAACCAATCCTCAGTTTTCCAGAGTTTCGAAAGGCCGCTCACTTCTTGAGCCATACCGAAAACCTCCAGGCTTTAAGGATGTCGGATTCCTGAAATCGGTTCTTTTCACCTTCCCCTGAGTTTCAAAATGCCTGTTCCCTCCTTGTTAGTCGTCTGCGTTGCTGGTCCGGCATGGCCGGCCGGCCCTCCAGACGGCGGCCGTTTCCCGGACGTGCGCCTGTGCGGGCGACGGGGCGGGCCACTTGTCGCCAGCAGTGACAGGGATCTTAAGGCGAGTCTTATAGTAGGTTTTTATTTTGCGTCAATGTTTTGCGCACACTATTTTCATCAGCATGGGCGAAAGGGAATTCACGAAGCCGATATTTCTTGGGCGGTGATCCGGCGGGGCGGAAAAAGAAATGGCTGCGCACCCCCGGTATCGGCCACAGCGGGGTCGGCGGGGCGGGAAAAGTTTGTCGCGGGGCCCGGCTGACTCGTCCCCGGCCGTGGGCGGCCCCACGGCCGAGGAGGCCTTTTTTCCCGGCCGGCGGCCGGAAACCGGAACCGCTATTCCAGGCCGAGCTGGGCCAGAAGGTCGTCGACGTTGGCCTGGTCGGCCCCGGCCTGGGGGCCTTTGAGTTCCGAGACCTTTTTTTGGGCCTCGACCTCAAGCTCCTCAAGGTTCTTCTCGGGGGTTTCCTCGCGGGCCTTGATCTTGATTCCGGTGGACAGGTAGAGATCCAGGACGATCTGTTCGACCTTTTTGATGGCCTCGATGATGCGCTTGATGCGCTGTCCGGTCAGGTCCTGGAAGCTCAGGCTGGTCATGATGCTGATCAGGTCCTGGTTGAGCAGGTCGCTCTGGTCGCGCAACTGCTGCAGTTGCTCCTTGCTGACGCCGCCGCTTTTCAAGCTGTGCAGGATCTGGTTGGAAGTGGCCTGGAGGTCGAGGTGCTTTTCCACGATGTCCATGATCTCGGTGGTGGCCTGCTCGGTGGTGCGCAGGATCTGGTCGAGCTGGGCGGCGGCCTCGTGGAAGAGCTTGTCGGCCTGGCGCGAGTCCGTGACCTGGGCCTGATCGGTGCCGGACTTGGCCGCCGCGTTGATTTCCTTGTAGATCGCCTGGAGCCCCGAACGCATCTCTTCGCTTAAGCGGCGGTAGAATTCGCTTTCCACGAGGGACCGGGACAGGCTTTTGGTGATCTCCTGCTCAATGGTCCTGGCGATGCCGTCCCGCAGGTTGTCCACCACCTCGGCGATGACCCGTTCCATGAACTGGTCGATGAAGTCCGTTTCCTTGATCATGATTCGATGCTCCGGTTAGGACCATTTTTTTTCGCGCAGTTCATCCCGCTGGCTCTGGAAGACGAATTGGACGATGGTTTCCAGGTCGCGCTCCCGGATGCGGGTGAAGTCCAGGGCGTACAGCGTCTTGTTCTGGACGGGTTCGCTGCGGATGATCCTGCCCATGGCCCCGGCCATGCGCAACGGGAACTGGGAAAGCATGAGCACCACCTCCAGATCGCCGTTTAAGGGGAGCTCTTCGGATGCGAAAAAGCGCAGTCCCGCGCCGCTTATCTCCACCACATCCAGGGTGACGGGAAATTCGGTGGCGAGATGATCCCGGCCGAGCAGGCCGAGAAGCATGTCCAGTTTGGCGTTGAGGCTGGAGAGCAGGGTGTAGAGACCTTCGGGAATCGAGGCGTCCCGGGCGTCGAACGCCCCGGGGCCGCTGGCTCCCGGCAGGGGGGCCTCCCGGAAGATGGGCTGCTCGTTCTCCATGTCCAGTTTCCGGGCATAGCCGCCGATGCGCGTGGGAATGCGCAGGAAGGTGCGTTTTTCGTTGTCTTGCATGGCCTGTGCCTCGCGTGGCGGTGTGGACGCGTTTTTCGCATTCGGGCGCGGTCATGCGCGCCCCACCGCGAAAGCGGCGTCAGATGTGGCCGTTTTCCGGGAACACTTCCATGGCCTTGACCGGACAGACGGTGGTGCACAGTCCGCAGGCCGAACACCTGTCCGCATCGAAGACCACGAGACGGGTCGTGGTATCCATGGCCAGGGCCCTGGTGGGACACAGGGCCGTGCACATGCCGCAATGGATACAGCTTTGCTCGTCGCGGGAAATCTTCTGGGTGATGGGATAGACGCGGATGTCGTGTTCCTTGAGGTATTCCATGCCCTGTTCGAAGGCCCGGGAATCTCCGGATATCTCGATGGTCATCTGGCCTTCCTGGCGCGGGGTGATCTGGGCCTTGAGGATGTTGAAGCACAGATCGTAGAGCCGGGCCAGGTTGCAGACCACGGGTTTGTTGGAGACATCCGGCGGGAAGGTCAGGTAGACGATTTTTTTGTAGGTCTGGTCGCTTTCCATAGTCGTTGGCGTTCCTTGTGCGCGGGTATTGGCCGGGCGTGCGGCTACTTGGGCATCATGGATTTGGCGCGCTGGGCGAATGGCGACGTGGGGAACTTGGTGATGACCTCCTGGAAGGAGAGCTTGGCCGCGTTCTTGTTCCCGAGCTTGAGGAAGGCCGCCCCGCGTTTGAACAGCGCATCGGGATATTTCGTGCTCTTGGGATATTTGTCGATGACTTCCTGGTAGGACAGGACGGCGTTGGCGAAATCCCCGAGCTGGAAGCTGCATTCGCCCATCCAGAAATAGGTGTTGGGGATAAGCGGGTTCTTGCTGAAATTCTTGGTGAATTCCGACCACATGGACAAGGCTTCGCGATACTGGCGGTTGTTGAAGGCTTGCAGCGCGTTGGTGTACAGGGCGTCGGCCGGATCCTTCGGCGGCGAGAGCACCGGGGCGCCCGCGACCGGAGCCTGGGCCTGGGTGGGGCGTGTGGCCACGACGGCGGTCCCGGCGGTACTGGAGGGGACGTCCTCGTAGTCCTCGTCGCCCTGTTCCAGGCCGTAGGCGGCCGTGCCCGGGGCGGCGTAGCCCTGGGCCGCGGGCGTGGCGGCGGTCTGGGCGGAGTAGGGCAGGGCCGGAGCCCCGGTCATGGCCGCGGGACCTGAGGCCGTGGGCCCTGTCGCGGCCACGGGCGGCGCGCCCTCGATGTCCACGGCCAACTGGGAGGCCATCTGGGTCATCTGCGACTCCAGCCTGGCCACCCGTCCCGTGAGTTCGGCCCCGCCGGCCGATTCGCGGGATCTGACCTGGACGTTGAGCTCTTCCACCTGGGCGTTTATGCGGCGCATCTCGGACTTGAGATTCTGCACCTCGGCCCACAGGTCGGCCGGGGTGTCCAGGGGGGCCGGTTGGGCCGGATCGGGTTTCTTCCCGGCGCACGCGCCGAGGGACAGAAACAGGGTCAGGGCCGCGATGGTCGCGGTCAAACGGAATCCAGTCGCTTTCATAACGGTTTCTTCCCTCTTTTCCTGCCGAAAACAAGATAGGCCAGACCGCCGAGCACCGGAACGAACACGGCCACCCCGAGCCAGGTCATTTTTTCGGCCGGAGTGGGGAATTCGCGCCGGAAACAGTGCCAGATGGCCCACAGATTCGGGATGGCGGGCAAAAAGGCCAGGATCGAAAAAAGCGCCATCCGCCACGCCGACATGTCGGGAAGGGGAGCCCAGATCATTGCCGCCTCGGGGCCGAAAATGGATATGCACTTCGGGGCATGCGCTTTTTCCCCTTGACGACGTCCGGGGTGGTCGACGGCAGGGCCGGTCTTGCCGCCTCCCGACCTCGCGGGTTCATGCCGGACATCTCTCCCGCGGCGCGGGATGTGCGGTGATATGTACCCGGTGACCGGGCGCAAGGCAAATCCCGGAGATCACTTTTCGTCCGAAGGCGTCTTGCGGGCGCGCAGAAACGCCGCGATCAGCCCCACCGAGCCCAGGCTTATGGCGATGTCGGCCACGTTGAAGGCCGGCCAGTGCAGGGTGCCCCAGTAGAAATCCAGGAAATCCACGACCTCGCCGAAACGGATGCGGTCGATGAGATTGCCCGCCGCGCCGCCCAGGATGAGCCCCAGGGCCGCGACGAGCAGGACGTCCTTTTCCGGCGCGGCCCGCAACAGATGCAGGATGAGCACCACGGCCAGGGCCGTGCTGGCGAAAAACAGGTACGTCTGCCAGGTGATGTCCGAGCGGTTTAAAAAGCCGAAGGCCGCGCCCTTGTTCAAGACGTGCACGATGTTGAAAAAACCCGGTATGACCGGATGGGTGGTGTAGAGCACGATGTTGGCCAATATCCAGGCCTTGGTCGCCTGGTCCAGGGCGACAACGATCAGGGTGATCAGGCCGGCCAGCTTGTAGCTTCGTTTCATGCGGCGTCCTTCGAGGGATCAGCAGGGGGGTCCGGATTCGCGCAGGACCCGGGTGCAGCGGGGGCATATCTCGGGATGCTCCGGGTCGGTCCCCAGCTCCTGGCTGACCACCCAGCACCGGGCGCATTTGCCTCCGGGGGCCTTGGCCACGCCGATGCGCAGGCCGGGGATGTCCTGGGAGGCGAAGGCCTGTGCCGGGGCCGCGTCCGCCTTGGCCAGGACCACCGAGGACACGATGCACAACTCGCGCAGGTCGATGTCCGAAAGGTCCCCCAGTTCGGCGGCCAGGGCCTCGGGGAGGTACAGGGTCACCCGGGTTTCCAGGGAATGGCCCACCTCGCCGGCCTTGCGGCTGGGCTCGATGGCCTTGGTGACCTCGGCCCGCAGGGCCGCGATCCGCTCGAACCGGGCGCGCGCGGTTTCCGGCAAAAGCCAGGGCGCGGGGTCCGGGGTATCGCACAGAAACACCGTGTCCGCGTCGCCGCGAAGATCCTTCGGGGTGTGGCCGAAGACCTCCTCGGCGGTGAACGACAGGATCGGGGCCATGTCCCGCATGAGCACGAAAAGAATCTTCCACAGGGCGGTCCGGGCCGAGCGCCGCTCCGGGCTTTTCGCCCCGGACACGTAGAGCCGGTCCTTGATGATGTCCAGGTAGAAGGCGCTCAGGTCCGTGACGCACAGGTTGTGCAGGCCGTGGAAGACCTTGTGGAACTCGAAGCGCTCGTAGGCCTGGACCATTTTCTCGTGTTCCCGGTACACCGTGTCCAGGGCGAACCGGTCAAGGGGCAACATGTCGTCCGGGGACACGGCGTCGGCCGGGGTGAACCCGCCCAGGTTGCCCAGGATGTACCGGCAGGTGTTGCGGATGCGGCGGTAGGCCTCGACGAGGCGGGTGACGATCTCGTCGGAGATGCGGATGTCGTCGCGGTAGTCCACGGCCGAGGTCCAGATGCGCAGGATTTCCGCGCCGTGCTTGTCGATGATCTCCTGGGGCGAGATGACGTTGCCCACGGACTTGGACATCTTGCGGCCCTCGCCGTCCACCACGTAGCCGTGGGTCAGGACGGAGCGGTAGGGCGCGACCCCCCTGGCCCCGATGGAGGCCAGAAGCGAGCTGTGGAACCAGCCCCGGTGCTGGTCCGAGCCCTCCAGGTACATGTCCGCCGGGAAGCGGCATTCGGGGCGCTTCTCGACCACGGCGGCGAAGCTCGTGCCGGAGTCGAACCACACGTCCAGGATGTCGTCCTCCTTGACCCAGTGGGTGCCGCCGCAATGGGGGCAGGTCAGGCCCTTGGGCACGATCTCCTCCATGGGGGCCTCGAACCAGTAGTCGCAGCCGCGCGGATGGGCGGCGAACCGTTCGGCGATGTCCTTCATCCAGGCCGGATCGTTGTAGGCCGCGTCGCAGGAGGCGCACAGAAGGGCGATGATCGGCACGCCCCAGTTGCGCTGCCGGGAGATGCACCAGTCCGGCCGGCCGGAGATCATGTTGTGGATGCGCTCCCTGCCCCAGGCCGGAATCCACTCCACATCGTTCTCGATGGCCGAAAGGGCGCGTTTGCGCAGGTCGTTTTTTCCCATGGACACGAACCACTGGGTGGTGGCCCGGAAGATGACCGGCTTTTTGCAGCGCCAGCAGTGGGGATAGGAGTGGGAGATGGTCCCCTCGGCCAGGAGATGCCCGGCCTCTTTCAGTTTTTCGATGACCAGGGGATTGGCCTCGAAGACGTTTTTCCCCCGGAAGAAGTCCACGGAGTCCAGGAAGCGGCCCTCGTCGTCCATGGGCGAGAGGATCTCCAGCCCGTAGCGCAGGCCCACGTCGTAGTCCTCTCGGCCGTGCCCGGGCGCGGTGTGCACCAGCCCCGTGCCGGCCTCCAGGGTGACGTGGTCCCCGAGCACCAGGGGCGAGGGGCGGTCGTAAAAGGGGTGGCGGGCCACGAGGCCTTCGAGCTTTGCGCCCGTGGTCTCGGAGAGGACCTCGAAGGTGTCCCAGCCGAAGCGTGTGGCCAGCCCGGGCAGAAGTTCCTTGGCCAGGACGTAGCGGCCGCCCCGGGCCGCGACCAGCACGTAGTCGAGGTCCGGATGCGCGGCCACGGCCATGTTGTCCGGCAGGGTCCAGGGGGTGGTGGTCCAGATGACCGCGTAGGTGTCGGCCGGTTCGGCCCCGGGCAGGATTGCGGCGGCCCGTTGGTCGGTCAGGGGGAAGCGCACGAAGATGGAGGGCGATTTCTCGTCGGCGTATTCCACCTCGGCCTCGGCCAGGGCGGTCTTGCAGGAGACGCACCAGTGGATGGGCTTTTTGCCGCGCGTGACCGAGCCCTTTTCCACGAATTCGCACAGGATGCCGGCCGTGGCCGACTCGTAGGCCGGGTTGAGCGTCAGATACGGATCGTCCCACTGCCCGAAGACGCCCAGGCGTTTGAACTCGTCGCGCTGGATGTCCACGAACTTCATGGCGTATTCCCGGCACAGCTTGCGGATGACCACGGCCGGGAGGCCGGTCTTTTTCTTTTCCTTGAGTTGCTGCTCGACCTTATGCTCGATGGGCAGGCCGTGGCAGTCCCAGCCGGGCACGTAGGGGGCCTCGTAACCGGCCATGTGCCGGGATTTGACGATGATGTCCTTGAGAATCTTGTTGAGGGCGTGGCCCATGTGCAGGCGGCCGTTGGCGTAGGGCGGTCCGTCGTGCAGCACGTAGCGGGGCTTGCCCCGGCGGGCGGCGACCATTTTTTCGTAGATGGCGTTTTTGGCCCAGAAATCGAGGGTTTCCGGTTCCTTCTGCCTGAGATTGGCCTTCATGGGAAAGGAGGTTTCCGGAAGGTTCAGGGTTTTTTTGTAGTCGCTCATGGCTTCACCTTGGGAGGTTTCGAAAAACGCGCGTCGCACGCGGGAAACCGGTTACATGGATGAAGCCGCAGGGGAAGTCAAGGAAGGGGGTACCTGCGTCAATCTCAGGGCCGGCCCGCAAATCGGAAGTCAAGAAAAATTTTAGGTTTGTTGACTTTTTTCGAGAGGCAGATGATATTCAACCCCAGCAAGAGCTAGCAAAGAACTTGGTCTAGTTGGGGGGCGTATGAACGAAACCGAACTGATCGAAGCATTACGGAAAGAGGCTCCAAAACTCGGCATGAGCGAGGAACAATTTTTCGCCGTGGCAAAAGACGTGCTTGAGCAAATCCAGCGCGTTGACCTTGCCGAGATGACAAACGACTTTCTTGACCAGAGAGAAAGAATAGCCGCAAAGCATTCCGAAATGGCCGGGAAAATAGCCAGGAGAGCGAGGAAGACTGATGGCACTCTTGAATTTCCTCTATAAAGATCAAGAACTTGCCAACTCTCTCTATGCCCAAATTTTTAATGGGCTAATGCACTCTATCGAATGTGGCTCGACGAAAGCGGAGTCACAAACGGCGAAAGGGAAGTTCAATTTGGGTGTCGCGGGTGGAGGACTTGACGGTATGTCATCGACCGGAGAAAGCCATGTCGAAAAAACAAATCCACATGACGCCGTTTTTATAGATGTACTGAAGCATCTTGAGCCTGACTACAAAACAGACACAAATGCTGTTGTTTCTGGTGATATATTATTCTCAAAAGGAAATCTTTATATCATAGATAAGGAGATGGTTAGGATAAGTTTTGAACTGGGAGGAGAAAAAGGTATAGAAAGTCATCCAGAAGTCAAGAAAAATAGGCAGCTTGGAAAGCTGCTTGTCACATATATCAAAAAGGTTCTCGACTATCAAAAAAGCGACTCAAACTACATCCTTATCCCTAAATTGGGTAGACAAATCACCGGGGTCGTCAAGAATGAAAGCCTGAGTGATAGTATTTCGTCTTTCGCCATGAAGTTTGGCCCCTTTCCGATCTACCCAGTATGTGTGGTCGGTATAGTTGAGGACGGACCAGCAAGGCCAGCCGGGGAGGCGGACAATCCGTTTTCAAGCGGCAACATGAACCAATCAGCTCTCCAGGTAGCGAAAATGCTTTTTGCAACCGCAGGGAGACAACCCGGGGCAATCTCGGTCAAACCTCTCGCCCTGTTTACCGTGCTCAACACGGGTACGCCGCAGGTCGTTTAAAACAAGGCCCCGAAATATTCAGGGGCCTGGATCACGGACGGCAGTGCATCAGCCTACAGCAGCTTGACCAGGGCGGCGATGAGCGCGGCCTGGGCCACAAGCATCCCGGCCACCCACTTGATGATTTCGGCTTTGGTCTGGGCCAGCTTGGTTTCCACGTCGGAACGAAGCAGCGCAATGTCTTTTTGAATCAGGGCGATGTCGTGTTTTGTGGCCGATTCCTTCTGGATGGCCTCGTCCCTGGTTTCAAAAATCTTGGCGATGACCTCGGCCGCTTCCGGGCCAAGGGCCTTCTCCAGCCGCTTCGTGTCGTCGAAAAGGAGTGCCATGGGGCCTCCATGCGCACGGGCGCAAAGGATGTCAAGAGACCGGGCGCGGTCCGGAAAGGGCCGTTGCGGGGACCGCCGGCCATCTATTTTCCGTCCGCCGGCGAAATCCCGCCCGCCAGGCCGCCCGTTTCGGCCTGAAAGCGCCGCTGCCGGTCCGCCAGATGTCCGAAAAGCCACACGCACCGCTCGAAAAGCCCAGTGATCCGCAAAAGCCGCCACTGGTCGTCCGCGGGCAGGGCCTCGCTCCCGGACAGGTACTGGCCGCGAAGTCGCTCCATGACCGGACCCCGGTCCCTGACCAGGGAGAGGAACATCTTCCAGGCATCGTCGTCGCCGTGGGTGAACACCTCTGCGGCGTTGTGGAGCAGGGTGTCCAGGGCTTCCAGGAACACCCTCCGCAGACGGTTGAAATCCTCCGACGCCCCCGGGGCGTCAAGCTCGGCCACGATCCGGGGCAGGCCGTCGGCGAGAAAGCGCAGAGCCCCCTGGATATCCTGGAGCAGGGCCACGGCGTTGGCGTTGCCCCCGACATGGTTCCGGCTGACCATCTCCAGCAGGCAGCCGTCGATCTGGTCCAGCAGGCTGCCCATGTCGCGCGACAGGCCCTTGGTGTCGCACCGGCGGCAGGTCTCCACGGCGGCCCTCAGGCTGGCCGTGAATCCGGGCAGATGTTCCACGAGGCGGATTTGTTCCTTGTTGATGAGCGCAAGCCCGGTCTCGGGCGAGACGTCGGCCAGTTCCCGGGCGTAGGCCAGGGTATCGAGGCTGTCCGGCTCGTCGGGGCACAGCCGGGACAGCAGGCGGTCGTATGCGGTGTTGCCAAGGACCAGCAGGATGGCCGTCAGGGTGTCGAAGGCGATGTTTATGGCCGTGATGCGCGTGGCCAGGTCCGGGAAGACCATTCGGGCCGGGGTCAGAAGCAGCGGCAGGCCCAGGTAGTGCTCCAGGAAAAACGGGGGCAGGAAGATGACAAGCCCCGCCACGTTGAAAAGCACCTGGCCCATGACCAGACGCTTGCGCGGCCCCTTGAAGCGGATGGCGTAGAAACGGCTCAAAAGGCTCGAACCGAAAAGACTGCCGAAGATGACCGCCAGCGCGTCGTCGCCGTCCATGACCCCGGAGGCGGCCAGGGTGATGGACAGGATGGAGACCCCGGCCGAGGTCTGGAGCGCCAGGCATGCGGCCGTTCCGATCAGCAGATAGACCGGCAGGGGCAGCCCCTGGGTGGACACGAGATGCCGGAACCAGTCGGCCTCGGCCAGGGGCGCGCAACTGGTGCGCACAAGGCCCAGCCCGAAAAGGATCAGCCCCACGCCGAAGAGGATGGTGGCGGCATGTTGCAGCCGCGCCGGCCGCTCGAAGGCGATGGCCAGTCCCGAGCCTCCGAGCAGCAACAGGGCCAGGACCCGGATGTCGATGACGGCCATGAGCACCAGGCAGGCGGACCCGATGTTCGATCCGGCCATGACCGGCAGGGCCCGGATCGCGCTGATGGCTCCGGTCCCGACCAGACTGGCCAGGAGCAGGGCGATGGCCGAGGTGGATTGGAAGGCCAGTCCGGCTGCGGCCCCGACCGTGACGCCGGAAAACCGGGTTTTTGTCCAACGCAGGAGCAGGTCGCGGAGCCGGCGTCCGGCCAGGGATCGCACGCCGTTGCCGGTAAACGTCAGACCCATGAAAAAAAGGCCCATTCCGCCCAGAAAGCCCGCGACAAGCTCAAGCATGGCGATCCCCCGAACAGGTGTGTGCGTGGCCAGACGGCCGGCGTCCGAGGGCCGGGCCTTGCGGGTGAGTAGAGGGTCCGCCCGGGTCAGTCAAGGGGGCCGGACGCGTCGTCCCGACATTTCGCGACCGGGCTTCCCGGGCCGGACCGGCCGGCAGGCCGTCCGGGAGCCGGAAGGATTCCCCTTTTTCGGGGCCGCGCCAAAGCGCTTGCCCGCCGGGAAGGAATCGCTTATTGCCTAGCCCGTCGCACGCGATTTTTCCGACCTTCTAACCCCCCCTCCGCCATGCCCAAACGCACGGACATCAAGAAAATCATGATCATCGGCTCCGGGCCGATCGTCATCGGCCAGGCCTGCGAGTTCGACTATTCCGGGTCCCAGGCCACCAAAGCCCTCAAGGAGGAGGGCTACGAGGTGGTCCTGGTCAACTCCAATCCGGCCACCATCATGACCGATCCGGAACTGGCCGACCGCACCTACATCGAACCCATCGAGCCGAAGACCGTGGCCAGGATCATCGAACGCGAGCGTCCCGACGCCCTGTTGCCCACCCTCGGCGGGCAGACGGGCCTGAATGTCGCCGTGGCCCTGGCCGAATCAGGGGTCCTGGAGCTTTTCGGGGTGGAACTGATCGGCGCGTCGCTTGAGGTCATCAAGAAGGCCGAGTCCCGGGAGCTTTTCTGCCAGGCCATGGACAACATCGGGCTTACGATCCCCAAAAGCGGCATCTGCCGCAACCTGGAGGACGTGCGTGAGTGGGGGGGGAAGATCCCCTTCCCGATCATCGTGCGCCCGGCCTTCACCCTGGGCGGCACCGGCGGCGGCGTGGCCTACAACATGGAGGACCTGGAGGCCATCGCCGGACGCGGATTGGCCGCGAGCATGAAAAGCGAGGTCATGCTCGAGGAGTCCATCCTGGGCTGGAAGGAATTCGAGCTCGAGGTCATGCGCGACAAGAACAACAACTGCGTGATCATCTGTTCCATCGAGAACGTCGATCCCATGGGCGTGCACACCGGCGACTCCATCACCGTGGCCCCGGCCCAGACCTTGACCGACGACGAATACCAGCGCATGCGCGACGCGGCCATCGCCATCATGGGCGAGATCGGGGTGGAGACCGGCGGGTCCAACGTCCAGTTCGCCGTCAACCCCCGAAACGGGGATATGGTGGTCATCGAGATGAACCCCCGGGTGTCCCGGTCCTCGGCCCTGGCCTCCAAGGCCACGGGATTCCCCATCGCGAAGATCGCGGCCAAACTGGCCGTGGGCTACACCCTGGACGAGATCCCCAACGACATCACCCGGGAGACCATGGCCTCCTTCGAGCCCACCATCGACTACTGCGTGGTCAAGATTCCCCGGTTCACCTTCGAGAAGTTCCCCGGCTCCGAGGACTTCCTGACCACGTCCATGAAAAGCGTGGGCGAGGCCATGAGCATCGGCCGGACCTTCAAGGAGGCCCTGCAGAAGGGGCTGCGGTCCCTGGAGACGGGGATGCCGGGGTTGGGCAAGCTCTTCAACAAGTGCTTCTGCGATCGGGAAATGCTGCTGCCCAGGCTCCGAAAGCCTCATTCCACCCGGATTTTCGACGTCCGCCACGCCATGCTCTGCGGCATCAGCCTGGAGGAAATCTTCGAGGCCACCTGGATCGACCCCTGGTTTCTGCGCCAGATAAAAGAGATCGTGGACATGGAGGGCGTGCTCCGCGAGTTTCCCCGGGAACATCTGGACGCGGCCGACGCGGCCTGCCGGGAGATGCTCGAAGGGGCCAAAAAGTTCGGCTTTTCCGATCCCCAGCTCGCGGCCCTGTGGGGCATGACCCCGCTTGAAATCCGCGCCCTGCGCCAACGCCTGGGCATAAAGCCCACCTACTACCTGGTCGACACCTGCGCCGCGGAGTTCGAGGCCTACACCCCGTACTACTATTCCACCTACGAGTCCGGCCGGGAACTGGCCGTTTCGGACAAACGCAAGGTGGTCATCCTGGGCGGCGGCCCCAACCGCATCGGCCAGGGCATCGAGTTCGACTATTGCTGCTGCCATGCCTCCTACGCCCTGCGGGAGATGGGCGTGGAGTCGATCATGGTCAACTCCAACCCCGAGACCGTCAGCACCGACTACGACACCTCGGACCGCCTCTATTTCGAGCCCCTGACCTTCGAGGACGTGCTGTCCATCATCGAATTCGAAAAGCCCTACGGGGTCATCGTCCAGTTCGGCGGCCAGACCCCGCTCAACCTGGCCGTGCCGCTTTTAAACGCCGGGGTGAACATCCTGGGCACCTCGCCCGACAGCATCGACCGGGCCGAGGACCGGGAACGCTTCCAGGCCCTTTTGCAAAAGCTCGGGCTCAGGCAGCCTCCCAACGGCACGGCCCTGTCCGTGGAGCAGGCCGCGCGCATCGCCACCGAGATCGGCTACCCCGTGGTGGTGCGGCCGTCCTACGTGCTGGGCGGCCGGGCCATGGAGATCGTCTACGACGAGGCCGACCTGGTGGATTATTTCGCCAAGGCCGTGGTGGTCTCGGGTGAGCATCCCATCCTCATCGACAAGTTCCTGGTGCACGCCACCGAGGTGGACGTGGACGCCCTGTCCGACGGCACGGACACCTACGTGGCCGGGATCATGGAACATATCGAGGAGGCGGGCATCCATTCCGGGGATTCGGCCTGCGTGCTGCCGCCCCACGCCCTGGACCCGGCCGTGGTGGCCGAGATCGAGCGCCAGACCGTGGCCCTGGCCCGGGAACTCGGCGTGGTCGGACTTATGAACATCCAGTTCGCGGTGAAGGATGGGGAGATATTCATCCTGGAGGTCAACCCCCGGGCCTCGCGCACCGCGCCCTTCGTGTCCAAGGCCACGGGCGTGCCCCTGGCCAAGCTGGCCACCAAGGTGATCATGGGCGTGTCCGTCAAAGATCTCGACCCCTGGTCCATGCGCAAGACCGGGCACGTCTCGGTCAAGGAATCCGTGTTTCCGTTCAACCGCTTCCCCGGGGTGGACGTGCTCCTGGGGCCTGAGATGCGCTCCACGGGCGAGGTCATGGGCGTGGACCAAAGCTTCGGGCTGGCCTACATGAAAAGCCAACTGGCCGCCGGACAGGTCCTGCCCAAGACGGGCCGGGTGTTCATCTCCATCAACGACGAGAACAAGGGGCCGCTTCTGCCCACGGCCCGGCTTTTCCACGAGGCCGGGTTCGAGATCCTGGCCACCAGGGGAACCGCCGCCTTCTTCGGCAAAAACGGCATCCCGGCCCGGGAGGTGCACAAAGTCTCCGGGCACAGGCCCCATGTGGTGGATCATCTCAAAAGCGGCGGGATCGACCTGGTGGTGAACATCATGGAGGGCAAGCGCACGGTTCAGGACTCCATGGCCATCCGGCAGACCGCGCTTCTCTACAATGTGCCCTATGTGACCACGGCCGCCGGGGCCATGGCCGCGGTCCAGGCCATCCGGGAACTGTCCGGGCAGGGGCTTAACGTCAAGAGCATCCAGGAATACTACGGCGCGCGATGAGCGCCGGGGCGGACTCATGAAGAAGGAATACTGCGGACTGTTCGGCATCTACGGCCATCCCGAGGCCGCGCGCATGACCTATTTCGGCCTCTACGCCCTGCAGCACCGGGGGCAGGAGAGCGCCGGAATCGTCACCTGGGACGGGACCAAGATCCGCGAGCAGAAGGGCATGGGCCTGGTGGCCGACGTTTTCAACGAGCGCCATCTGGGCAAGGAGCTCAAAGGCAATATCGCCGTGGGGCATCTGCGCTATTCCACGGCCGGGGCCTCGCTTCTGCGCAACTGCCAGCCTTTTCTGGTCCGCTTCGGGGACATGCAGCTGGCCATCGCCCATAACGGCAACCTGGTCAACGCCCTGGAACTGCGCCGTGAGTTGGAAGGCACCGGATCCATCTTCCAGACCACGATGGATTCCGAGGTCATCGTCCACCTCATCGCCAAATACATAAACGGCGGCACCCTGGAGGAGGCGGTGATCAAGGCCTGCGCCAGGGTGCGCGGGGCCTATTCCCTGATCATCTTGGCCAACAACAAGATGATCGCCCTGCGCGACCCCCACGGCGTGCGGCCGCTCATGCTCGGACGCCTGGGCGACCATTACGTGCTGGCCTCGGAAACCTGCGCCTTCGACCTCCTGGAGGCCGAGATCATCCGGCCCATCGAGCCGGGCGAGATGCTCGTGCTCCAGGACAAGTGCCTGCAGTCCTTCCGGCTCGGGGAGTCCCGGCCGACGCGGCAGTGCATCTTCGAGCTGATCTATTTCGCCCGTCCCGATTCCGAGGTCTTCGGCGAGGTGGTCTATCTGCGGCGCAAGCAGATGGGCATCGCCCTGGCCAGAGAGGCCCCGGTGGACGCCGATTACGTCATGCCGTTCCCCGACTCCGGGGTCTACGCGGCCATCGGCTATTCCCAGGCCTCGGGACTGCCCTTCGAGATGTCCATGGTCCGCAACCACTATGTGGGCCGGACCTTCATCCAGCCCTCCCAGGACATGCGCGACTTCAGCGTCCGGGTGAAGCTCAACCCCGTGCGCCAGATGATAAAGGACAAGCGCATCGTCATCGTCGAGGATTCCATCGTGCGCGGCACCACCATCCGCACCAGGGTGAAAAAGCTGCGCGAGCTGGGGGCGCGCGAGATCCACATGCGGGTTTCCTGTCCGGCCATCCGTTATCCCTGTTTCTACGGCATCGACTTCTCCTCCAAGGGCGAACTCATCGCGGCCCACAACCGGGTGGAGGACATCGCCCGGTTCATCGGCCTGGACAGCCTGCACTATCTGAGCATCGAGGGGCTTTTGGAATCGGTGCATTCCAGCCCGGCCGAATCGAAGTTCTGCCTGGCCTGTTTCAACGGCGAATATCCCATCACCCCCTGCGCCGAGGGCATGAAGATGTGTCTTGAGGACAGCGTGGCCCTGTCGTGGTAGGACCGGCGCTGGCGGGGGCCCTGCGGGACGTGGTCCTGTCCCAGGCCCTGACCGCGTACGGAAGAAACCATCTGAAGGATATCAGCCACATGTTCAATCTGTCCGTGGATTCCCGGGCCAAGGTCATCCGGATCGAGGTGCTTTTGGCCGGGGAACGCGAGCCGGTGCTCGTGGAGGTACATGGCTACGGGTTTTGCCGGGAGGATGCGGCCACCTACCTGACCTTCGAGCGGCTGGCCGTTTCCCGGGAGTGGATGGGCAGGGTGCTGGACGGGGCGCTGGCCTCCCGCCGGATACGGCTGCCCGAGGGCCTGGGGACCAAGCTCCTGGAGAGCTTCATGTAGGGGTTTTTCAGAGGATGAAAGCAAAACGGGGCGCGAAACCATGCCGGTTTCGCGCCCCGATCTTTTTCCCCGCTGCTCGGACTACTTGTCGAAAATCTTGTCGATCTTCTGGCCGAGCGTCTCGGCCGTGAACGGCTTGACGATGTAGTTGGACACCTTGGCCTGGACGGCCTCAATGATGTTCTCCTGCTGGGCCTCGGCCGTGACCATCAGAAACGGCAGATTGGCGAACTCCTCGCTGCCGCGCACCTTGCGCAGCAGTTCGATGCCGGGCATGTTCGGCATGTTCCAGTCGGAAATGACGAAATCGATCTTGGTCTTGTTGAGCGTCTCCCAGGCGGTGGAGCCGTCGTCGGCCTCGTGGATGTTGGAGAAGCCGAGCTGGCGCAGGATGTTTTTGATGATGCGCCGCATGGTGGAGAAGTCGTCGACGACCAGGATGGTCATGTTTTTGTCCGCGGGCATGCGCGAGGTCCTCCGAATGTTCTCGTGTCACGATTCCAGGGCCGTTTCACCCGGTATTTCTCAGGCGGTGACGGGCCGGCCGTGTTCCGTTTGAGGCCTTGTATACGGAGCTTGTTTTTTTTGCAAACCGCAATTGCGGAAAGGCGACACCCGGGCGCCGGTCAGGTCAAAAGGGCGGTGGCGAAATCCTGGCCGGAAAAGGGCCGCAGATCCTCCATTTTTTCGCCCAGGCCGACAAAGGTGATGGGCAGGGCGTATTCCAGGGCGATGCCCACGATCACGCCGCCCTTGGCCGTGCCGTCGAGCTTGGTCAGGATGATCTCGTCCACGTCCACGGCCTGGTTGAAGAGTTTCGTCTGGGACAGGGCGTTTTGGCCGGTGGTGGCGTCCAGGACCAGGACCGAGCGGTGGGGCGCGCCGGGGTGCTTTTTCCCCAGGACCCGCTTTATTTTCTTAAGCTCTTCCATGAGGTTGGCCTTGGTGTGCAGCCTGCCGGCGGTGTCCAGAAACATGATGTCGCAGCCCTCGGAAAGGGCCTTGTCCATGGCCTCGTAGGCCACGGCCGCCGGATCGGCGTTTTCGCCTTTGGCGTAGAACGAGGCCCCGACCCGGTCGGCCCAGATTTTCAGTTGTTCGATGGCCGCGGCCCGGAAGGTGTCGCCCGCGGCGATGAGCACCTTTTTGCCCTGGAGCCGGGCCCTGTGGGCCAGCTTGGCGATGGTCGTGGTCTTGCCCACGCCGTTGACCCCGATGACCATGACCACCTCGGGCGGATTGACGGCCCGGATGGTCTTTTGCGGCTTGAAGATGCCGGTAAGCTCCTCCCGCAGGATGTCCCGGAACCTGGACGGGTCGGTTTCGCCGCTTTTGCGCACCCGCTCCCGAAGCAGTCCCATGAGTTTGGCCGTGGGTTCGTAGCCCAGGTCGGCCATGATCAGGATCTCCTCGAACTCCTCCCAGAAGGCCTCGTCCATGACCTTGTGGCTGCCTGAAAGCCCGTCGATGCGCCGGGCGATCTGTTCCTTGGTCTTGGACAGGCCTTCGGTGAGCTTGAGCAGCAGGCGGCTGCGCTCGTCCTGTTCGTCCTCCAGGTCCAGGGCCAGGGCCAGGCGGTATTGCAGTTCCGAGCGGAATTCGTCCACCGCCTCGTATCCCATGTCCGCAAGCCAGGCCCGGAACTGGGTCACAAAGGCCTCGGCTTCGGCCGCCGGGGCCTCCAGGCAGGAAAACAGGAAGCTCAAACGCTCCCACAACAAGGGGCCGGCCCGGTCCACATCGGTGAGGATCAGGGACAGCCACACCGAAAGCCGGGGCTCGGCCTCGCGCAGGGCCAGAACGAGCTGGGTGCGCCAGGGCGC
Organism: Thermodesulfobacteriota bacterium; assembly: GCA_049324675.1. Classification (GTDB taxonomy): domain Bacteria; phylum Desulfobacterota; class Desulfovibrionia; order Desulfovibrionales; family Desulfovibrionaceae; genus Desulfolutivibrio. The sequence continues at coordinate 19,020 of JBMONM010000031.1, forward strand.
CGTGCCGTCGGAAGGGCCGGAGCCCGGTTCGGCCTGGACGTCGGCCCGGGCCAACGAGGCGGGGGCGGCCCCTGCGATGCCCGTCGTTGCGGCGTCGGGAGGGGAAACGGTTTCCGGAACCCCGCGCGGTTCGTCGGGCTTGGCCGACGCGGCCTCGGCCGAAACGGCCTCGTGGTCCGGTCTCGCCCACAGCCGTTTCATTTTGGAGAAAAAACCCATATTCGTATCCTTTACGGGCCGCCTCGGAAGGGGCCGGCTCCCCGGGGATATTGGTGGAATTCGAGCCGGCGGCACTGTATCTTTTCAGTCCCGTCGAGGCAACCGGGCGGATGCGCGGCAGGAGTCCCCCCGCCCGCGTGGCGCGGGGAACAAGGAGGCGACCATGCGATTTTCGGACGTGGTGCGGGACGTGCCGCTTCTGGCGCGTCGGATGATCGAGGCCGATATCCTGTGCCGGATGTACGAGACGGTCTGCGCGGCCGAGGGACAGGACAAGGCCCTGGACGCGGTGCGCCGGGTGGTGGAGTCGGCGGCGGTCGCCGCCGGCCGGGACTTCGCCGCCCAGACCCCCGGCGGCCCCTCGTTCGAACACTTCAAGACCATCCTGTCCGCCTGGAAGCACAGCGGGGCACTGGTGCTCGAACATGTCCGGGACACGGACCGCGTTTTGACCTTTTCCGTGACCCGGTGTCTGTACGTCGAGGCCTACCGGGCCATGGGCGTGCCGGCCGAGGTGCTGCCGCTTCTGTCCTGCGCCCGGGACGCGCCTTTCGCCTCGGCCTACCATCCGGCCCTGGAGATGGATCGGCCGTGCACCCTGGCGGGGGGGGCCGATGCCTGTCTGTTCCGGTTCACCTGGCGGGATTAACGGGTGTCTCCGGGACCGTCCGCGGAGGCCTTTTCGGGGATGTTCCGGGGCGGGCGGAAGGTCGCGCCGTTGTCCGGACCGACGGTGACCGCGTCCCCGGGGCGTTCATAGCAAAAAACCGGGATGTCGATGCCTTCCTCGGCGGGCTCCTCCGCGGCGATGCGCGCGGGCAGGGTCCACAGTCCCGAGGTGTCCCCGAAAAGGTGCATGGGGACGAGCAGGCCCGGCCGGACCGCGCGGGCGAAGCGTACCACTCCGCCCAAGGAGTCGAGGCGCGGGTCGCAGTTGGTGAAGGCCACATCCGGATGAAAGGGCGCGATGCGGGCCAGCGCCGCCTCGAAAAAGCGGCGGTTTTCCTCTCTGCCCCGCTCGGGCAGGGTGGGCCAGTCCCAGAGGGCCAGGTCGCCGCCGAAATAGAGGCGTTTCTCGGGCGTCCCGATCAGGTAGGCCACGCCCAGGTCGTTGCTCTCCAGGGTCGCGACGGTCAATCCCTCCACCTGGCGGGTCTGGTCCGGCTCCATGACCACGGCGCCTTCGGGCAGGCTGTCCGGGAACATGTCGGCCACGTCGTCGGAGACCACGAAGCGCCGGGAGGCCGCCTGGGCCGTGACCGCCAGGATGTCCGGATCGAAGTGGTCCGGGTGGCTGTGGGAGAAAAAGACCAGCAGGTCGGCGCCGGTCAGAAACGGCGCGGCGACGGCCGCGGCCGCGGACGGCAGGTGGCTCGGCGAGGGATAGTCGAAGAGCAGGACGCGCCCGGCGAGACCAACGATGAAGCAGTTGTGGTGGATGTAGGTGATGTCCATCCGGTCTCCTTGCGGGCGATCAGGCCACGTCCCATTCCGGACCGGCCGGGGTGTCCTTGACCTCCACCCCCAGGGCGGCCAGCTCGTCGCGGATGGCGTCGGAGCGGGCGAAATTCTTGTCCTTGCGCGCCGTCTGCCGTTCGGCCACCAGGGCCTCCACCCGGGCCGCGTCGATGCCCGTGCGCGACAGCCGGCTGGCCTTGAGCCCGGTCCGGAATGCGGCCGGGTCCGTGCCGAACACCCCGAGCACCTTGGCATATCCGGCCATGTCCGCCAGGAATCGGCGCAGCAGATCGGGGGTGTCCTTGCATTTGGCCAGGGCCTTGTCCTCCAGGACCCGGTTCACCAGCCGGGCCATGCCGAACACGTGGCCCAGGGCGGCGGCGGTGTTCAGGTCGTCGTCCATGGCCTCGGCGTAGCCTTTTTCCAGGCGCGACAGTTCCTCGGAAACCTCGGCCGGCAGCGCCGCCCCGGACCATTTGGCCCGGGAAAGGGCCTGGGTGGCCGATTCCATGGCCGCATACAGGCGCTTTATGCCCTTTTCGGCCTCGTCCATGGCCTCGTGCGAATAGTCCAGGGGGCTGCGGTAGTGGGCCGAGACCAAAAAGAAGCGCAGGACCTCGGGAAGATAGCCGGCGTAGATGTCGCGCAGGGTGACGAAGTTGCCGAGCGACTTGGACATCTTTTCGGTGTTGATGCGCACGAAGCCGTTGTGCACCCAGAAGCGGCAGAACTCCCGGCCGAGCGCGGCCTCGCTCTGGGCGATCTCGTTTTCGTGGTGGGGGAAGACCAGGTCCTGGCCGCCGCCGTGGATGTCCAGGGGCAGGTCCAGAAGTCCCTCGCTCATGGCCGAGCACTCCAGGTGCCAGCCCGGGCGGCCCTGGCCGAAGGGGCTGTCCCACATGGGCTCGCCGGGCTTGGCCGCCTTCCACAGGGCGAAATCGAGCGGGTCCTCCTTTTCCTCGCCGGGCGCGACCCGGGCCCCGGAGCGCAGGTCCTCCACATCCCGGCCCGAAAGCTTGCCGTACCCGGGGAAGGACCGGACCCGGAAATAGACGTCGCCCGAGGCCGTCTGGTAGGCG
>JBMONM010000032.1:0-2507 GCA_049324675.1 Thermodesulfobacteriota bacterium
GCAGGCCCATACGGCTTCGCGGCATGGGCCGACGTCTGGCTTCCCTCAAAGGGGATTTGTACCTGCGGCTGACGACCGCGCAACCGGAATCATGAGGCCGACCATGTCCTTTCTCCGCAAGGCGCTCATCGTGGCGGCCGGCGCATTTCTGGCCGTAAACGCATCGGCCCGCGGCCCCTTCCCGTCCTTGGCCCTCGCCGCCCGGATCGGAGGCAACCCACTGGTCGGCGGCCCCTGCGCGTACACCGACCATCCGGGAACGGCCACCATTGTGGCCGTCACCCCGGACTCCACTTCCGCGCAACCCTTTCCGGGCATGACCGTGACCTTCACGTTCAAGGCCGACGGGCCGCTTCCGCCCGTGGTCGCCTCCGATGAAAGCCGGACACATCGTCTGACCCTGACCAACGGCTGGAACCCCGGCCCCCGTTTCCTGGACAAATACGGACTTCGGCCCGGCCGCGAGATTCCCTGCCTGCTGCGGCTCATCCGGTCCGGGACGTGCACCCCCCGCATCTTCGCCTTCCCCGGAATCGACCTTTCGGATTACTTCGAGGCCGGGAAATAGCCCACGTCCACCCAGCCGCACGCGCCACGCGCAACGGGGCGTCCGGGAAGCATATCCCGGACGCCCCGTCAAAAATCTCGGCGTTGCGATGCCGAGCGACTAGAACATGTCCTTTTCCGTCTCCTGGATGGTCCGGTCGATGACCTCCTTGAGCTCGTCGGGCAGACCCATGATGTCCACATTGAGAAATCCGCGCACGATGGTGGAGGTGGCTTCCTCCTCGTCCATGCCCCGGGCCATGAGATATTCGATCTCCTCCTGGGCGATCTTGCCCACGGCGGCCTCATGGGACAATTCCACCCCGTCGCGGGCGCCCAGAAGTTCGGGAATGGCGTGGATGATCCCACCGCCCAGGATCAGGCCCTTGCATTCCAGGTGCCCCCGGGCCGGAACGCTGTGCCCGCCGATATAGCCCCGGGCGATGATGGTCCCGCCGGAGGCGATGGTCCGGGAGATGATTTCGCCCCGGGTTTCGGGGGCGTTGAGCAGTATCTTGCTCCCGGAATCCACCTTGGAGCCCTTGGGGGCCACGATGACCGAGTTGAAACGGGCCACCGCGCCGCGCCCGTTGAGGGTGATGGCGGGATAGCTCTGCAGGTCGTGCACGGGTTTCAAGAGCACGTAGTTGTTGAGAAAGACGCCGCCCTCCTCCACGATGCCCCCGGTGCGCGGCCTGACCACCGTGGTCTCGGCCCAGTTGTGGATCATGGTGAAGGTCAGCTTGGCGTTCTTTTTCACGAAAAATTCGGAGATGCCCAGGTGGGCCGCGCCCTTGGAGCCGTGGGCCACGGAACACCCGGTGATGATGTGCAGTTCCGAGTCCTCCTCCACGATGACCACGTTGTGCACGTTCTGGCCGACCATGTCGCCTTTGAGAAACAGGCAGGACTGCACCGGATCGGCGATCCTGGCCCCTTTCTCGGTGCGGATGAAGTAGCCTCCATGGAGATTCTCGGCGGCCGAACGGGTGTATTCGTCCTTGTCCGGGTCCACCTGGGTCCAGAAATACCCCGGGAGCCCGTCGTATTTGGCCAGGGCCTCCTTTATGTCCAGAATCTCGACCCCGGGCTGGGAGGCGCGGCAATGCACCTTGCCGTGGTCGATCTGTAGGTAGGTGCCGCTCCTGCCCCTGCCGCTGACGTCCACTCCGGACATGAGCATTTCGGTCTTGTCGGCGTCGTCAAGGGAGCGCAGGTCGGGAATCTCTCCCGGGACCGCACCGCTGAAGGCGAAAGCGCCAAGGTCTATATCTTTCATGTTCAAACTCCGTTTATTTCAGGCAGCGGACGCATTCCTGGTAGCCGTACTTGCTGATGTGGTCCAGAATGTCCCTGGGATTGGCCTCACAGCACAGATGCCCGTCGTAGAGCACCTGTCCCCGGTCGGCGTTGATGTACTCCAAAATGTACCCGGTATGGGTGATGATCAGCCCCGAAATCCGATGCCGGGCCTTGATCTCCTTGAGTTCCTTCATGCTCTTGTCCGGCCGCGGAGAGTTCACCCCGGTCAACAGTTCGCGCACCGTGGAGCCGATGAGCTTCATGTTCTCCAGATCGACGCCGGATTCCGGCTCGTCGAAAAGCAGCAGATGAGGCTGCTGGGCCATAAGCTGCAACAGTTCCGAGCGCTTGATCTCGCCCCCGGAAAAACCGGCATTGATGTCCCGGTCCAGAAAGCTCTCCATGTTCACCCGTCTGGCCAGGTCCTCCACCGGGACGTCCCGTCCCTGGCCACACATGGCCACCAGATGGCGGGTCTTCAGCCCATGGATGGTGGGCGGACGCTGGAAGGACATGCCCAGGCCGAGCCTGGCCCGTTCATAGATGGGGGCGTTTGTGATGTCCTGGCCGCGAAACAGGATACGCCCCTTGGTGATCGCATAGTTCCCGAAGCCCATAAGCGTCATGAGCAGGGACGTCTTTCCGGAACCGTTGGGGCC
>JBMONM010000033.1:0-2505 GCA_049324675.1 Thermodesulfobacteriota bacterium
GCCAGGCCGGGCCTCTCCCTGCCGACGACGCTTTTTCCCTTGACGATTTTGCCGGCCCGAAAGGGCCGAAAAATTCGCGAGGTTGGCCCAAGCGCCTTTGGCCAACCGACAGTTGCAAAAGCCAGGGATGGTTTTTCAACGGACTGTTATGCGAGCGGCACGGAATCGGCCGGCCTGTTCCGGCACAACCTGAAGAACAAGGAGCGCGAGCCATGCAGAAGTACGAATGCCCCTGCGGCTATGTCTATGATCCGGCGGAAGGCGATGACGACCACGGCGTCGGCCCCGGCACCCCCTTCGACAAGCTGCCGGCGGATTGGGCCTGCCCCAAGTGCGGGGCGGAGAAGGAGCATTTCTTCCCGGTGGATTAATCCCGCCTGCGCCGGTAGATGGCGAAGGTGTAGGGGTTCGGTCCGCCCACCGTCTGCTGTTCGGCCAGCGGGAACTCCGCCTCGGAGAACTCCGGAAAGAGGATCTCGCCCGCCACCTCCCGGTGGAGGATGGAGAGATAGATGGCGTCGGCCAGCGGCAGGGCCAGCCGGAAGATCTCGGCCCCGCCGGCGATGAAGACCTTGTCGCTTTCCCGGCCCTGTTCCAGGGCCTCTTCGAGGCTTTGGACCACGGTGCAGCCGGGGGCCGTGAAATCCCGTTGTCTGCTGATGACGATGGTTCTCCGGCCCGGCAATGGCCGGCCGATGGATTCGTGGGTCTTGCGGCCCATGACCAGGGTGTGGCCCATGGTGATCTCCTTGAAGCGCTGCTGCTCCTCGGGGACATGCCAGGGGATGGCGTTTCCCTTGCCGATCACCCGGTTTTTCGCCATGGCGGCGATGAGGATGATCTCCGGCCTGTGGCTGGCGCTGGCTCTGGCGTCGGGCTCCATGCCGTCATTCTACCCCGGCCGGGGATTTTTTGTTGCTTTTTTCCCCTGAAAATATATAAGGCAATGCCCTGCCGCCTTTTGACAGATGCGCCCTGGTGGGGTATGGAAAAAGGATGGCCGGCGGAAACAAAAAAAAGGGATTGTCTTGCGACAATCCCTTGGGACTCTCTGGTGGGCCGTCGGGGGCTCGAACCCCAAACCTACTGATTAAGAGTCAGTTGCTCTACCAGTTGAGCTAACGGCCCGGTGAAAACCGGTCAAGCGAGCGCGTTATAGCATACGGGAAGGTATGCGTCAAGCAGAAGAGGGAGAGAAAATGAGCAAGGTATTGATCGTTGGTGCAGGCGGGGTTGGCAGCGTGGTGGTCCACAAGTGCGCCCAGGTGCCGGAGGTTTTTTCCGAGATCGTGCTCGCGAGCCGCACCGTCTCGAAATGCGAGGCGATCCGTGACTCCGTGAAGCAGCGCACCGGCCGCGACATCGAGGTGGCGGCGGTGGATGCCGACAACGTCGCCGCGATGACGGCCCTCATCAACCGGGTCAAACCCGCCCTGGTGGTGAACGTGGCCCTGCCGTACCAGGATCTGCCCATCATGGACGCCTGCCTCGCCGCCGGGGTGGACTACCTCGATACCGCCAACTACGAGCCGCCTGACGAGGCGAAGTTCAGCTACACCTGGCAGTGGCCCTACCATGAGAAGTTCAGGGCCCAGGGGCTCATGGCCCTTTTGGGCAGCGGCTTCGACCCGGGCGTGACCAATGTCTACTGCGCCTACGCGGCGAAGCACTACTTCGACGAGATCCACTCCGTGGACATCCTGGACGCCAATGCCGGCGACCACGGCCACCCCTTTGCCACCAACTTCAACCCGGAGATCAACATCCGCGAGGTCACGGCCCGAGGCAAGTACTGGGAGAACGGTCAGTGGCTGGAGACCGATCCTCTCTCCGTGAAGCAGTCCTTCGACTTCCCGCGGATCGGTCCCAAGAATGCCTACCTCATGTACCACGAGGAATTGGAATCCCTGGTCAAGAACATCAAGGGATTGAAGCGGATCCGTTTCTGGATGACCTTTTCCGACAACTACCTCAAGCACCTGGAGGTGCTGCAGAACGTGGGCATGACCAGTATTGCGCCGGTGATGTTCGAGGGGCGGGAGATTGTCCCCCTCCAGTTCCTCAAGGCCCTGCTGCCCGACCCGGCATCGCTGGGGCCGCGGACCAAGGGCAAGACCTGCATCGGCAACGTCATCGAGGGGATCAAGGACGGCAAGCCGCGCAAGATCTACATCTACAACGTCTGCGACCACGAGGAGTGCTACGCCGAGGTGGGCTCCCAGGCGATCTCCTACACCACCGGCGTGCCCGCCATGATCGGGGCCATGATGATGGTGACCAACGCCTGGCGGGACAAGGGCGTCTTCAACATGGAGCAGCTCGATCCGGACCCCTTCATGGCGGCGCTCAATGTCCACGGCCTCCCCTGGGAAGTGAAGGAACTGTGATTTTCTGCCTAATCGGGCGGGGAAATTATCCGTTGATTTTCCCCCTTGTTACGCAGCCGAGCACCGGGGAGCAGGCCGGAACAGGCGCGAGGACTGTCTGAGGGCGAAGCCCGAGTTC
>JBMONM010000034.1:0-21088 GCA_049324675.1 Thermodesulfobacteriota bacterium
CCCCGGGCGGGGTCCGGGGCGGCAGCCCCGGGAGGAGACGTCATGCACACCCTCGTACTGGTACGGCATGGGGAGAGCCAGTGGAACCTGGAAAACCGGTTCACGGGCTGGACCGACGTGGGGCTGTCGCCCAGGGGCGAGGCCGAGGCCAAAAGCGCGGCGGAGGTACTGGTCAAGGAGGGTTACGACTTCGACGTCTGCCTGACGTCGGTGCTCAAGAGGGCGATCAAGACCCTGGACATCGTGCTTGAGGGCATGGACCGCATGTGGCTGCCGGTTTTCAAGTTCTGGCGCCTGAACGAACGGCATTACGGGGCGCTTCAGGGCCTAAACAAGGCCGAGATGACCGAGAAGTACGGCGAGGCCCAGGTGTTTTCCTGGCGGCGCAGCTACGACGTGCCGCCTCCGGCGCTGGCCCCGGGCGACCCGCGCCATCCCGGCCTGGACCGGCGCTACGCCGGACTCTCCGAGTCCGAACTGCCCCTGACCGAATGCCTGAAGGACACCGTGGCCCGGGTCCTGCCCTGCTGGTTCGAGGAGGTGGCCCCGCGCGTCCAGGCCGGCCGGCGCGTCCTGATCGCGGCCCACGGCAACTCCATGCGGGCCATGGTCAAATACCTCGACGACGTAAGCGACGCGGACATCGCCGGGGTGAACATCCCCACCGGAGTGCCCCTGGTCTACGAACTGGACAAGGACATGCGGCCGATACGCCACTTCTATCTGGGCGACCCCGAGGCCATCGCCAAAAGCATCCAGGCCGTGGCCGACCAGGCGAAAACGAAAAAATAGGGACGGCGGCTGCCGGCTCAACAGCAGGGAAATCCCGACATCTTGGACTCTCTGGCCTGATCGAGCATATTCTCCAGCGAAATGGAATCGAGCTCCCGAAACACGGACTGGGTGGCCCTCTCCCAGATACGCCGGGTCACGCAGTCCGATGAAATGGGACAGATGCTCTCGTCCATGACGCATTCGGTCAGGCCCGGCCGTCCCTCCAGGATGCGCACCACATCGCCGATCCTGATCTCCGAGGGAGTCTTGTCCAGCACATGGCCGCCCCTGGGGCCGCGCTTGCTGCGGATGAACCCGCCCTTCTTGAGTTCCCGGATGAGTTGTTCCAGGTATTTCACGGAAATCTTGCACCGCTCGGCAATGTCCTGGATACGTACGGGGCCGCTCGCCCCGTTTATGGCAATGTCCAGAAGCATGCGCAGTCCGTACCGGCTTCTCGTGGTCAGTTGCATGGAAGGTTCCCTGGAAAAAGGTGGCCGAATATCCCGACAGTGTCCGCATACTTCCAAAATTCCGCATGAAGGGCAAGGCGGACCTCGGGCCGGAACGCGCCGGGGCCTGCCCGGACCCCGGCCGGCTATTCCCCGATGATCTTGACCAGCACCCGTTTTTTCCGCCTGCCGTCGAATTCGCCGTAGAAAATACGCTCCCAGGTCCCGAAATCCAGACGCCCTCCGGTGATGGCCACCACCACCTCCCGGCCCATGATCTGGCGCTTCATGTGCGCGTCGGCGTTGTCCTCGCCCACATTATGGCGGTACTGGGCCACGGGCTCGTGTGGGGCGAGACGCTCCAGCCAGACCTCATAGTCGTGATGCAGGCCCGATTCGTCATCATTGATGAACACCGAGGCCGTGATGTGCATGGCGTTGACCAGACACAGGCCCTCGCGGATGCCGGACTCGCGCAGGCAGTCCTCCACCTCGCCGGTGATGTTCACGAACCCCCGCCTGGAGGGAATATTGAACCAGAGTTCCCTGCGATAACTTTTCATGATCCCTCCTCTTTTCCCGTGGCGGCGCGGTTCGCGAGGCGCGGGCACAACACCGCCAGCACCCGGAAATATTGTGCAAGTCGTTTGAAAAGCGTTGCATATGTCCCCAAAAAAGACCAGAGTAGAATCATCGAAAAGCTTTTTGCACCCGCGAAGGCGTATGGTTGCGCCACGCCCGGCAAGGCTTTTCGCGCCGGCGCTGAAAAGTCCTCACGAACGCCGCACCGACATGAACATGCAGACCCGGCCCGGCTTGTCATCTCCGGCGCCCCCTGTTATCAATGCAAAATTTCGCATGTCACCGAACACATGACCATATCCCTGTCCTCCACAAGCCCGCTCCTGCTTCGGCGCACAGCGGCCATCACCGATGACGAGTTCCGGGAGCTTCGGGACTTCATCTATGCCAAATGCGGCATCTGGGTCGACGAAAAACGCAAGTACCTGTTCGAAAACCGCTTCGGAAAGCGTTTGAACGAACTTGGACTGAAGAGCTTCGGCGACTACCTGCGGCTTCTGCGCCACGATCCCGGCCGCGACCGCGAGATGCAGATGGTCTACGAGCTGGTGACCACCAATGAAACCAGCCTGTACCGGGACATCAAGCAGCTCGACGGATTCAAGGCCCACATCCTGCAGCCGCTCCTGGCCGCGCAACGCAAGGCCAACCGTCTGGAGATCAACATCTGGTCGGCGGGCTGCTCCTCGGGGGAAGAGCCCTACACCCTGTCGATCATGCTGCACGAGGAACTCGGCCCGGACATCAAGCGCTGGAAGATCCAGATCACCGGCTGCGACCTCTCCCCGGCCATGATCGCCAAGGCCAAAGCCGGCGTCTTCTCGGACTATTCCTTCAAGACCACCCCCGAGGCGATCAAAAAGAAATATTTCACCTCCCTCGGCGACGGACTCAAGGTCACGCCATCCGTGGCCGCCCTGACCACGTTTTCGGTGCTCAACCTCAACGACGTCCTGGCCGTGAAGCGCATTCCCAGGTCCCACGTGGTGTTCTGCCGCAACGTGATCATCTACTTCGATGACGTCATGAAGAAAAAAGTGGTCGGTTCGTTTTACGAAAACCTCGCACCTGGGGGATTTTTGGTGCTTGGCCACTCGGAAACCCTGCACAAAATCAGCTCGGCGTTTCGCCCGAAATTCATCTCCGGGGCCGTGGCCTACCAGAAAATCTGAACCAAGGCGGACCAGCATGTCGCGCATATCCATCAACGCCGTAACGCCCGGAATGATCGCGGCCTCGGACATAAAAAGTCCCGACGGCCGGCTCCTGCTCGCCGCCGGGCAGAAGCTGGAAAAGTGGCATCTGAAACTGTTTATGGGGCTTGGGCTGGATGCCGTGGATATCGCGAACGCGGCCGGGGGGCCGGCAGCGATCGCGGAGGCCGCCGAATATGTCCGCGACTTCTTCGCCTTTCTTGATCCGGACCACCCGGTGATCCTGACCCTCTACCGCCATGTGACCGAGGCCGTGGCCCGAAAGCTGGACGGAGGCGAGGGACTACCCTCCCTGGACGAACGTCGGGCGGTCAACGTCGAGCACCTCGCGGACGTCATGCCCATGGAGATCGCGGCCCCGGCCAAGCTCGCGGCCCACGAAACGGAACTGGCCTCGTTTCCGGACGTCTATTTCCGGCTCAAGGAGGAGATGGACTCCCCCCGCTCCTCGGTGCCCCGGATCACCAGCCTGATCAGCCGCGACGTGAGCCTGTCGGCCAAGCTTTTGCGGCTGGCCAACAGCCCGTTGTACGCCTTTTCCGGTACCGTGGAGACCATCGACCGGGCCGTGGCCCTGATCGGCATGGATCAGATCACGACCCTGGCCCTGGGCGTGACGGCCATCAATTATTTCAAGGGAATCCCCCGCGAACTGGTGGATATGCGGTCGTTCTGGCGGCACGCCGTATCCTGCGGTCTTCTGGCCAAGCTTCTGGCCGCGGCGGCCGGTGTGAACCATGCCGAGCGTTTTTTCGTGGAGGGGCTGCTGCACGACGTGGGCCGGCTCATCCTGTTCAAGAAGATGCCCTACGCCTCCACCGACGCCCTGCTCTACGCCAGGGAGAACCGGGTCCCTCAGGTCGAGGCCGAACGCACCACCTTTTCCTACATCCACACGGACGTCAGCCGCCACCTGCTCGCGCACTGGAGCTTTCCCCCGGCCCTGTGCGACGTCATCAACAACCATCATGACCCGTTACAGGCCGAGGGCCGGCCCCAGGCGGCCATTCTCCATCTGGCCGACCTGTTCGCCAACGCCATGGAGATCGCCTCGGGGAACCTGTATGTCCTGCCGCCGTTCGAACCGAAGGCCTGGGAACTCACAGGCATCGTCCCGGAAAAGCTGCCGGCGCTTCTCGCCGACTTCGAGGCCCAGGCCGAAAAGACCTTAAGCGCCTTCCTGTGAACCGGACAAAAGCCGCCTGGCCGGCCGGCGCGTTCCGGCCGGGGCCGGGCCTTCGCGTCCGCGCCGGGGGAAATCACGCATTGGGGCTTCCCATCCGCTTCATGGCGTAGTCCAGAAACTTGCGGGCCTCGACGAAGCCGGGATTGATGGCCAGGGCCACGTTGAGGTGGTGCAGGCATTCATCCGTGGCCTGTTTTTCATAATAGGCCCGGGCCATGTTGAAATGCACGTTCTCGTCCATGGCGTTCAGTTCCAGGGCGCGGCCATAAAAAGTCAGGGCCTCGTCGTAATTCTTGTTCTTGCGCAGGATGATGCCGAAACTGTTGAACTGTTCCCGATATTCCTGGGAAAAGGCCTCATCCAGATGCAAAAGGGTGCCCAGGACCTTTTTGAGCCGCACATAGTCCTTCTTTTCCGAAGCCACCTTGCCCAGGCCATAGTTGGCCTTGACATTGAGATCGTCGATCATCAACGCCTTGACGAACTGTTTTTCGGCCTCGTCCAGGTTCCCCATGGAAAAGTACGCCTCGCCCTTCTCGATCTTTTTAGCCAGGCTCTCCAGCGCCGGGACAGTATTATTCTTGTAATAGGCCGGCTCCGGGGTATAATTGATCAGGAACTCCCCCGCCGTGAGCTCGCTTTTCACTCCTGACGGCACATGGTAGACGTTTAATGGTTGCACTTCGAACCGTTCGGCATCGAGCTGGCGGGCGTACCAATAGGTCACGGACTGATGTTTTCCCGACGTGTCGCCGATACCGATTTCGGTCTGCACACCAAGGGAATAGACCCCGAGGATGATGGGATAATCCGGCATATGCCTTCTCCCTCCTGGTACCGAGTATGGCCCAAACAGGACGTATACGCAAGCGGCACTCGCTGCTGTTCAGTCCCATCCGTCGGCAGCAAAGCCGTCACTGCTGGATATTGCCTCAATGCTGCGCAAAAAATGAGCCTCTCGCCGCCGCGTAGCACGTAATCACATAGATCGCGCACACGGTTTTTCCAGCCCTCCAGGGCCGCCTCATTGGCGAATGCGCCATCGCCCGCGAGCCGGGCCGCCCGTTCCCGGCGTCTGCGACATCCCCGCACAACGAGCCCGCGCCTGGACACTCAGGCGGTATTAACGAAGGGATCAAGATATCCACCGCGACGAACGCCGCGTTCTTGCGCCGGATTCCGCCCAAAGACAGGCCGGACGGAACATTGTGGAGAAAAACCCGGTTGCCCGGGGCACAAGATAACTCACTGATTTTTTTATATCTTCAACACACCCTTCTTCTCTCCCCATCCTCCCTCCACAGTCTCGACAAACCAGACTGCCTCCAACCCCGCGCTCCTCGAATACAGGCCCACGTCATTTACAATCGGTTTCCGAGGCTGGACGAAACCGGATGGCTGTCCACGGAACGATCGGAAGGAGCGAATTTTTTTGATGTGGGGTATATGGAGACTTGTCACTCCGTCCGTGGCTACCTCATTATAGCCATATGTCCGCATTAGGAAGTTATCTGAGGAAACGCCGCTCAGAGCTTTGCGAGAAGCATGATGGCTATTCCATTCGAGCCGTTGCTCGACGTATCGGCATCCACCATTCTTATCTCAGCAAGCTTGAACGTGGTGAGCACGCCCCGTTGTCTGATAAACGCATCATCGCCTTGGCCCGAGACTTGGGTGAGGACGAAGAGTTCCTCCTGGCCCTGGGTGGCAAGGTATCTGAACGCCTTGCGCAAAAAATCAAAGACCATCCCTCGATATTTCGTGATTTCCTCTACAGCTTGGAACAAGAAGATGCCAAAGGTCGTAAGATTGACTCATATACAATCAAACTTGAGCAAAGAAAAAGCGAACTTGAAATCCTCAACCGCTCTCTACAAGATGACTTAAAAAAAACTAAACGAATTCACTACGAGATGATTTTAGCTGGAGCCGAAAAAGACATCATTCTTTCAAATCTTAAAGATGTAGTCATCGTGCATATAGATTCGAATTACAATCTGCTGTGGGCAAGCCCAGCGATTCAAGAACATCTTTCATGCCCATTGAACCAAGCATTGGGCAAAAAATGCTACTCCGTAATCAATGCCAAAGAACGGCCATGCACACATTGTACAGTAAAACTCGCCCTGAAAACAGGCCAGGTACAAAAAGGAATGTATAGCACTCAGACGGGTCAACATTGGATTGTAAAAAGTGTCCCCATTAAAAATGCCTTTGGGCGAATCGAGAAGGTCGTTCATTTTGGATTTAACGGCGCCGAGTTGAAGGAGGCTCGCGACGCACTGGAAGAAAGCGAACATCAATGGCGATTCACTCTTGATGGAGCAGAAGACGGGGTTCTGGATTGGAGCATTGATACAAAAAAACAAACCATTCTAGTTCCATAGCCGAAAACAATGCTCTGGTGTGATGAAGCCGAAATTGCCATTCTTCCGAGTTGACCCCGGAATCCATCCAGATGGCTATGATAACTGTTACGATTTTCGTTTGCGACCGTTGTCTCTTTTTTACACGGCCGGGACACTTTGGAGGGAAGTCGAATCCTGGCTCCTCTTAAATCGTGCTCACTGCGTTTATTCCGGCAGTAACGTTACGTTTGGCCACCTACTTTCGTCTTAACATAAAGGGGTGTTGGAATGAAAAACTTGAAGCTCGGCGTGAAAATTGGCCTTGGATTCGGGATCCTGATTCTTCTTGCGAGCGTTCTCGGGGGCATGGCCATCGTCCAGATGACGACGGTCAGCCATGGCACGGAGCGACTGGCCCAGGAGTACGTCCCCGAGGTTGCAACGGCCAATGATCTCGAACGGCACGCCCAACTGACCATGTACGCCTGGCGCGGCTATGCCTATTCAGGCATGGAACACTTCAAGACCGAAGGGCTCAAGGAACTCGACGCCGTCAAGAAATGCATCGCCGATGCGGCGGCGCATGCCGAGAAGTTCGTGAGGCTGGTCAAACTCAAGGAAAACGTGGGGATCGCCAAGTCCACGTTCGAGGACTACATCAAACAGGCCACGGCCACGGACGCGGGGTTGACCGACAACGCCCGGCTTGTGGCCGCCATGGGCAAGGCCGCGGAAGTCTTTCAGAAAAATTGCGACGATTTTCTGATTTCCCAGAACGAGGCCATGCAAAAGGAGATCGCCGAGGGCGCGGGCGCGGAAAAACTCAAGGAGCGCCAGCAAAAAATCAACTGGGCCAGCGAGATCATCTTTCTCAACAGCGACCTGAGGGCGAACGTGTGGAAGGCCATGGCCACCCGCGATGTCGCGCTCATGGATTCCTCCCTGGGCCTCTTCGCCAAGATCGACGAGCCCTTTTCCAATCTGCGAGCCGTGACCCGGGTCGACGCCAACGTCAAGCAGCTCGCCGCGATCCGCGAGGCCGCCGATACCTACAAGAAAGGCCTCGGAGAACTGGCCGCCAATTATCAGTCCCTGACCGACATCGCCAAAAAACGCGAGGAAGCGGGCCGGGAGCTTCGCCTGGCCGCCCAGAATACCGCCTCGGCCGCCCTGGAGCAGACCCAGGGCATGTCCGAAGAGGCCTCCGCCGACCTCATGAGCGCCACGACCATCATGATCGTCGGGTTGATCATAGCCCTTGTTCTTGGCGCCGTCACCGCCGTGCTTTTGACCCGGGCCATTACCCGACCCGTCATCCAGGGCGTCGCGTTCGCCAAGGCCATGGCGGGGGGAGATTTCACAAAGACCCTCAGCATCGATCAAAAGGATGAGATCGGCATTCTGGCCGGCGCCCTCAACGACATGGTCAATCGACTGCGGGACGTGGTGGCTGAGGTTCAATCCGCTTCTGAAAACGTGGCCTCCGGCAGCGAGGAACTGTCATCCTCCGCCCAGAGCCTTTCCCAGGGAGCCACTGAACAGGCCGCGAGCATCGAGGAAGTCTCCTCGTCCATGGAGGAAATGACCTCGAATATCCAACAGAGTTCGGATAACGCGCAGCAAACCCAGCAGATCGCCCTCAAGGCGGCGGCCGATGCGCGCGAGGGAGGGGAGGCCGTCATCAAGGCCGTCCAGGCCATGAAGCACATTGCCGAGAAGATCTCCATCATTGAGGAAATCGCGCGGCAGACCAATCTGCTGGCCCTTAACGCCGCTATCGAGGCCGCCCGGGCCGGCGAGCACGGCAAGGGGTTTGCCGTGGTGGCGGCGGAAGTGCGCAAATTGGCTGAGCGCAGCGGCGCCGCGGCTGCGGAAATCAGTGAATTGTCGGCTTCGAGCGTCGATATCGCCGAAAGGGCCGGGGCCATGCTGACCAAGATGGTCCCGGACATCGAAAAAACCGCCGAACTGGTTCAGGAAATCGCCGCCGCCAGCGTCGAGCAAAACGCGGGCGCGGCACAGATCAATAAGGCCATCCAGCAGCTTGACCAGGTGGTGCAGCAAAACGCCTCGGCTTCGGAGGAAATGGCCTCCACGTCCGAGGAACTCTCAGGCCAGGCCGAACAGATGCAAGGGGCCTGTCGTTTTTCAAAATCGACGGGACAGGCGCGACCAGGCGCAAGAAATCCCCCAAGGCGCTCTCCATGCAGCCACAGCCCCACCCCGCGGGCCCAGGTCAAAACGTGACGGGGAAGGCCGGCATCCATGTCGTGCTCGATGGCCAGGAAGATGAAAAGTTCGAACGGTTTTAAGCAGCGGGAGGAGCAATGTCCGCAACCGAGCTTTCGGAACTCAACCAGTACCTGACGTTCACACTCAGTGATGAACTCTTCGCCATCGATATCGCCTGGGTCAAGGAAATCCTGGACGATACCAATATCACCACCATCCCCATGCTTCCGGAATGCATCCGGGGCGTCATCAATGTCCGGGGAAAAGCCGTACCCGTCGTGGATCTGCGTCTCTCCTTCAACATGTCCCGGACGGAGATGACGGTGAATACCTGCGTGATCATTTGCGAACTCAATCTCGACTCGGAAAACATGGCCGTAGGATTCCTTGCCGACTCGGTCCAGGAGGTGGTGGAACTCCGGCCCGATCAGATCGATCCGCCGCCCCGCATGGGGACGAGAATCGATGCCCGCTGCATCAAGGGCATGGGCAAAAGGGACGCCCATTTCATCATCATTCTGGATATGCAACAGGTTCTCTCCGAGGATGATACCGACACGGTGCAGACGGTCGCGGCCGGGATTGCCGCATGATCCGGCCGAACCGCACGATGCGTTAGCTGCAAGGGAAGATGTCGCGCCCGGTTTTTCATGAAAAAGGCGGGAGGCACCTCGAAGCCGCCTCCTTCTCCCATAGCAGCCGGCAGTCCGGGCACTTGCATATCCCGGCCTGCCGCACGTAGGATGCGCCGCACCGGGCCTTGCTATGGATGATCCCATGGGGCGACCCGGATTCCGGAGCGCCGCATGTCCCTTTTTCGACGCGCGGGCCTATGGACCGCGCTGATTCTCGTTTCCAGCCTGCTGGCCTCCCTGCTGGCATGGGCCGCCTTCCCGGCCGCCATGCTGCTCGGCCCCATGATCGCCGGCATGGCGTTCGCCCTTGGCGGCGCCACCCTGGCGGTGCCCCGCAGGGCCTTCGCCGCCGCCCAGGCCGTCATCGGCTGTCTGGTGGCCGTGACCATCACCCCCTCCACCCTCTCCACCCTGGGCCACCAGTGGCTGCCCATGCTCGTCACCATCGTCCACATCATCGTCTCCGGCGCGATCGTGGGACTGGCGCTCATCCGCTGGGGCACCCTGCCCGGCTCCACCGCCGCCTGGGGCGCCTCGCCGGGGGGGGCCGCGGCCATGTCGGTCATGGCCGAGTCCTACGGCGCGGACGCGCGCATGGTGGCCTTCATGCAGTACCTGCGGATGTTCGTGGTGGTGCTGACCGCCTCGGGCGTCTCGCGCCTTCTGCTCGGCCATACGGTCGAGCCTCCCGCCCACCGCGCCCTGTCCCTCGGCCTGGACGCCCCCCTCGGCCCCCTGGCGCTGACCTTGCTCGTCATCGCCGGCGGCATGCTCCTGGCCGGCCGGCTGCGCGTGCCGGCCGGGGCCATGCTGCTGCCGATGCTCATCGCCGCAACGCTCAACGCCAGCGGCCTGATGCGCATCACCCTGCCCGCCTGGCTGCTCTGGGCCACATATGCCTGCCTTGGCTGGTACATCGGCCTGCGTTTCACGCCCCACACGGTGCGCCACGCCCTGCGGGCCATCCCCCACCTGTTGCTGGCCACCTCTCTGCTCATCGCCCTGTGCGGCATCGCGGCCTGGATGCTGACCGCCTGGCTCGATGTGGATCCTCTGAGCGCCTACCTGGCCACCAGCCCCGGAGGCCTCGACTCGGTGGTGGTCATCGCCGTGGGCAGCGGCTGCGACGTTCCCTTCGTCATGGCGCAGCAGACCCTGCGGCTTTTCGCGGTGGTGCTCACGGGCCCCCTGGTGGCGCGGCTGCTCTGCCGCATCGACGCACGACGCGCGTGAATACGGGGAACGGCAGGCGGCCGGAAGCTCCATGGCCCGGGCCAGGCCGATCGTTCCCGGAGTCAGTAGCGCCCGACGGCATTCCGCCACAGTCCGAACCAGGGGACCCGGATGCGGCCACGTGTGAAGACGCCCAATAGGGCTTCAGGGGCGGCCAGATCAAATCGCAAGGACAGCGCAATCCAGTTGACGACGAAACAGCAATGACTCCAGCCAAATGATCAATATCGACCTGTCCGTTTACACTTGCCATTAATAGATAACTATATATACACTAGCGCCATTAGGACGCGCTGCGCATAGCATCCTTAATTTTTGCGACCCACTAAGCAAGCATGAGATACTGGGCAAAAACTTATCCAGATAAAAGCTGGCGGGATATCTGGATGCACGGGCTAGATGTCGCCGCTGTAGGGCAGGCTTGGATCTCTGGCAGCAACGCTATCGTGCAGAGCCTGATATGCACCGCAACGACAAATGTGCAAATCGAAATCCTAGCATTCACCTTATTTTTTCTGTTTCTACATGACATTGGAAAGGCTGATACTCGTTTTCAATTCAAAGCTCCTGAACTTGCCAGAGTTCTCCGTCCACATGCCAAAACTCCTCGCCTTGATGTCAGCCACTATGACCATGGCGGCGGCGGACTATACTGGTTCAAAAACGATCTGAGCATTGAATATGACACTGATGACAGAATAAAATGGATGCTTGCCGCTTGCTCACATCATGGTAGCAGAGTCGACCCTTCGCAAGCACGTCCAGGCAACACTATTCACCCAACAAATAAAGAAGAAGACCGAGACTACCGTAACAACCTGATTGAAATTGCAAACGCATTATTTTTAAAGCCCAATGGGCTAACTCTGGCGGACTGTAGACATGCCCCCCCGCATACGTTTGCCGGGTTCTGTTCTGTTTGCGATTGGATTGGGTCCAACGAGGTTTTGTTCCCAGCCTTGCCGGAAAACTCAACCCCGATCAAATACTATGAGCAACGCAAACAAGACGCTCATCAAGCCTTGGTTTCTGTCGGCCTCATCATTGAAAAAAGGCGTACGACCGGGATGAACGGCATGTTTCCCGAACTCACGCCCCGCGGCGTCCAGACCCTGGATCCTGGGAACGCAAGCCATGCCGAAGGGCTGCACATTATTGAAGCGCCTACCGGTTCGGGCAAAACCGAAGCCGCCCTGGCTTTGGCCTCTTATCTCCTCGCTGAAGACAAAGCCGATTCGATCATCTTCGCCCTGCCAACCCAGGCGACATCCAACGCCCTCTTGGAGCGCCTTGAGAAAGTCGCCCCACTCCTTTTCCATGATGGTGTCAATGTGGTTTTGGCTCATGGGAAGTCC
Source organism: Thermodesulfobacteriota bacterium (assembly GCA_049324675.1). GTDB lineage: Bacteria > Desulfobacterota > Desulfovibrionia > Desulfovibrionales > Desulfovibrionaceae > Desulfolutivibrio. Next base: position 12,012 of record JBMONM010000034.1, read on the forward strand.
AGATTCTCGCACCGACTTAAAGCCCTCATCAAAGCAGGGACAGGACTGGATGCGCATGATGCTCGCGTTCAATGCTCACAGTGGATAGCGCAAAGCCGTAAACGCGTTTTTCTAGGCCAGATTGGGGTATGCACTATTGACCAAGTTCTCATCTCCACACTTCCAGTTCGACATCATTTCGTTCGTCGGTTTGGAATCGGGCGCTCTGTCCTTATCATTGATGAAATTCACGCTTATGACAGCTATATGAATGGATTATTGAAATATGTTCTTGAATCTCAGAGGGAGGTATGCGGCAACGCCATCTTATTGTCCGCCACACTTGACTCCCGTCGACGGCAAGAACTGATCAGAATTTGGGGCGGCATCGAAGACGACATCGCAGAGACATATCCCCTATTGACACGAGTTCACCATGGCGTTGTAACCAATCTTGAGTTGAAACCAGAGCATTTCCCCGAAAAACGCATCGTCGAGGTCAATACCCGGATAACTTCGGAAGCCTTTCCCGATAACTTCATCGTGGAAGATGTCCTCCGCAGAGCGTATGAAGGCCAGTGCGTCGCCATCGTGGTCAATGTGGTGGACCATGCCCAGCGTGTGGCCAGAGCATTAAAAAGGATAACTCCCGATATCCCGGTTGATATTTTCCACTCCCGATTCGCTTTCCATAACAGAGACACCATTGAGCAGTTCGTGCTCAAAACTTACGGCAAAAACCGCAACTCAGTGACCGGCCGCATCCTTGTCGCAACCCAGGTCGTGGAGCAGAGCCTTAACCTTGATTTTGACTACCTCGTCACCCAAATATGTCCCGTAGATCTTTTGTTTCAAAGGATTGGGCGTCTGCACCGATACAAGCACCTCCATGAAAACGATCTTGTACCTAACTGCCTCGTTCTCTGCCCAAGTGAAACAGATTATGGGGTACACGCCTGCATATACGCATCCCCAAGTCTGCTATGGCGCACACAACGGCTTCTGGAGGTCTCGAAGCGCATCGTCTTTCCTGACGCCTATCGAAAATGGATCGAGGCTGTCTACTCGGACGCACGGATGAAGGGTGAACCTGACGAAATCTTCGCCAACCATGGAGCATGGCGCGACGAGCAGGCGGGCAAACGTTTCGCAGCCCAATGCCTCGCTGTGGCCTCGACGGAATTCCCAGACACGGACCAGAATGCGGCGCAACTCACCCGATCTGGCGAGATGTCACTCTCAATCCTCCCTCATTCCGGCGGCAGGTTGCTGGATAAGGATGGAACGCCATTGGCCGCATTGAAACGTCTTGGGATGCACACCCAGGAAGCGACTCACCTGTGCGCCATACCCGTTCCGGCTTCCTGGGGGAAATGGCTTCATTCTGTTCCACTGGAAAAAGGTTTCCATCTGCTGCCTGTCGTGGCACAGAAAGATGGACAATGGGCAAGCGAATTGGAAAATGGAGTGACCCTGCATTACGACCCAATCTTCGGGCTTTGGAGGGAAGAATCATGAATCTTATAATCGACCCATGGATTCCCGTCGTTGATCACGACGCCACTCGAAAGCACGTTTCATTAAAGGAGCTTCTTTGTTCTCCAGGGCCATTTACAATCTCCCTACGCCGGGATGACCTGGAATTGGCGGCCCTGCAACTGGCTATCTGCCTGACACAGGTCATGCTTGCACCCAAGGATGAAAATGAATTCGTTCAGCGCCTCCAGTCGCCGCTTTCGCCAGATATCTACGATCATGCGGCTGCACCGTTTTTGGATATGTTCGTTGTTGACCACCCCGAACAACCGTTCATGCAACGATTAGGTGTTTTAGCAAAAAAGACAACAAGCATTCAAAAACTATTCCCAGGTTTGCCGGCTGGAGATGGAACTGCCTGGCTTTTTAATACTCCGCATGACGTAATGCATGTTTGTCCATCCTGCATTGCCATAGGACTATTTCAGCAAGCTTCATGCGCAACAGGTTTTGGAGGAGGATTCAAGGACCCATTACGTGGAAAATCTCCACTTACGAGTTTGGTACATAACCATAACACAAGAAAATGTATTTGGAAAAACATAATAAACAAAAAATATTTACAACGACTCATGCCACCTAACCAAAAAACCAAGGACGCCCCGACATGGATTCAGCATATCGAAGAAAACCATAGATACCAATCAACAGACATTGGACTTCTTCGTGGCCTTTTCTGGCAACCATCAAGTATTCAGATTCTGTGGCATGATGGCAACACGTCGTGCGATATTTGCGGAATTTTTTGTAATAGATATAGCAATAATTTCTTAAAAAATAAATTTAAATATACATTCGATGACAATGCATGGCCGCACCCGCATACTCCAAAGAAATTTACAAAAGAAAAATGGAAATATTTATCATATTCATATTTGCAACCAGCATGGACATACATCCCGAGCATTTTGCTGAACAACAAAGAATACGAGGCAGCTCCTTGCGTTTTACATTACAAGACTATAGATAGCACATCAAACATTATACTTATACTTGGCGGGTACGTAGCCGATCAAGCATCGATTCTCGAACGCCGTCACGACTTGGTTCCACTACCCGCCGGGTGGGGTGAGCATACCGATGACCTCATAGCTCTCCTGAACATCGCTCTGACCATCCGAGATGTTTTCCGGAAAAAAGTCTATGGCCTTGGGAAAGCCCTTGGAGCGCCCAGCCTGCACTTGGAAGCCATACGTCTGTTTTACGACCGCTCCGAAGAATATATTCATGCCATGCTGCGTGAGTTGAATTGGGACAGCTTTGACCACGCGCAACAGGAAATGTCCGCAAAGTTCATTCATCTGAGCTTGAGCATCCTCGACGAACTTGTCGAACCGTACGCACATAAACCCGAAACATTCAAAAAGACAGCCGTAACCCGCGCCACACTGGGCAAGGAATTCAAGAAAATCAAGGAGGGCCTGCAGTGACTGACATCGACTTCGCGAAGCTCAAAACAGCATTCGATCAGTTGTCACCGGGATCCAAGGCGGATATCCGCCGGGTCGCCGCACCTGAGGATCTTGACTGGTTACCGGCCTTCTATCGTTTGCTCCCGCCAGGCGTAAAGCCAAACGATCAATGGAAACGTATCATTTTCCTCCTGCCCTGGGCCGCGCACGCCCCGGGCGCAAAACCTCTCGGCCGGGCCATGCACGACAATCAAATCGCCGAGATGCGCATATTCCAAATGGCCAAGTCCGAATTCCCACAGGATATCATCCATCTGCGGCGCATTCTGCGGCAAATGAAGACCTCCCTCGACTGGACTGATTTCGGCCAAAGCCTCTTTTTCTGGAGCGACAACCGGAAAAAGGCCATCCTCCGGGATTATTTCTACACCTCCAAAGCAGAATAAAGGAGTGCGCACATGAACAAGAAATTCCTCAACCTGCACGTTCTCATTTCTCACAGCCCATCATGCCTCAACCGGGACGACATGAACATGCAGAAATCCGCTGTCTTCGGAGGGGTTCGTCGCATCAGGATTTCAAGTCAATGTATCAAACGAGCAATTCGCCGTATGTGGAAAACAAACGGAATTGCAACATCATTACGCTCAACCATAACAATTGACGAAATGATAAAGAAGCTAGGTGAAAAATATGAAAAAATTGGATTATACATGGCAGCTATGCTTGAAGGAAAGACTGACATAAAGGATATAAAAAACAAAAAACTAGACAAAAATGGTCGTATAACAACTCAGATTATCCCCTTAGAATCAGAAGAAATGGCAATCATCGAGCGCGCGTTACGCGAGGCTGTTGACAAGAAAAATGACACGGAAATTATCAATAAAATAAAGGAAGTACTCGGTTCGCTGGAAAGATTGCCTACAAGTGATATCGCCATGTTTGGCCGCATGGCCTCGACAACGCTGCTTGATGAAGTTGAAGCCGCCACGTCCGTGGCCCACGTCATCACCACCCATAAAGTTGACTCTGAAATCGATTGGTTTACGGCTATGGATGACTTGCGCGAGGAAGCGGAGGAAAGCGGGGCCGGACATCTCAATACTCAGGAGTTTGGATCTGGAGTTTTTTACCGATACGCCTGCGTGGACATTGATCTTTTGGCTGAAAATCTCGGCAAACCCCGCACCAAGGCTCTTGCGTTTGCGGCCGACTTCGCGGGCCTCTTTGCAACCGTTGTTCCCACCGGCAAACAGAAAAGCTTCGCCTCATACACTGTGGCCGATTATGTTCTGGCCAGCTTCTCGGACATGCCCCTGTCCGCCGCCAACGCTTTCGAGAAACCCGTTTCTTCCCGCAACGGACTTATGGACCCTTCGGTCAAAGCCTTTGAGGAATACTGGACCAAAGTCCATACCGGGTATGGACTCAAGGAAGACCATGCTGTTTTCAGCCTCGTGGGCTCCTTGCTGACCGAACAAAAGGACACCCTGCCTGTCCTCGTCGACTGGATCAAAAACCAGGAGTAACCCCATGGCCGCCTATCTCATCCTGACACTCGACGGGGTATTCCAGGCCTGGGGAGGGCACACTTATGAGACCTTCCGGCCAACGGAGCTTTTTCCAACACGTTCTGGGCTAACCGGACTCTTTGCAGCCTGCCTTGGCATTCGGCGTCATGAAAAAGGGCCGTTGCGGTCCCTAGCCGGAAATTTCCGCTATGCCGCCCGGCGAGACCTCATGCCTGGGCGAAAACCTGATCGAATGACCGACTACCATACTGTCCAAAACGTGCGCACGGTCAAAGGAAAACCCAAAGATACAGAGTTGACCCATCGTCAATACCTTGAAGACACGATATTTTCATTGGCTGTCCATTTTTTGGACAACAAAATCTTGGGAGAAGTCACCGCCGCTATTCAGAAACCTGCCCTTACTCCATACCTCGGCCGGAAGAGTTGCCTTCTCAACCGCCCGCTTTTTAACAAGGTTGCCGAGGCCGACAGCCTTGAACATGCCCTTTTGCAGACGCCGCCTAGCTCCGGGATCGTCTATAGCGAAGAGCCAGGCCCAAGCATCAGCCCCATGCGCGTCAGGGATGTCCCGCTCTACGAAAAAAGCAGGGCGTTTGAGACGCGCACCATATATATATATACCATGGAGGTTGACCATGCACATTAGTGAATGGGCGCTTCCCGCTAAAAATACTGTCAATATTTATTCTGTCCATAAATATCTATGGGAGGCCTTCCCAGGCATTCCACAAGAAAAAAGACCTTTCGTATTTCGTTTCGACAAGGCCACTCAAACTGGATACGGCAAAGTCCTCATGCTCTCATCCATCGAACCTTCCTCCACTGGTTCTACCGAATTACGCCTTTTGCGTTCTTCAAAATTCACTCCAAGCTTTGTTAATGGCCAGCGATTGTTGTTCAGCTTGCGCGCAAACCCTGTGAGGATGCTCAATCACGACAAAAACCGTGTCCCCCTGATCCGTCATGAAGACATCCTCGATTGGCTGTCCCGCAAACTCGAAGATGTCGCCGAGATCACATACGCCGACATCGCGGGCCGCAAGGCCCTCTACTTCAAAAAAGGCAGTCGAAGCGGGAAAATCGTGGCGGTGGACTTTCATGGACTTTTATCAGTCACGAACTCGGATCGGTTCCTTGAAATAATGCTGCATGGCGTCGGCCCGGCCAAGGGCTTCGGCTGCGGCCTGCTTCTGGCGAGGCGGGCCTGATGCTGCCCCGGCTGACGCCGTTGCCGCTCAAGGAGCGGGCCTCCATGGTGTTCCTTGAGCGGGGAGGCCTGGACGTGCTGGACGGGTCGTTTGTGCTGGTGGACGCCGGGGGTGTGCGCACCCACATCCCCGTTGGCGGCCTGGCCTGCATCATGCTCGAACCGGGCACGCGGGTGTCGCACGCGGCCGTGGTTCTGGCGGCACGGGCCGGGACGCTTCTGGTCTGGGTCGGGGAGGCCGGGGTGCGGCTTTACGCCTCTGGCCAGCCCGGCGGGGCGCGAAGCGACCGGCTTTTGTATCAGGCCGCCCTGGCCCTCGACGATGACGCCCGGCTCAAGGTGGTGCGCAAGATGTACGCCGTGCGCTTCGGGGAGGAGCCGCCGTCGCGGCGCGGCGTGGACCAGTTGCGCGGCGTCGAGGGGGCGCGGGTCAAGGAGATGTACCGCCTGCTGGCCCGGCAATATCGCGTGCCGTGGTCCGGCAGGAAGTACAATCCCCGGGACTGGGGCAGCGGGGATATGCCCAACCGCTGCTTAAGCGCCGCCACGGCCTGCCTGCACGGTCTAACCGAGGCGGCGGTGCTGGCGGCGGGCTACGCCCCGGCCATCGGCTTCGTCCACACCGGCAAACCGCGCAGTTTCGTGTACGACATCGCCGACCTGTACAAGTTCGACACGGTGGTTCCCGTGGCCTTTTCCATCGCGGCCAAGCCGTGCGCCGAGCCGGAACGGGCGGTGCGTCTGGCCTGCCGGGACCGGTTCCGGGAGACGAAGCTGTTGCGCCGCATCATCCCGGACATCGAGGATGTTCTGGCGGCGGGTGGGCTGGCCGTGCCGCAGGCCGCGCCCGAGGCCATCGGCCCGGCCTTTGCGGACGAGGAGGGACTGGGCGATGATGGTCATCGCGGTTGAGAACGCCCCGCCGCGACTGCGCGGACGCCTTGCCGTGTGGCTGTTGGAGATTCGCGCGGGCGTGTACGTCGGGGACTATTCGGTGAAGGTGCGGGAGATGATCTGGAACAACGTGGAAAACGGCCTTGAGGACGGCAACGCGGTGATGGTGTGGAGTGCGCGTAGCGAATCGGGGTTCTCGTTTCGCACGCTGGGTCCGAATCGCCGGATGCCTGTCGATTTTGACGGGTTGGAGTTGGTTTCGTTTTCGAGCCCGGAGCCGCTGGAGGGATAAGGCGGCCGATCCTTGACAACCGCATATGTGATGCCTTGATTTTCTTGACAAAAATCCGGTAAAAAAAACGGCTTGAAAAAGTCGTGGAAGAAGAGGATGTTGCGTCAAGAGTGTTCCCCGCGCTCGCGGGGATGATCCGGAGTACATGGGGCAACTGTCGCCACTGCGTGCGTGTTCCCCGCGCTCGCGGGGATGATCCGTCCCGCTGCGCCCACAATAGGAGAACGATCTTGTGTTCCCCGCGCTCGCGGGGATGATCCGTTTCGCCAAAAAGGGAGCCGAGAATTTTTGACGTGTTCCCCGCGCTCGCGGGGATGATCCGACCACGCAGCTTGCCAAGACCGGCGACTCCGAGTGTTCCCCGCGCTCGCGGGGATGATCCGGTGAACGTCTCGTGGTTCCCGGCCCATGAGCTGTGTTCCCCGCGCTCGCGGGGATGATCCGACAACGAGCGCGACGAGACAGGCGGCGGCAAGGTGTTCCCCGCGCTCGCGGGGATGATCCGGCGCAGGGACTCCGAGAGCCGGGCGATCTCTTGTGTTCCCCGCGCTCGCGGGGATGATCCGACCGTCTGGCCCCGAAACCGCGATTGGTTGTCGTGTTCCCCGCGCTCGCGGGGATGATCCGAGATTCTATTGAGTGTATTTGCGCGTCACATGGTGTTCCCCGCGCTCGCGGGGATGATCCGCCACTTCATCCTCTCGCATCCGCTCCGTGTAGGTGTTCCCCGCGCTCGCGGGGATGATCCGGATGCTGCGGCGGCGGTCATCACCAGCGCGGTGTGTTCCCCGCGCTCGCGGGGATGATCCGACGACCTGTTCGCCCGGACGCGCAGCCGGGCGGTGTTCCCCGCGCTCGCGGGGATGATCCGTCTTCGTTCGTTTGCGCTTCGATGGCGGGAGCGTGTTCCCCGCGCTCGCGGGGATGATCCGCAAATGGAGTCAACCACCAGGGGCAGGCTTACGTGTTCCCCGCGCTCGCGGGGATGATCCGGTGATTTTTTTGACCGCCTCGACTGCGCAAACGTGTTCCCCGCGCTCGCGGGGATGATCCGCTCCCATTGCTTCGTTGATTCCTTGCGGAGTAGTGTTCCCCGCGCTCGCGGGGATGATCCGGGTGAACATGAAAAAGCATTATGTTGTGCATAGTGTTCCCCGCGCTCGCGGGGATGATCCGGAGGATGTGATGGCAGACTTTTCAGATTGCGTGTGTTCCCCGCGCTCGCGGGGATGATCCGAACCAGAGGACCCCATTTCCGAAGACCAATAAGTGTTCCCCGCGCTCGCGGGGATGATCCGAGCGGGCCGTCCGGGACGCAATCCACGGCTTAGTGTTCCCCGCGCTCGCGGGGATGATCCGTCCGCCGCCACCAGGGCCAGGACGGCATCCACGTGTTCCCCGCGCTCGCGGGGATGATCCGGCGGAGCCGCCGGCGTAGAGGATGGATGAGGCGTGTTCCCCGCGCTCGCGGGGATGATCCGGTGGGCGGGACCACGGAGGACGTGAACGGCACGTGTTCCCCGCGCTCGCGGGGATGATCCGGGTGTCCTCATGACAAGCGGGGGAGGTCACGAGTGTTCCCCGCGCTCGCGGGGATGATCCGATCAATGGCTCCGTTTTTAGCCGGAAACAACCGTGTTCCCCGCGCTCGCGGGGATGATCCGCCCTGATCCGAGGCAGGCGCGTCGGGCCGTTCGTGTTCCCCGCGCTCGCGGGGATGATCCGACGGCCTCGTTGATCCGCTCCAGGCCGTGGTTGTGTTCCCCGCGCTCGCGGGGATGATCCGACCGGCCTTGAGCTGCTCGACATGGTCTTTCCGTGTTCCCCGCGCTCGCGGGGATGATCCGCCTGCCCCAAATGCGGCCAGCCCATCACTGCGGTGTTCCCCGCGCTCGCGGGGATGATCCGCCAACTTTCCAGGGCGCTTGGCCCCGTGCATCGTGTTCCCCGCGCTCGCGGGGATGATCCGAGGTGACTGGTGTGGCCCTTGATGACCTCCAGGTGTTCCCCGCGCTCGCGGGGATGATCCGCCCTAGCCTCCAGGCCTCGAACCGCGCCGCGTGTGTTCCCCGCGCTCGCGGGGATGATCCGTCGTTTGTTCCATCGACGGTGAGAATCTATCCGTGTTCCCCGCGCTCGCGGGGATGATCCGCTATTCATTTCGCCGCCCCCCTGATGTGATGCGTGTTCCCCGCGCTCGCGGGGATGATCCGTACGGG
>JBMONM010000035.1:0-21069 GCA_049324675.1 Thermodesulfobacteriota bacterium
GTCTCGGCCGATCCGAAACGCCGGCCGTCGGCGGCGACGACCATGATGCGCACCGCGCCCCGGAATTCCGGGACGTCGAAGCTGATCCGGGCCTTGCCCTGGCCGTCGGCCGTCACCAGCCCGGACCAGAAGGCCACGAGTTTCGAGGCCGGGCTTTCCGAACGTAAGAATCTGCTCAAATCCTCCATGGAGTCGCCGCCTCCGGCCAGGGACTTGCCCTGAAGCGGCGGTACCTCGGGCAGAAGCATGCAGAAGGTGTCGTAGGAGGAGACGGCCAGTTCCCGCTTGGCGTAGAATTCGCCGTAGGGGTCCGGGGTCTTCTGGGCGATGAGTTGCAGGATGCCCTCGTCCACGGCGGCCACGGTCAGGGTCGCGCCGGAGCGGGTGGTCACGTCGATGGCAAGGGGCGTGCCCGGGCGCATTTCCCCGGGGGCCGCGACCAGTACCTCGAGCCGGCCCTCGGCGCGGTCGGCGTACAGCGGGGCCGCCCCGAAGGCCCGGGCCGCGGAGCCGGTCTTCAGATCCTTGGCCGTGCGGACCACCGTGGCGGTCACGTAGGCGTTGGGCATGTATTCGGGCTTGACCGGGATGGAGAACTGCCCGGTGTTGCCCGTGAGGTCCATGAGAAAGGCCTCGCGCACCTCGTCGTTCTCAACCGTCACCAGCATGCGGCCGGCGAAGGGCGCCCGCACCTGATAGGTGGCCGTTTCCCCGGAGGCGTATTCCTTCTTGTCGGGTACAAGCTCGATGCGGGCCGGGTTTTCCAGGGCCCAGGGGGAATAGCCGAAGCCGCCGCAGAAGAACTCCACCTGGCTTGCGGCCCCGGTCTGGGAATCGGTGAGGATCACCCGGTAGCTGCCGACGGTGGGCGGGGTGAAGGTCAGGCCGCCCTTGGCGGTCCCGGCGGCGATGGTTTTGACGTCGAGGAGTTTCGCGTCGCGGACCGAATCGTACGTGTAGCTGCCGTCGGGTTCGCGGCGCAACACGGTCTGCCAGTCGTCCTTGTAGAAGCGGGCCTTGAGTTCCCCGGCCTTGGCCTCGGCCCCGGAGGGGGCCACGATTACGTAGTCCAGGGTCAGGGGCCTGCCCGGTTCCCGGCCTTCCCGGTCCAGGCGTTTCAAGCCCGGATAGGAGGGGTAGGCGTGCACGGGGACCCTGGCCAGGGCGGTCACGCCCCGGCCGCCGCCCTCGCGCACCCGGGCGGTGATGACCGCCTCCAGGGCCGCCGGGGGCCGGACGTTTTCGGGGAGCGCGGTCTCGAAGGTCCGCGCGCCCTCGGCGTCCAGGTTCTCGTCGGCCTGGAAGAATTCCGTGTCCTCGAAGGAGCGCTCGGGATCGCCGAAGGTGTAGTTCTCGAAGCCCTTGGGCGTAAACGCCGCCTTGGTCAGCCGCACCCGGGTCTCCACGGGCAGGTCCGAGGCCGGGGCCCCGAAGAGGTACCGGCTTGTGACCGTATACCCCAGTTCCTGTCCGGGCAGGGCCTCGGGCTGGGCCGGCTTCACGGCGACGCTTATGCGGTCCGGAACGAAATCCTCGACCTGGAAGCGGTATTCCCCGATCTGTTGCTCCCCGGCCAGAAGTTCCAGCACGTAGGGGCCGGTGACCAGATAGGAGGGCAGGGGCAGGGTGAAGGGGGCCATTCCCATTGCGTCGGTCTTGACCACGGTGTCCCCGAGCTTGCGGCCCTGGGGGTCGAGCTGGCGCAGGGTGAGCGGCATGGGCGCGGGCGTGCCGAGCGCCGTGTCCCGGACCATGGCCATGCCGTTTACGATCTCGCCGGGGCGATAGATGTCGCGTTCGCCGTAGAGGAAGGCGGTGTAGCCTGTCCTGGACAGAACCCGGCCGTCCACGTCCATGCCGGTGGTGTCGGTGCGGAAGGAATCGAAAAGGAGAAAGCTGAAATCGTTGCCCTTTTCCACGGTGATGAGATAGGGGCGGTTTTTCTCGGCGACCTCCGGGGTGATCCTGGCCTTGAAAAGTCCCGAGGCGTCGGTGGTTCCCCGGGCGATTTCCTGGTTCTGGTCGCTTACGACCCGCACCGTGGCCCCGGCCACCGAGGCCAGGTTGGAGTAGGAGGCCACGAACACCAGAAGGTCCGTATTGCCCCGTTTGGCCACCACGCCCAGGTCCGTGATCAGGACCAGGCGCTGGCCGCCCTCGTAGTCGTCGGGCAGGCCCACGGCCACCCGGTACAGGCCCGGGGTGTGCTCGGAAATGTACTTTTCCAGGCTGATCGGGGTGGTCACGGTCGTGTTCTGCGGGGCGGACAGGGACAGCCGTTTTTCGACCAGCCGGTCGCCCAGGCTGTGGCTCAGGTACTGGCCGGTGAACGCCTCGTCCATGGCCGAATAGTCGAAATTGAGGAAGGCGAACAGGTTGTTGAGGTAGACCCGGTCCACGACCAGTTTGGCTGCTTCGGTGTTGATGCTTTTGATGGCCAGGTTCTTGTAGCCCGAACGCGACAGGAACATGCCCTGGTCCTGGAAGACGACCATGGGGTCGAGGTCTGGAACCAGGACCGCCTCGGAGACGTCCTGTTCCAGGACGGCCCCGTCCGCCGCGATGAGGCCCTTGGTCAGGGTGATCCGGTATTCCCGGCCGGGCGTGAAGCCGCCGGTGACCACCAGTTGGCCCTCTTCGGAATGGACTCGCCGGGCCACCTCCGGGGCGATGACCAGATGGGCGTCCAGGGCCTCGGCCGCAACCGGCGTGGAGAAGGCGATGCGCAGCACGCTCGATTCCCCCTGGCTCTGGGCGGTCACGCCGTCCACCTTAAGCAGCGGGTCCAGGACCACCGGGACCGTGGTTTTGGATTCCCTGCCCAGGGGCGCGCCGCCCTTTTCGGGGGTCATTTCCGGTGACAGGACCAGGGTGATGTCCCGGGCCTGGGCCTTTTGGGGGATGGGGTCGCTGACGAAGGCCAGTTTGCGGCCGGGGTAGCTGTCGGGGATGTAAAACGCCACCGGATCGCCGTCGCCGCGCAGGGGGTCGAGGATCTTCAAGTGGTCGAGCAGGGCCTTGGGGTCGGCGTTGCGGTTGAAGACCACCTCGCCCTCGATGCGCACCATGCCCGGACCGTCTTCGGCGGCCGGCTCCAGGTGAGCCGAAAGGCGGACCATCTCGAATATCCCGTGGGCCGCGGCGAATTTCGTCTCTCCGGTCAGACGTTGGGGGGCGGAGACGATGGCCTCCGGCTTGAGGGTCACGGCGTAGCTCAGAGCCGGGGCGAAGGGCTCGGCCGGCTCGAAGCGGAGCATGAAGGGGTTGATCCAGGTCCAGGTTCCGGACACGGACGGCGTGATGGTTGCCGGTTCCCTGGACGGCCGGCCGCCCGGACTCACCCCGGCCACGGGATGGTCGAAGGCGATAAGCAGGGCACGGCCCTGTTCGGCCTCCATGGACACCCCGGCCACGGCCACGTCGTTGGGCGTGGCCGATTCGGGCTGGGACGTCGGGGAGGCCTTGGGTCGGAACAGGCCCATGCCGGTCAGGGCCGCGAACTGGGCCACGACGACGACCAGCAGGACCACGATGATTTGGTTTTTCCTGTTCTTGAACCAGGGCGTGGCTTCGGGCGCGGGCATGCGGTGAGCTCCCGGTTGGACGTGTTCGCGGGGCGCGAAATCCCTAGGGTCCGTCTTGTCGGGGAAAGGCTGGGCCGCTGCCGGGGGGCGAGGCTCCGATCAATGTCGCGGCAATCCGACCATATTGACAGTATCAAGAGAGGTGGGGGCAAGGCAAGGCGAAAGGCGGCGGAGGGGGGAGGTTCCCGGAGCGGGCGGCCGGGAACCTCCGGCGGTGAAAAAGGCTATTCCCAGAGAAAAAGGCCCGTGGCCTCGTCGAACCCCCGGTGCTTGTCGGGGCCTTCGGCCTTCTGGATGGCCGCCTCGGCCGCAAAGATGCGACAGCCGGGCATGGCGTGGCCGCCCAGGGCCGCGCCCGTGTCGTCGCTCAGGCTCAGATGCAGGTGCACGAAGGGCCGGCCCTCCTTGAGGGACACGTTGCCGACGCCGGAGAGGATCTCCAGCGGTTTGTCCACGTCATGGGAGACGTAGCGGCGTTCGTCCTGGAGATAGAAGCCCAGGCTGGCCCGGGTGAGCGCCCCGATGAGGGTGATGGAGGCGTGGCTGATGTCGCGTTCGAGACAGATGGTCTCCAGGGCCGTGAGCAGATCGGCGTCCTTGGGCAGGCGGAAAAGATGCGGTGCGCTCATCTACAGGATCCTTTTTTTCCAGAATTCGGACCGTTTCTTGAAAAGTTCCTCAAGCCTGGCGAATTCCCGTTTCTGCTCGTCGGAGCGGGCCAGGGCCTTGGCCTTGTCCATCTGGAACTTGGCCTGGCGTTCGTTGCTTTCGAATACGGCGGCATAGGCCAGATGCAGATGCGCCTCGAAGAGTTCGCCGGCCTGCCCCAGCATCTGTCCGTAGGTCGTGTACATGTCCGCGTTTTCGGGGAAGTTCATGCGCACCCGGTTCATCAGCGGCAGGGCCTGGGCCGCCCGGCCGGACTGGGCCAGGAGTCGGGCGTATTCGAAAAGCGTCGTCAGATCGTTGGGGTTTTTGTCCATGGACCGCCGAAGATAGGTCTCGGCCTGGTCGAAATTCCGGGCCTTGGCCTCGAACCGTCCGGCCTCGCGCAGAAACAGGGCGTCGTCCCCGCCGCAGGCCAAGGCCCCGCCGAAGGCGGCCCGGGCTCCGGCGATGTCGTGAGTCCGGCCCATGGCCACGGCCAGCCCCAGCCTGTCCAGGCAGGTCATCTTGTCGCCTTTGGCGCGGAAGGCGGCCATGGCCAATTCCGGATCGTCGTAGCGGGCCCGGACGATGGTCTTGATGCGTAAAAAGCGGGTGTCGTCGTCCCTGCGGTCCCGGACGGCCTTGGGCATCTGTTTGATGCGGTCCTTGAGGTAGCCGATGCGTTCGCCCACGTCCGGGTGGGTGCTCAGGTAGGCCGGAATGTCGCCCTGGCCCTTGAGCCAGCGCATGCGGCGGATGATTTCGAAGGCTCCGACCATGCCCTGGGGTGGATAGCCGGCGGCCACCAGGTAGTTCATGCCCACCTGGTCGGCCTCGCGTTCGTCCTCGCGGCTGTAGCCCAGATAGGTCTGGGCCGCGGCCGCCTGGGAACCCACGATCAGGGCGCTGCCGGCCTCGGGGGCGCCGGCCGCCGCGCCCAGGGCGATGCCGGCCACCATGCCCACCAGTTGGGCGATGCTCAGGGTGGTCATCTTCTCGTAGCGGCTGGCCAGGTGGCGCTGGGTGACGTGGGCCAGTTCGTGGGCGATGACCCCGGCCATCTCGGATTCGTGGTCCAGGTGCAGGATAAGGCCGGTGAAGATGAAGACGTAGCCGGCCGGGGCGGCGAAGGCGTTCAAGGCGTTGTTCTGGATGGTCCCCACGGTCAGGGGGAAGGGTTGGGGCGGCAGGGATTTGGCCACCCGGTCCACGACGCCGGCCACGTAGGCCTGGACCTCGGCGTCGTCCACCAGGGACAGACGGGAACGGATCAGGGCGTTGAACTTCTCCCCCAGTTCCTTTTCATCCTTGAGGGTGAATTCGAAAAGTCCGGCGGAAGCGGGGTGCGGACGTACGGCAAGGGCCAGCGCCAGAAGCGCGGCCAGGACGCAACCCGCCGTCGCAAGCGTGACGGCCGTGTGGCGAAGCGCGTTGCCCATATCTTTTTCCTACCGCCGTCGGAGAAAAAAGGAAAGGGCGGCGGAAACCGGCCGGCCTGGCCGCTACCGGTTCATCAAGTCCAGAAATTCGCGATTGTTTTTGCTGCCGCGCATCTTGTCCAGCAGAAATTCCATGCTGTCGATGGGGCTCATGGGGGCCAGAAGTTTGCGCAGGATCCACACCCGGTTGAGCACGTCCTCGGGCAGAAGCAGTTCTTCCTTGCGGGTCCCGGAGCGGTTGATGTCGATGGCCGGGAACACCCGCTTTTCGGCCAGATGGCGGTCGAGATAGATTTCCATGTTGCCCGTGCCCTTGAACTCCTCGAAAATGACCTCGTCCATGCGCGATCCGGTGTCGATGAGCGCCGTGGCGATGATGGTCAGGGATCCGCCGCCCTCGATGTTGCGGGCCGCGCCGAAAAAGCGCTTGGGACGCTGCAGGGCGTTGGCGTCAAGGCCCCCGGAGAGCACCCGGCCGGAGGAGGGGGTCACGGCGTTGTAGGCCCGGCCCAGGCGGGTGATGCTGTCGAGCAGGATGACCACGTCGCGCTTGCGCTCCACCAGGCGTTTGGCCTTTTCGCTGACCATCTCGGCCACCTGGACGTGGCGCTGGGGCGGCTCGTCGAAGGTGGAACTGACCACCTCGGCCCGCACCGTGCGCTCCATGTCCGTGACCTCCTCGGGCCGTTCGTCGATGAGGAGCACGATCAGGTAGGCCTCGGGGTGGTTGGCGTTGATGGAGTTGGCGATGGTCTGAAGGAGCATGGTCTTGCCGGTACGCGGCGGGGCCACGATGAGTCCGCGTTGGCCGTGACCGATGGGGGACAGGAGGTCGATGACCCGGGAGGGGTAGTTCTCCCCGCCGTTTTCCATGACGAACCGCTGGTCGGGATAAAGCGGCGTCAGGTTGTCGAAGAGCACCAGATTCTTGGATGCCTCTGGCGGGGCGAAGCCGATCTCGCCCACCCGCAGCAGGGCGAAGTAGCGTTCGCCTTCCTTGGGGGGGCGGATCTGGCCGGAGATGACGTCGCCCTTGCGCAGTCCGAAGCGCCGTATCTGCGAGGGCGAAACGTAAATGTCGTCGGGTCCCGGCATGTAGCTGTACATGGGGGAGCGCAGGAAGCCGAAGCCGTCGGGAAGAATCTCCAGGACGCCTTCGCCGAAAATCGAGCCGTTTTGCGAGGCGCAGTTCTGCAGGATGCCGAAAATCAGCTCCTGTTTGCGCATGCCGCTCGGATTTTCGACGTTGTAGGTGGCTGCGAGCTCCATGAGCTCGGACATGCTTTTGGTTTTGAGGTCCGAGAGATTCATTCCTTGCTCCATGGGATGGGGAGGTTGCCTAGTAGCGACCGACAACGATCAGAAATTTGATCAGCGGCGCGTTCTTGGTGATTTCAATGTAAATGCGACGGCTTTCGTAGAGCGGAAACGACACACGCGGTCGGATGGAGGCCGCATGTATCAGGAATTGCATAAGCGGAAAGACGCTCGCGGAATACTTAAGCTCCAGTCGCTGCTGCCTTAACGGAAGTGTCAAATCTGTAAAAAAGAACCGGAATTGCGGGGGGCACTGCGTGGCTGCCCGTGGAGTTCCTTATACATTTTACGGACACTGTCAAGCGCCTTGTAAACTTTTCGACAGGTCATCCGTGTCGGGAATCATTCCGAGGCCTTGGGCTGGATGACGTCGGCGAACAGCTCGTTGATGACGGCCTTGACGTCATCCTGTTCCCGGCCCAGGGCCAGCGCAAGTTCCAGGGTCAGGAGGTTCGTGGCCTGTTCCAGAAGTCGTCGCTCGCCGAAGGAGAGTTCCTTGTTCTGGCCGATGAGCAGAAGCTCTTTGAGCACATAGGCGACGTCCGCCAGATCACCGCTTTTGAGTTTTTCGGAATACTCCCGGTAACGGCGGTTCCAGTTCTGCCCGGTGTAGCCGGTGAAATCCGAGCGGTCCTTGAGGGACTCGATGATGGCCATGCCCTGGGATTCGCTGCACAGGGCACGCAGGCCCACATTGCCGGCATTGGCGACCGGGACCATGAGCGTGACATTGTTGCTCAGGATGCGCACGATGAAAAAATCCGTCGTCGTCCCGCCGATATCGCGGGATTCGATGCGTTCGACTTTTCCCACGCCCTGGGCGGGATAGACGACCAACTGGTCAACGGAAAACACCGTGATGCTCCTTTGCGCGCCGGGAAAAAGGGAGGCTGCGTCCAGTGTTTTTTCTCTATACCGCACCGGTCGAAAAGAGTCCATGTCTGATTGGACCGCAACAGGGCGCCTAGGCGGGGTCCCCGGCAGGACGCCGGTCGATCTGACCGGACTCCCGGCAGGCCGCTTCGATTCCCTGCGCCAAAAATGTCTCCACCAGTCCGGCTGCATCAGTGGCGATGTCTTCGGCAACGGCCCGTTCGGCCTCGGAGAAGCGTTCCAAGACGTAGGCCTTGACGTCGCGACCGGGAGCGGGCCGGCCGATGCCCAGGCGGATGCGTACGAAATCCGGCGTGCCGAGTTCCCGGGTGATGGAGTTGAGACCTTGGTGGCCGGCGTTGCCTCCGCCGCGTTTGACCCGGATCCGGCCCAGGGGCAGGTCCAGTTCGTCGTGCAGGACCACCAGGTTTTCCGGCGAAATCTTGTAGTAGCCGCACAGATGCGCCGCAGCCAGGCCGCTCAGGTTCATGAAGGTCAGGGGCTTGGCCAGGAGGTACGAGCCCCGGGCCGGTCCGGTCAGGACCAGATGGAAGAGTTCCAGGTCCTTTCGCGAGGACAGGCGTGAGGCGCTCCCTCCCCCGGCCGTGGCCCGTCGGATCAGGGCCTCCGCGGCCCGGAACCCCAGGTTGTGGCGGGTCGCGGCATACTGGGGACCGGGATTGCCGAGTCCCAGGATCAAGGCGTCAAAGGCCATGGCGGGGGTCTGCGTTCATGCGCGGGGTTGGCGTTTCGAAAACCGGCCAGGCCGGCCGACGGTTGTTTCGGGGTCGGATCGGGAAAAAGGCGGAATCCGGAGGCGCGCACATCCGGAGGGCGGACCGGGAAGGGAGACGGTCCGTGTTCGGGCCGCCTCCCTGTGCGAACGCGGATCAGGATTCGGCTTCGGCGGTTTTTTCCTCTTCCTCGGCCTCGTAGACAACGCCGACCACCGCGAAATTGTCGTCATAAACGGCCTTGACCCCCTCGGGAAGGGTCAGGTCGGCCACGGCCACGTTTTCATTTGGTTCCAGGGCCGTGACGTCGATGACCACCTTGTCCGGAATGGACAGGGGCAGACATTCGACCTCGATCATGTCCCGGAAGACCTCCAGCTTGCCGCCGAGCACCACGCCCTTGGCCTTGCCGGTGACCACCACGGGAACGGACACGCGGATGAGCTTGTTCAGGTCCACGCCGTAGAAGTCCACGTGGGTGATGCGCGGCTTGAAGGGGTGGCGCTGCAGGTTCCAGATCAGCGAGGGCCTGGTTTCGGTCCCGGACTCGGATTCGATGACCAGATCGAAGACGTGCGAGGACCCGGTTTTCTGTTGCAGTTTGGTCAGGGGCAACTCGTCGACCAGGACCGGGATATTGGTTCCCTTGGAGTCATAGAAGATCCCGGGAACGAGGTTTGCGGCCCGAAGCCTGCGGCAGGCGCCTTTTTTTCTCCCGGAGCGGGGTTTGACCGCAAGGGACAGTTGTTCTTTCATGACGGGTTCTCCTTTTCGATTCCGGCGCGGCTGGCGCTCCCGGCGTGGGGTTTGTTTCAGGTGAAGAGCACGCTCACCGAGGATTCGGTGTGGATGTTGTGGATGGCCTTGGCCAGAAGTCCGGCGATGGACAGAACCTTGATCTTGGAGCAGTTTCTGGCGGCATCGCTTAAGGGTATGGTGTTGGTGGTCACGATCTGGGAAAAAGGCGACGCCTCCAGGCGTTCGATGGCCGGTCCGGAGAGCACGGGATGGGTGGCGCAGGCCATGACCTCGCGGGCGCCGTTGTCCAAAAGCACGTGCCCGGCCTCGACAATGGTTCCGGCGGTGTCGATCATGTCGTCCAGGACCACGCAGACCTTGTCCTTGACATCGCCGATGACGTGCATGGCCTTGGCCTGATTGGGCGCGTCGCGCCGTTTGTCGATGATGGCCAGTCCGCCCTCCAGGCGTTTGCCGAAGGACCGGGCGCGCTCCACGCCGCCGGCGTCGGGCGAGACGACCATCAGATCCCCGGCCGGGATGCCCCGGAAATATTCGGCCAGGATCGGGGCGGCGTAGAGGTTGTCCACGGGCAGGTTGAAAAAACCCTGGATCTGTCCGGCATGCAGGTCAATGGTCAACAGCCTGTTCATGCCGGCCACGGTCAAAAAGTCGGCCACCAGCTTGGCGCTGATCGGAGCCCGGGGCAACACCTTGCGGTCCTGGCGGGCGTAGCCGTAGTAGGGGACCACGGCGGTCACCCGATGCGCGCTGGCCCTTTTTAGGGCGTCGAGCATCAGGCACAGCTCCATGAGCAGGAAGTTCACGGGCTTGCATGTGGACTGGATGACGAAGATATCCGAACCGCGCACATTGGCCCCGATCTCCACCCGGATCTCGCCGTCGCTGAAGGTGCTGACCTTGGAGGGCAGAAGGGTGCATCCCAGGTGGTCGCAGATGGCCTCCGCGAGCGCCGGATTGGATGTTCCGGTGAGGATTTTCAGGTCGCCTTGGGCCATTTTCGCCTCGAGTATGGTATGGCGTGGTGTTGACGCAATACAAATGGCTGGGGCGGTAGGATTCGAACCCACGAATGCGGGGACCAAAACCCCGTGCCTTACCGGCTTGGCGACGCCCCAGCAGATCCGGACCGTGTCCCAACGGATCGTGCCGCACGGCGGCGTCAAGGAAAGACAAGCCAGGTTTCCGCGCCCTGGCGGTAAAGGGCCGCCGCGGCCTGTCGAGCCTGTTCCCGATCCCGGAAAAGTCCGAACATGGCGGACCCGCTGCCGCTTAACACCGCCGCGCCGGCCCCGAGGAAAAAAAGGGTTTCCTTGAGACGGCGCAGGCCGGGAAGAGCCGTGAAGACGACTTCTTCAAAACTGTTGGAGAGCGGCAGTCCGGTCGCGCAAAAGTGTTTTATATTTCGCTGAAAAAAACTTGTCAAGAGTCTTTCCGGTCGGGATTCCCCGTCCTCGGGCGCCGCATCGTAGGCCGCATAGGCCCAGGCCGTGTTCACCCGGTCCACGGGGCAGACCAGGACCAGGGCGTATCCGGACAGATCCACCCGCGCGGGCGACAGGGCGTCGCCGATGCCCCGGGCCAGGGCCGGACCGTCTTGCAGAAAAAACGGGACGTCCGCCCCGAGACGTGCCCCAAGGGCTGCGAGTTCGTCTGCCTCCAGGGGTGAGGGAGAGCGGTCGTTGAGATAGGCCAGAATGCGCGCCGCATCGGAGCTGGCCCCGCCAAGGCCCGATCCGGCCGGGATGCGTTTGTCCAGAAAGATGTCCAGGGCCGGCGAAAACCCGGTTTTTTCGGCATAGGCCCGGCAGGCCCGGGTCACGAGATTGTCCGGCCCGGAAAGGGTCGGATCGGAACACCGCAGGGTCGGTCCCGCGCCGTCGGCGAAGCGGCGGATCACGAGTTCGTCGGCAGGTTCCGGCAAAGGGAAAAAGAGGGTCTCAAGGTCATGATAGCCGTCCGCCCGGCGGCCGAGGATGCGCAGGTACAGGTTGATCTTGCACGGAGCGGCGAGGATTGTTTCCTCGATCGGCCAGGCGGCGTGGGGCATGGCGTTTCGTGGGGAAAACGCGGGACGGGGCGCGCCCCGTCCCGCGTCGTTGGAGTGATCGGGCTATTTGGCGTCCGTCACCGGGATGGTGCGGAAGAGGTTCTGCCCCTGGCGTTTGATCAGCAGCATGACCACGCCCTTCTTGCGGCCGTCCTCCTTGACCGCCGTGGTGAAGGCGTCCACGGAGCCGACCGGGGACTGGTTGACCTCCACGATGACGTCGCCGGGCCGCACATCGGCGTCCTCGGCCGCGGAACCCTCCCCGACCCCGGCCACCAGAAGCCCGGTGGCCTTGTCCAGGCCGAGGGCCTTGGCCTCCTGGGCGTTGACCGGGCGCAGGCTCAGGCCCAGCGAGGCCTCGCTGGCGGATTCCTCCTCGCCGTTTTGCATCTCGCCCTGGGCCAGGGACTTGGAATCCCTCTCGCCCAGACTCACCGTGGCCTTGGACGTGGAGCCCTTGCGCACGTAGGTCAGTTCGATCTTTTGGCCGGGGCGCAGGGCCGCGATCTTGCGCAGAAGGGCGTTGGTGTCCTCCACGGCCTCGCCGTTGACCGCGGTGATCACGTCGCCGGTCGCAAGGCCCGCCTTGTCCGCCGGGTCGCCGGGGATGACCGAGGTCAGAAGGGCCCCCTTGGTGTCCTTCATGTCCAGGGCCTTGGCTGTGTTTTCGTCGATGTTCTGGATGGTCACCCCGAGCCAGCCGCGCTTGACGGTCTTGTTTTCCCGAAGCTGGGCGATGATGTCCTTGGCCATGTTGCTGGGGATGGCGAAGCCGATGCCCTGGCCGGAGGCCACGATGGCCGTGTTGATGCCGACGACCCGGCCTTCCAGGTCGAGCAGGGGGCCGCCCGAGTTGCCGGGATTGATGGAGGCGTCGGTCTGGATGAAGTTGTCGAAGGGGCCGGCCCCGATGATGCGCCCCTTGGCGCTGACGATGCCCATGGTCACGGTGTTTTGCAGGCCGAAGGGGTTGCCGATGGCCACCACCCATTCCCCGACCTTGAGCGCGCCGGAATCGCCGAATTCGAGATAGGGCAGGTCCTTTTTGCCGTCGATCTTGATCAGCGCCAGATCCATCTCCGGATCGCGGCCCACGACCTTGGCCGTAAGCGGCTTGTCCGAGTCGCGCAAAAGCACCTTGACCTCGTCGGCCTGGTCGATGACGTGGTTGTTGGTCACGATGTAGCCGTCAGGGGAGATGATGAATCCGGAGCCCAGGGAGCGCTGCTTGGGACCGCGTTCCTTGTCCTGTGGCCCCTGGGGACCGCCATGGGGCCCCTGGGGACCGAAGAAGCGGTCGAACTGCTCGAAAAAATCGTCGAAGGGCGTGCCCCTTCGCGGCATCTGTTGGAAGAAGTCGCGCAGCCGGCCCTGGTTGGACACGGTTTTGGTCGTGGAGATGTTGACCACGGCCGGTCCGGTCAGTTCCACCAGCCGGGTGACCTCCGGCAGGGACGAGGCCGTCGCGGGAACCGCGAGGACGATCACGGCGAGGATCGCCAGAACGGATGATTTAAGTCTATGGATCATGTGTTTTCTCCTGGGCCGCGAGGCGTTGGGTGGGTTTTTCCCGTTGGGGGAGGCCCTGCTGGCCTTTGGATGCGTCGGTTCGGGAAGGAGCCCTCCGGCTGCGAATCAGGGGAGGGCGGCCATGCGCCGACGCAAGGTGTTGTATACGCCGTTCCCGGCTGTTGTAAACCGGATCGCCTCCGTCTCCGCCGTTTCGACAGGCGGGACCGGGGTCCGGAACGAATCGCGCCTGGGCGCGTCGCCGGGGCCTTTGCCGGACTGCCCGCCTTGACAAGGCGCGCAGCGAATAATACTAGAACCAATTCGGGCTTCGTCAAGGTCGGCCGCCATGCATCCGCACGGCCGCTCATCCCGATTCACGCTCCCGTAGCTCAGGTGGATAGAGCGATCGCCTCCTAAGCGATAGGCCGCAGGTTCGAATCCTACCGGGAGCACCATGCCTGCATCAGGGCGCGTTCAGCGGACGCGCCCTTTTTTCGGTTCCGCCACCGCCACATCAATAACCGTGCCTCTCTTCGCAACCCGCGCATCCTGGGCGTATTGCCCGTCATTGCGCCGGGAATCGCTTCCCCTTTTCCTTCTGAGAACGTTGTTTATGTGCAGCATTATGCACATTTTTTGTGCAAAGATGTGCAGCGGCGGTCGGAAAAGAGAGCCCGCCGCGTTCGGGAGGAGGTGGGATTCAGTGCGGGGAAGGCGTTGAGACGCCGTCGGAGGTGATTTCCGGCGGTTGTTGACATGGTATGTACCTGGAGTGTAAAAATTATACTGCCAAGGAAAAACCGTATACTCGGGGAAGCGGCGTCGTGTTTTCCGTCGGGGGCCTTTTCCGGAAGGATGCGGTCTGGTTTGTCAGGGCGTCGGATAAGACGTTTTGGCGTGCGTGCCGCCGGGAGGGGGATGATGCCTGAACAAGGGTATGGCGATTGGCGCGGACGTGTCCGCGCGCCGCAGTCGGCGGGAATGTCCCTGAGCCGGCGGGACTTTCTTAAATGGCAGGTGCGGGGCGCGCTGTGGCTTGCGGCCGGAACCGTCGGCATGGCCGGCGCGGCCGGACTGGCGGGGCCGCCCCGGGCCGTGGCCGACGATACGCCGGATCTGGCCTTGGCCACGGGCCGGCCGGCCGCCGCCACCCGGGCCGCCGTGGAACTGCTGGGAGGCATGCGGGCCTTCGTCAAGCCCGGCAGCCGGGTGGTCATCAAGCCCAACATGTCCTTTCCCAATCCCCCCGAGACCGCCACCACCACCCATCCCGAGGTGGTCCGGGAACTGGTGGTCCTGTGCCGCGAAGCCGGGGCCGGCCGGATCATGGTCCTGGACCACACCCTTTACGAGGTCGAGGCCTGTCTGGAGCGGTCCGGGGTGTCCGCCTCCTGCGAGTCCGTGACCCGGGGCATCGTGCATGGCCTGAGCGACCCCAGGTTTTACCGCGAGACGGCCATCCCGGACGGCGTGTCCATGAAGACCACCCGGGTCATGGCCGATGTCCTGGAGGCCGACGTGCTCATCTCCGCGCCCGTGGCCAAGTCCCATTCCTCTGCCGGGGTCTCGCTGTCCATGAAGAACATGATGGGGCTCATCTTCGATCGGGGCATCATGCATTCGGGGCATGACCTAAACGTAGCCATCGTGGACCTGAACACCCTGCTTAGGCCCGCCCTGGTGGTGGTGGACGCCACCCGGGTCCTGACCACCAACGGCCCTGGCGGGCCGGGCAAGGTGGACGTCCTGGACACGGTCATCGCCTCGCGCGACCCCGTGGCCGCCGACGCCCGCACGGTGGTTCTGTCCGAATGGTACGGCCGGCGTTTCGCCCCCCGCCAGGTCAGGCACATCGCCCTGGCCCACGAGCGGGGGCTTGGGCGCATGGACGTGGAGAACCTGCGCGAAGCGCGGGTGAGCGTGTGATGCGGATCAAAAGGACGGCGCAAGGCATAAGCCTGGGGCTTTATCTGGCCGCCCTGTGGGCCGTGACCTTCCGGGGGGGCGCATCCGAAATCCTGCGGGTCTTTCTGCGCCTCGACCCGGCCCTGGCGTTTGGCGTCGACCTCGCGGCCCGGGCCCTGGCCGTGCCCCTGTGGATCGCCGGTTTGGCGATCGCGTCCTGTCTGGTCTGGGGCCGGGCCTTCTGCGGCAACGTCTGTCCCTTGGGGGCCACCCTGGATGCGGCCGGGCGTCTGGTCGGGCGGGAAAAATGCCGGTTCCCGGCCAATCCGGTCGAGCGGGCCGGCCGGTCCCGATCCGCCGGGCCGCGCCGGCTCAAGTATCTGGTCCTGGCGGCCATGATCGTCTCCGGCCTTGCCGGGGTGTCCCTGGTGTTTTGGGTCTCGCCCCTGTCGCTGGTCACCCGGTTCTACGGGCTTTTTTTCTTTCCGGCCGCCGAACTGACCGCGACGGGGGTTTTGAAGGGGCTCGATCCGTTGCTCGAGGCCCCGGCCCTTTCGTTTCTCAAATATGCCTCGGTGCCGGGATACCGGTTCGCCGGCCAGCTTTTTATCGCCGCGTTTTTCGGGGCGCTTTTCTTTCTGGCCCGGCGCAGCCCCCGGCTGTGGTGTCGCTACGTGTGTCCGGCCGGGGCCGTCCTGGCCCTGTGTTCCCGCCGGCCCCTGGTGGTGGCCAGGAGGGTGGGGGAGGCCTGCACCGAATGTGGGGCCTGTCGCCGGGCCTGTCCCACGGGGGCCATCCCGGCCGATCCCAGGGCCACCATCTTTTCCGAATGCATCGTCTGCCGGGCCTGCGTCGGGGTCTGCCCCGAGAAGGCGATTTCGTTTACCCCCTGGACCGGAAACGGCCTGCCGCCGGCGGCCTCTCATGAGCCCGTCTCCCCCTCCCGCAGGGAGTTTCTGGCCGCCGGGGCGGTCGGCGCGGGCGCGGCCCTGACCGGACTGACCGGCCTGTGGGACGGCGTTTCCGGAGACGACGCCGGGGGGCGGCCCCTTTCCCCGGCGGCGGTGCGGCCTCCGGGCGCGGTTCCGGAACCGGATTTCCTGGCCCGGTGCGTGCGTTGCGGGGCCTGCATGCGGGCCTGTCCCACGAACATGCTCCAGCCGGACGTGTTTTCCACCGGCTGGACCGGGCTTTTCTCGCCCCTGGCCGTGGCCCGGCGCGGCGGGTGCCAGCCGGACTGTACGGCCTGCGGCCGGGCGTGTCCGTCCGGGGCCATCCGGGAGCTTGTCGTCGGGGAAAAGATGTGGGCCAAGATGGGTACGGCGCGCATCTTCCGCCAGAAGTGCCTGGCCTGGGAGTTCGACAAGAAATGCCTTGTGTGCGACGAGGTCTGTCCGTACAACGCCTTGCGGTTCATTCGGGTCGAGGGCCGGACCGTGGCCGTGCCTGTGGTGCTCGAGGACAAGTGCACGGGCTGCGGCTGGTGCGAGAGGCATTGTCCGGTGACCGCCGAGCCGGCCATCGTGGTCGAACCCATGGGCGCGGCCAGACTGGCCGTCGGCTCCTACCGGGAGGCCGGGCGGGCCGCCGGGCTGCGCATCGAACGCCGGCCCGAGGGAGCGTATCGCGATCCCACCTCGCCAGCGCCGGGACGGCCTGGGGACGATCTGCCTCCGGGATTTTCGCCGTGACCCGTACATTCCTTTCGTAAAGACGCGCCCATGTTGCCCACAGACATCCAAACCATCCTGGCCGGATACGGTTCCTGCGTGGTGGCCGTCAGCGGCGGGGTGGACAGCCTGCTTCTGGCCGTGGCGGCCCATCGGACCCTGGGCCGTCGGGCCTTCCCGGTCCATGCCGCGTCGCCGGCCGTGCCCGCCGCTGATGCCGCGCGCATTCGCGAGACGGCCCGGGCCGAGGGTTTCGCCGTGCGCGAGGTGGATGCCGGGGAGATGCGCGATCCGCGCTATCTGGAAAATCCCGTGGATCGCTGCTACCATTGCAAGTCGCGCCTGTATGCGGCGTTGGCCGGGATCGCCCGGGAAGCGGGCGCGGCGGTGATCGCAAGCGGCACGAATCGCGACGACCTGTCCGACTACCGTCCCGGGCTGGTCGCGGCCAGGGAGGCGGGGGTGCGCCACCCCTTTGTCGAGGCCGGTATGGACAAGGCCGCGATCCGGGCCATGGCCCGGGACCTGGGCCTGCCCTTTGCCGACGCGCCGGCCTCGCCGTGTCTGGCCAGCCGCATCCACACCGGAACGGCCGTCACCCCCGAACGCCTGGCCGCCGTGGACGCGGCCGAGGAGCTTGTCCGGGAGCGCTGCGGTCTGTCTGTGGTGCGCTGCCGCATCGAGGGCGACGCGGCCCGCCTTGAGGTCGCGCCCGAGGTCCTTCACGACCCCGGGGCCAGGGCCGGGCTTATGGCCGCCGTGGCCGAGGTCGGCCGGCTGTTCGCGGCCCGCTTCCCCTTCCTTGCAACCGTGGACCTGGACCCGAGGGGCTACGCCCGGGGCCGGGCCTTTGTCGGAAAGCCATGAGCCTCGTCTTCGACCATAGCCGCCAGGAGCGCATCGGCCTGCCCGAGACGGTATTTTGCCAGGGCAAGCCCCTTTCGGTCATCGCCCGGCTGGTGGCCGAGCACGGCCGGCCAGGAGCCTCGCCGCTTCTCTTTACCCGGCTGGCCCCCGAGGCCTTCGCGGCTCTGCCCGCAGACCTGCAAGGCCTTCTCGATTACCACGAACTCTCGCGCACGGCCTATACCGCCGTTTTGCCCCGGCTGCCGCGCGGCCGGGCGGCCGTGGTCTCGGCCGGCACATCGGACGGCCCCGTGGCCCACGAGGCCGCACGCACCCTGGAGTATCTGGGAGTCGCCAACACCCTTTTCGAGGACAACGGCGTGGCCGGCCTGTGGCGGGTCGCCGAGAATATCGAGGCCATTAACGCCCACGACGTGGTCATCGTGGCCGCCGGCATGGACGCGGCCCTGGCCTCGGTTCTCGGGGGGCTGACCCCGAAGCCGGTCATCGCCGTGCCCACCTCCGTGGGGTACGGGGTGGCCGAAGGCGGCCGCACCGCGCTTTTTTCCATGCTGGCCAGTTGCGCCCCGGGCGTGTGCGTGCACAACATCGACAACGGCTACGGCGCGGCCTGCGCCGCGGCCCGGATCATCAGGCTTTTCAATCATGACTGATCCCCATTGTGAGCATCCCGCCGGCCCCGTGCTGGTCCTTCGCGCCCCCTCCGGCATTTCCGGGGACATGTTCGTGGCCGGCCTGAGCCGGCTGGCCGGTCTGGACGCGGCCGCCGTGGAGGCCGCCGTCGGCCGGCTCGGGGTCCCGGAACTGGCCGGAGCGTTGCGGGTGGTCCCCCGCGCGGTGTCCGGCATCTCCGGATACGGCTGCGAGATCCGTCTGCCCCATGTCCACCACCATACCGCCATGGCCGACATCCGGGGACTCATCGGCAAAAGCGGGATGTCCCCGCGCGGAAGGGAACTGGCCCTGGCCGCCTTCGGGGAACTGGCCCTGGCCGAGGCCGCCGTGCACGGGGTCGACGCCGAGGCCGTGACCTTCCACGAGGTGGGGGCCTTGGACAGCATCCTGGACGTGTGCCTGGCCGCCGAGCTTTTCGCCGGGATCGGCCCGTCGCGGTTCGTGTGCGGCCCGCTGCCCGTAAGCGACGGGGTGGTGTCCTGCGCCCACGGGCTGTTGTCCACGCCCGCTCCGGCCACCCTGATCCTTCTGGAGGGCATGCCGGTCTACGGCATCCCCCGGGCCGGGGAGACCGTGACCCCCACGGCCGCGGCCCTTTTGCGCGCCTTTCAGGCCGAATTCGGGAACTGGCCGGCCATGGTCCTTCAGCGGCAGGTCCGGGCCTTCGGGACCCGGATCATACCCGGCGTTCCCAACGGCGCCGTGTTCGCCCTGGGGGAGCCTTTGCCCTCCGGAGACGGCATCCCGTTCGACCACGACCAGGACGATTTCGCCCGGGATTCCTCCTGCCCCCACGCCCATGCCCGCCATCACGGCCACGCGCCCGCCGACTCCGAACGTACAATGACCTGACCCGCGCCGGGTTTCCCGCAGGGTTTGCGTTCCGGGACGGACAGGATTACGTTCCCGAGCCCGGCGGGATGTTCCAGACGGTTCTTGTGATTTTGAGAACAAGTCCGGAGGGGCACTTTGTCTGTACGGTAAACGGCGTCCGTGGTCCGGTGAACGGCACATGCCCGGGAAGCCGGGCGCACAACCGGATTTTTCGGACCGTTTACCGAAAAGTCGTGGCAATCGACTTTACGGACGTGTAGGTTCCACCCACGCTTGCAATGCGTTTCAACCTAGGAACCGGGGGATGACGATGACATCGGAGAGAATCGAGAGCCTGATGCATGAGGACCGTGTGTTCGAACCGCCCGTTGCCGGACGGGAAAACGCCTATATCAAAAGCATGGACGAATACCGTGCGGTATACAAGCGGTCCATGGAGGATCCCGAGGGGTTCTGGTCCGACCGGACCAGCGAGCTTCTGACCTGGTACAAGAAGTGGGACAAGGCCCTGGAATGGAGCTTCGACCCGCCGGAGATCAAGTGGTTCGCGGGCGGCGAGCTCAATGTGGCCTACAACTGCCTGGACAGGCACCTGACCGACGGCCGGCGCAACAAGGCGGCCATCATCTGGCAGGGCGAAAACGACAAGGACGTCCGGGTCTACACCTACCAGATGCTGCATGACGAGGTCTGCCGCTTCGCCAACGTGCTCAAGAAAATGGGCGTCAAGCGCGGCGACCGGGTGGCCCTGTACCTGCCCATGGTGCCGGAACTGGCCATCGCCATGCTGGCCTGCGCCCGCATCGGCGCGCCGCACAGCATCGTCTTCGCCGGATTCTCCGCCCACAGCCTGCGCGACCGCATCAACGACTGCCAGTCCAAGGTCATCGTGGTCAGCGACGCGGTGATCCGGGCCGGCAAGACCATCCCACTGAAGAAAAACGCTGACGACGCCCTCAAGGAATGTCCGACCATCGAGAAGTGCATCGTGCTCAAACACGGCGGCAACGAGGTGGACATGGCCCCTGGCCGCGACGTCTGGTGGCACGACGTGATGGCCGATCCGGACATCACCGCCGTGTGCGAGCCGGAACACATGGACGCCGAGGACGTGCTGTTCATCCTCTACACCAGCGGTTCGACCGGCAAGCCCAAGGGCGTCTACCACACCACGGGCGGCTACCTGACCTATGTGGCCCACACCACCCAGTGGGTTTTCGACGTGCACGACGACGACATCCACTGGTGCACGGCGGACATCGGCTGGGTCACGGGCCATTCCTACATCGTCTACGGGCCGTTGGCGCTGGGGGCCACGTCGCTCATGTTCGAGGGCGTGCCCACGTATCCGGGCCCGGACCGGTTCTGGCAGATTTGTGAGAAATTCAAGGTCAACATCTTCTACACCGCGCCCACGGTCATCCGGTCGCTGATGCGTTCCGGAGCGCAGTGGACCGAGAACCACGACCTGTCGTCGCTGCGCATCCTGGGCTCCGTGGGCGAGCCCATCAACCCCGAGGCCTGGATGTGGTACCACGAGCACATCGGCAAGGGGAAACTGCCCATCGTGGACACCTGGTGGCAGACCGAGACCGGGGGGCTCATGATTTCGGCCCTGCCGTATGCCACACCGCTCAAGCCCGGGTCGGCCACGTATCCGCTGCCGGGCATCGACGCCACCATCGTCAACTCCGAGGGCCAGGAGATGCCGCTCGGCGACGGCGGATTCCTGGTCATCAGCAAGCCCTGGCCGGGCATGCTGCGCGGGGTGTGGGGCGATCCGGCCCGGTTCAAGCAGCAGTATTTCGCCGGGTTCAAGGGGTACTACGAGAGCGGCGACGGCGCGCGCCGGGACAAGGACGGCTATTTCTGGATCATGGGCCGGGTGGACGACGTGATCAACGTGTCCGGGCACCGCATGGGCACGGCCGAGATCGAGTCCGCGCTGGTGTCGCATCCGACCGTGGCCGAGGCGGCGGTGGTGGGCATGCCGCACGACGTCAAGGGCCAGAGCATTTACGCCTATGTGACGCTCAAGGCGGGCTTCGAGGAGGACGAGGATCTTCTCAAGGCGCTGAAGGTGCATGTGCGCAAGGAGATCGGACCCATCGCGCAGCCGGAGGTGATCCAGTTCGCGCCGGGTCTGCCCAAGACCCGCAGCGGCAAGATCATGCGGCGCATTCTGCGGAAAATCGCCTCGGA
>JBMONM010000036.1:0-8937 GCA_049324675.1 Thermodesulfobacteriota bacterium
CGCGCCCGGGGCGACCCCGGCGCCCTCGGCCAGGCCGCCGATCCGGAAGGCCGGATGGTCCGGCCCGGTACACCGCATCAGGGCCAGGGCCTGGGCCAGCCGGGTCCGGGTCTCCATGGCCGCCGGGACGTGGCTGGCGACCAGCAGATGGGCCTCGGCGGAGGCTGTGTGGGCCGGGTGGTCCCGGTCCGCGACCCCGAAAAGCGCCCCGGCCTCGCCGGCGGTCATGACCGCGAGGCGTTCCCGGGCATCGGCGTAGAAGGCCGGGCCGCCGGGGTCCGGACAGGGGCGGTCCCGCGCCGCCAGACGCGCGGTCATGGCCGGGTCCGCGCGCAGGGCCCGGCCCGGGTTGGCCCAGTCCGTGAGGTGAAACAGGTAGAAATGCCCCAGGTGCTCGGATATCCAGCCCAGGGCCTGGACCAGGCCGCGCACCAGCCGGGCGGCCGGGGGCACGGATGCGCCGAGAAGGTCCTCCACGGCCCGGGTCGCGGCCAGGGCGTGGCCGGCGTTGCACAGACAGGCCGCCCGGGCGGTGAAACGCGGTTCGTTCCCGTCGGCCACGGCGCCCAGGAGGTAGTTCATGTCGTGGACCATCCGGCCCGTGCTCCAGGCCTCCACGACCCGCCCGCCCGAAAGCGCCGCGCTGATGATGAAGGCGTTGCCCTCGAAGGTGACGGTTGAGTCGGTATCGGGCGTCATGACCTGCCTTTCGGATCGACGTTCACACGGCCGTGGTGCGGCGGGAGGGTCTCCTGCTGCGACATGTATTTCAGATTTTTCCCATCAAGTGTATATGAAATAAAAAATCATAACACTGGGAGGTGGTGATACATCCCCTGGGGAAAAGATGCAAGCGGTTCCCGAAAAAAAGTCGAAGCCCCCGGTTGCGCGCGGGAGATGGAGAAAGGCCGCAGGATTCCAGGGAGGATCGCAAAAGGGGCCGGCCCCTGATCCCGGCCGGGAGTCGGTGACGCTCCCGGCCGGGGGGAATGCCCTAGACGACGGTTTCGGCCGCGGCCACCGCGCCGGTCTGGTCGTACATCAGGCCGCAGCGCAGGTCGAAGTGCTTGTTGACGCTCATGGTCGGGCAACCGCTGTTCAGGGCCACCTTGGTCACGGTCGACCCCAGGAAGGCCTTTTCCGGGTCCGTTTCCCTGGAGTGGTGGGCCATGATGATCAGGTCGGCGTTGTTCTTCTGGGCCAGGGCCAGGATCTCGACGGGCGGATCGCCGACGACGCATTCGTAGGAGCAGCCCGCGATGCCGTCGAGGCGTCCGCCGTATTCGGCGTGCAGGCGTTCCTTCATCCTGGCGATGCGTCCCCCGTTCTCCCCCCCGGCCTGCTCCAGGACGTTGAACACCGTGAGCCCGGCCTTGTAGTGCCGGGCCAGCTGTCCGGCGTAGGCCACGGCGCACTCGGCCGGCTCGGAGAGGTCCGTGGCGGCCACGATGTTCTTGAAGTCCCCGGGACCCGGCGTCTCCATGGTCACGATCATCACCGGGCAGCGGGCCCGCTGGCTGACCTTCTCCAGGGTGCTGCCGGCCATGCCCCACATCTTGGAACGCTTCTCCTCGTGCTCCTTGGTGTGCGGGCCCATGATGATCAGGTCGGCGTTCTTCTTGCGGGCCACCCGCAGGATCTCGTTGTGGGGCATTCCGGCGACCACGATCACCTCGTAGTGCGGCAGCTTGCTCAGACGCTCCTTGTAGTATTCCGTCATGTTCTCCTTGATGCGCGCGGTGGTTCCGGAGGCCTCCAGGTGTTCCATGGCCCCCCAGCCCTGTTCCATGCCGCAGACGTGCAGCAGGTACAGCTTGGAATCGAAGCGGCTGGCGAAGGTGAAGGCCTTTTCCGCGGCGTTCTCGCAGATCGAGGAAGGTGTGACGGCGAGTACGATGTCCTTGAACATGGTGATTCCCTCCTTCGCTAAGGTTGGGGGCGGTGAGTTTCAGGTGTCGGGTGGTGCGCCCGGGCGTCCGGCGGCTGGGCGAGCTTGGAGCGGAAACCGCCGGTGACGACCAGGTTCTTGTCCATGAGGATACGGTCCCCGGGCAGTCCCATGGCCAGACCGATCAGTTGGGACAGGTACAGGATGGTGACCGGCCTTCCGACGCCGCCCGCGCGGAGGGCCTGTCCCTGGTAGCCGTCCAGGTTCATCTGGCACATGGGGCATACCGTGGCGACGACGTCGGCCCCGTCGCCGGGTTCGGCCTCGTCCCCGGCCGGGGTGGCCGCGGCCTTCAGGATCTGGCCCACGGAGGCCAGCGCCGCCTCCTTGTGGGTGGCCATGAGCGAGGCCCCGCAGCACCGGCCGCCCATGTTCCAGGGATGGATCGCGGCCCCGAGGGCGGCCAGGATCGGTTCCATGGAGGTCGGCCGTTCCGGGTCGTCGAAGACCCGGTAGGGGCGAAGTATCTGGCATCCGTAATAGGGCGCGACCGAGATGCCGGTCAGGGGCTTTTGCACCGCGTCCCCGATGGCCTTCGGGCCGACGTCGTTGATCAGGACGTCCAGGAGGTGGCGCACCCGGCCGGTTCTGCCGGTATAGGCCAGCCCCTCGTGCCCGATCAGGGCGTTGGCCTCGGCCAGGGTGGTCTTGTCGGCCAGGGCGCCGCGCTGGGCCTTGAGGAGATTGAGGTAGCAGGCGCTGCACGGCACCAGGATGTCCAGCCCGGGCGAGGCCTTTTCGGCCAGGGCCAGATTCCTGACGGCCAGGGCCTGTCCCAGATGGCGGTCGATGGAGTCGGCGGCGCTGGCCCCGCAACAGGTCCAGTCCGGTATCTCCTCGATCCCGACGTCCAGCCGCTCCATGACGGCCCTGACGGAGACGTCGAATTCCCGGGCGCTTTCCCGCAGGGAACAGCCGGGGTAGTAGGCGAATTTCATGGCCGGTCTCCTTGCGCTGCCGCGTGTTCGAACATGGCCTCAAGCCTGCCCTTCTGCCCCGCGGACGGTCCGTGGAGCTTGCCCTTGCCGAGCATGCGCAGTCCCAGGGGGAGGAACGCGAACGGCAGGACCGGGTTTTTCATGGCCAGAAAGTAGCTGGTCATGAGCGCCGATTCCTGCACCCGTCCGTAGGTGCGTACGTTGTCCATGAACGCCTTGTAGAAGGTGGCGTTGGATTTGGCGTGTTCCGGATAGCGCCGGGCGGCCAGCCGCCTCAGGGCGGCCATGACCTCGGTCAGGGCCAGTCCGCGCGGGCAGCGCAGGGTGCAGGTGTAGCAGGACGAGCACATCCAGAAGGAACCGGCCGCAAGGACGTCGTCGACGAACCCCAGCAGCAGAAGCCGCCACAACTCCCGGGGCGGGGAGGCCATGGCGAAGGCGTTGGGGCAGGAGGCGGTGCAGGTTCCGCACTGCATGCAGGCCTGCAACTCCTTGCGGATGGCGTCCAGTTCCATTTCCGCCGCGTCCCGTGTCGTCCGGGTCAGATCGGTCTTCATGTGTGACTCCGTTGGCCAAAGGTCCTCGCCGTGTCGGTTGCGTCCTCTTCCACCTTTTCCGCCCGGACCGGGATGGTCAGCGAGGCGTCGATGACGGCCATGACCTGGCGGTCGGAAAATCCCCGCAGGAAGCTGGCGCTGTTGGGACAGACCGCCGCGCACGAGCCGCATCCCTGGCACAGCAGTTCGTCCACCACGATCCGGTCCCTGGCCATGTCCAGGGTTCTGGCCCCGTAGGGACAGACGTTCAGGCATCTGCCGCACAGGGAGCACAGGCTGTGCCTGACCGCGGCCACGACATTGGCCCGGGCCATGCTCTTGTCGCACAGGACCCGCAGGGCGCGCTGGGCCGCGGCCTTGGCCGAGACGATGGTCTCGGGCATGGTGGCCGGCCCCCTGGCCAGGCCGCAGACGAAGATGCCCTGCTTGAGGAAGTCCACGGGCCGCCACTTGGATTCGGCCTCCTGGAAAAATCCGTCGGGACCGGCGGGCACCCCGAAGACCTCCGAGAGCTCGCTGACGTCGTTGGGCTCGATGCCGTCGGAGAGGGACAGGATGTCCACGGTGAGTTCCAACCCGCGCCCCAGGACCGGGTCGCGCACCGTGACCACCGGCCTGGCGTCGTCGGTGAAGCGCACCTGGGGCTTGTGGTCCAGGTCGTAGCGGATGAAGATGGCCCCGGCCTTCCTGGCCCTGGTGAAGTACTCCTCGGAGAATCCGTAGCTCATGATGTCCCGGTACAGGACATAGATGGGCAGGTCCGGATGCTTGTTCTTGAGGTGCAGGATGAGCTTCAAGGCCCCGGCGCAGCAGACCCGCGAGCAGTAGCCGCGCGTGGCGTCCCTGGAGCGCCAGCACTGGATCATGGCCACGGAGGTGAGCGCGGCCGTGTCCAGGGCCCCGGTGGCGATCCGGGTCTCGAAATCCTGGTGGGTGACCACGGTCTTGCGGTCCAGAAAACCGTAGTCGTAGACCTTGGCCCGCCTGCCGCCCGTGGCCAGGATGGTCACCCCGTGCTCCACGGGCACGCCGCCCTCGTCCGTGGACACGATGCTCATGAACTGTCCGGCCTTGCCCGTGGACAGGGACACCCGGGCGTTGGTCATGATCCGGATGTTGGGGTGCTTGCGGACATGGCTGACGAGTTCCTCCATGTAGGCCACCGGGTCCGCGCCCTGTAGGGTCCAGTGCACGTTTCTGGCCAGTCCGCCCAGTTCCTCGGCCTCCTCCACGATGGTCACCTTGTGGTCGTGGTCGGCCAACCCCAGGGCCGCGGTCATGCCGGCCAGCCCGCCGCCGACCACCAGGGCCCCCTGGGACACCGGGGTCTGGACCGCGACCGGCACGGGATCGGCGCCGATCAGCTTGGCCGCGGACATGCTCAAGGTGGCCAGGATGTCCGATTCCGCGCGCGCGATGTTCTCGGGGTGCGCGTCGTGGGCCTGGGGGAACAGGGGCGTGTGGATGTCCACCACGTCCATGAGCGAGGGGCTTAAGCCGATGATCCGGCCCAGCTCCCGCAGTTTCGGCACGTAGGCGTAGGGCATGCAGGCCCCGATGAGGATCCTGTTGGGCTGGGTCTCCCCGGCCAGTTCCCTGATCCGGTTCCAGCCCTCGGTGGTGCAGGCCCGCTCCACGGTCTCCACCCGGCCTATGGCCGGCAGTCCGGAGATCTTTTCCGCGAGCCGGTCCGTGTCAAGGGCGTCGGGCATGATCGGACAGGACCGGCACAGGACCGCCAGGGTCTTCGGGGGCTGCCTGGAGACGTTCCGATATTCGGGCGCGGGCTCCTCGATGCGTTCGCGGATCGGGGCGAAGAGCTTGATCAGCCGGGAGGCGCCGAGCGCCGCGGCCCCGGACTGGATGACGCTTTCGGCGATGTCCTTGGCGCCGTTGGCCGAGCCGGCGACGAACACCCCGAAGCGGCTGGTGCGGCCGGGATTGAGCTCCTGGCTCTTGCAGAACCCGTAGGCGTTGGTTTCGATGTCCGCGGCCCGGGCCAGGGCGGCCATGCCCCTTGAGGGCCGGGCGCCCACGGCCAGGACGGCCATGTCGAAGGACTCCTCGTGGCTCTGGCCGTCATCGTCGATGTACGTGATGATCAGGCCGCCCTCGGGGCGTTGCGGGTCCGGAACGATGGTGTGCGGCCTGAAGCGGATGAAACGCACGCCGTGGAGGGTTTCGGCCTCGCGGCGGTAGCGGTCGAAGTCCCGGCCGAAGGCGCGCATGTCCATGTAGAAGATGGTCGTTTCCGCATCCTGCCCCAGGGTCCGCTTGGCCAGAAGCGCCTCCTTGATGGAGGCCATGCAGCAGAACGAGGAGCAGAAGTCGGCGTTTTTCTTCACGTCCCTGGAACCGATGCATTGCAGCCAGGCGATCCTGCGCACCTCCCCGCCGTCCCCCGGGCGGACCAGCCGGCCGCCCGTGGGGCCCGTGCCGCTTAACAGCCGCTCGAACTCCACCGAGGTGACCACCCCGGGCAGGATGCCGTAGCCCGTGGAATCGGCCATCTCCGTGGGGTCGTAGCATTCGAAGCCCGTGGCCAGGATCACGGCGGCCACATCCATCTTCACCCGTTCGTCGGACATGATGCGCATGAACTGCTTGTCCAGCCAGGGCACGAAGGTTCCCCGCCTCAGGGGGTGGAGCCGGTAATCCCGGGCCCCCAGTCCCACCAGGCGCTGGGCCTCCTGGCCCTTGTTCGGCCCGCCCAGGATGATGATCGCCAGCTCCGGCCGGATCTCCAGGGCCCGGGTGACGATCCGTTCGTGGTCCAGGTCCGTGATGCTCAAGTCCAGAAGGAGCATCCGGATGGTGTCGTCCTCGCCGAGGATCCTGAGGGTCTCCTCGCCGCTTCGGGCCTGGCGGAAGGGGAACTTGATGTCCTCGAACCACGTCGAATACTGCGTGACGGCCTTCTCGTCCGGGTCGGCCACCAGGATGGCGAAGTGCTCGCGGGCCTCGAGCTTGAAGTCCACGGCCCCGGTGGGACAGGCCTCGAAACACCGCCAGCAGCGCAGGCAGGCGTCCAGGTCCACCACGTAATGGTTGGGGATGTTGTGGGGCACGGGCAGGTAGATGGCCCCGTGCTCGCCCAGCCCGGCGTTGAATTCGTCCTTCACCTTGGCCGGGCAGACCGCGGCGCACCTGCCGCAGCCGATGCACGTGGAGGCGTCCACGAACGAGGCCTTGCGGTTCACCACGGCCTGGAACTTTCCGGGTTCGCCCTCCAGGGAAACCAGTTCCGAGGACAGCATGATGTCGATGTTCTTGTGGAACAGCCCCTTGCGCATGCAGAACTGGCTGGAGGAATCGCGTTCGGTCAGGGGCAGCATCTTGCACATGCCGCAGTGGTCCGACGGAAACTGGTGGTCCAGCCTGGTGAGAAGCCCTCCGATATGCGGCCGCTTGTCGATCAGGGCGACCTTGTGCCCGGCCTCGGCCAGGTCCAGGGCGGACCGGATGCCGCCGATGCCCGCGCCCACGACCAGGGCGTCATAGGTGCTTTTCATGTGGTTCTCCTTGGCGCGCCGTCCCTCGGGTGGCCCCCGCAAGGGCGACCGGGCGGTTCAGATTTTCCGGCATCGGCCCGTGCCCGCTCACACCGCGAGGGCGTCTATTCCATGCCGGCCGTGACCTCGGTGAACTCGTGCTCCTGGAAGACCGACAGGGGCGGCGGCTCCTCCGGGCTTCGGCCGGCCTCGTAGTTGAAGGCCTGCTGCACACCGGCGGCGGTCATCCGGAAAAGCTCCATGACCGGGACGTCGTTGGGGCAGGCGTTGGAACACTGCCCGCAGCCGACGCAGGCCGCGCTCATGTGCGCCAGCCGCGTCAGGTGGTAGAACAGGGTGTCCGCGGGGAGCTTCAGCGCCCCCTTCTGCCTGGCCCAGCTCATGAACTGCCAGGGCTCGTGATCGAACACGTCGGTGACGAAGACGCATTCCCGGCAATAGCAGACCGGACAGGCCACCCGGCAGTTGTAGCAGTTGACGCATCCGGACAGGAAATTGCCGAGCTTTTCCAGGCTGTCCGTGGCCTGCCTGGTCTCCTCGAACATGGCGTCGCGGTAGCGCGAACGCTCCGCGACGGCGGCCTCGATGGCCCTGGTCCGGCTTTGCTCCAGATCCGTTTCGAGCCCGGGCAGGCCCATGCGGCTGATGACCGCCTGGCCCTTGGGGGTCTGGGAGATCAGGGAGATGACCTTTTCCGGGTCCGCGCCGAAAAGCCCGATCATGCAGTCCGCGGCCTGGGCCACGGGATGCTCGCAGGCCAGGCAGGCCCGGGCCAGGGGCACCGCGCCCCCGGCCTCGGCCACGTAGGAGCCGCCGGGAAGAAAGGCCTTGAGAAACTCCTTGGAAACGTTCCGGGACCCGGACGTCCCGGAAAAGAGGCGGTAGTCCGTGTTGTTCATGGCCCCCGGACAGTCGACCCCCACGAGCAGGACGTGGTCCATGCTGCCCTGGTTGAGCTTGGCCAGTTCCACGAAGGCCCTGATCTCGCAGGGCCGCAGGACCGCCGCGACCATGCCCTGGGTCTGGCCCCTGGTCAGTCGCCCCAGGATGGTGGCGGCGTTGAGGGGAAAGGCCGGGGCGAACGGGTCCGCGTCCGTGAGCAGTTCCGGGTCCACGACCAGCGTGGGCATGACGGCCCCGCTTCCGGCCGTGTGTCGCGGGACCATGACCGCCGAGACGGCCTCGTCGGCCAGAAGCCTCTGCAGCAGCTCCCGCACCGCCGCGACGGGGTTCGCGTCATTGACTGTGATTTTCGCCGTGGTAGCCATGCCGTCCTCCGGGAGTATCGCGTTCAGATGACCATGGTGGATTTGGCCTCGCTCGGGCCCAGTTCCCTGATCTGCTTCGTGAGTTCATTGATGGTGGCCGCGAATTCGTTGCCGTCGCTGGCCCCGATCCAGGTGAGCTTGAGCCGTTCCTTGGCGATGCCGAAGCGGGGCAGGATCTCCTGGAGCAGCTTGATCCTGCGCCGGGCCTTGAAGTTGCCGTTGATGTAATGGCAGTCCCCGGGGTGGCACCCGCTGATCAGGACCGCGTCGGCGCCGGACAGAAGGGCCTTGATCACGTACTTGGGGTCCACCATGCCGGTGCACATCATGCGGATGAGCCGGACGTTCGGGGACTGGATCATGCGGGCCGTCCCGGCGAGGTCGGCCGCGGTGTAGGTGCACCAGTTGCATACCAGGGCCACGATCGTGGGTTCGAATTCGGTGTTGACCTGGTCCATGCCATCCTCCGTGCGGCGGGTTGTGCGTTACGCCTCCTGCTTGGCCTTGGCCGACCACAGGTCGTCCACGACGGCGGACGCCTTTTCCCGCAGGGGGTCGAGAAGGCCTTCCAGTTCCGCGAAAACGGCCTTTTCCGTGAAGTGCCGGATCTGGGCCGCCCCGCTCGGGCAGTAGCCCGCGCAGGAGCCGCAGCCCTTGCACATGGCCTCGTTGACCACGGCCACGTGCCGGCGCTCGTCGAACTCGATGGCCGAA
>JBMONM010000036.1:8947-20715 GCA_049324675.1 Thermodesulfobacteriota bacterium
CCACGCAGATGCGGCATCCGACGCAGATGTCGGGGTTGATCCAACTGGTCGTCGGGGAGATGGTCACCTCGCCCCTGGCGGCCAGGGCCAGGGACTGGCAGGCCGCGCCGGCGGCGTGGGACACGGCGTCGGGGATGTCCTTGGGGCCCTGGCAGGCCCCGGCCAGGAAGATGCCGTCCGTGGCCGTGGAGACCGGGCCGAGCTTGGGGTGCTCTTCCAGGAAGAACTTGTCCATGCCCTGGCTTATGCCGAAGACCCGGGCCACCTGGGCCGTGTCCCTGCGCGGCTCCATGGCCGTGCACAACACCACCATGTCCACGGGGATGCGCAGGTTCCTGCCGAGCAGGGTGTCCTCGCAGACCACCACCAGCTTCCCTTGCTCCTGCGGGGTCCTGGCCGCGTCGGTGATCTCGGCCGGCCGGCCGCGGATGAAGGTCACCCCCTCCTCCTGGACCCGGCGATAGAACTCCTCGTAGCCTTTGCCGAAACAGCGCATGTCGATGTAGAAATTGTAGATCTTGACGTGGTGCCCGACCTTGTCCCTGATCAGGTGGTCGTATTTCAGGGCGTACATGCAGCAGACCCGGGAACAGTAGGGATGGTGGTTCACGTCCCGGCTGCCCACGCAGTGGAGGATGCCGACGGATTCGGGCGCCTTGCCGTTTTTCATCACGATCCTGCCGCCGGTCGGGCCCACGGCGTTGTTTAGGCGTTCGAACTGCAGTCCCGTATAGACCTCGGGATAGCGGCCGAACCCGTACTGGGTCAGGGGGGTGGGGTCGAGGATGTCGAAGCCGGTGGCGATGACGATGGACCCCACGTCCAGGACCAGTTCGGTCTCGGTCTGGGTGAAGTCGATGGCCCCGGAGGGACAGTTCTTTTCGCAGACCCGGCACGTGCCCTTGCGGAAAAACGTGCAGTTCTCGGTGTCGATGACCGGCTTGTTGGGCACGCTCTGGGGGGAATTGCGATAGATGGCCTTGCGCATGCCGATGCCTTCCTCGAACTCGCTGACCACCTTCTTGGGACACTTCTCGATGCACAGCCCGCAGCCGGTGCACAGGTTCTCGTTGATGTGGCGGGGCTTTTTTCTGACCGTGACCGTGTAGTTGCCGATGAACCCCTTGACCTCGGTGACCTCGGAGTAGGTCATGAGGTTGATGTTGCGTTCCTGGGACACGGCCACCATCTTCGGAGTGGAGATGCAGGCCGCGCAGTCCAGGGTGGGGAAGGTCTTGTCGAACTGGGCCATGTGCCCGCCGATGGAGGGCGCGCGCTCCACGAGATGCACCTTGAAGCCGGACCTGGCGATGTCCAGGGCGGCCTGGATGCCGGCGATGCCCGCGCCGACCACCATGACGTCGGGGTGGACCTTTTCCTTTCGGGAATACAGCTCCTGGTGGTGGTTGACGCGGTGCACGGCGGCGGCCACCAGGTGCTTGGCCTTTTCCGTGGCCTCGTCCTTGTCCTCGGTGACCCAGGAACAGTGTTCCCGGATGCAGGTCATCTGGAACAGGAAGGGGTTGAGGCCGCCCCGCAGGCAGGCGTTCTGGAAGGTCTTTTCGTGGAGCCTCGGGGAGCAGGAGGCCACCACCACCCGGTTGAGGCCCTTGGCCCGGATGTCGCGGATGATGGTCTCCTGGCCGGGATCGGAGCACATGAATTTGTAGTCCCGGGCCACGACGACGTTTTTCAGTCCCGAGGCGTAGTCGGCGACCGTGGCCACATCGACCTTGTTGGCGATGTTGGTGCCGCAATGGCAGACGTAGACTCCGATTCTGTTGGCCATTTCGCGCGCTCCCTTCCGGCGTGTCGCGGGGCGGCCCGTATGGACCGCGCCGTGACCTCCGTCTCGTTTCTTCGGGTTTTGCGGGAAAACGCCCTGCCGCCCCGGGCGTCCGGCCGGGCGTGCCGCCCACGTCCGCCGGGAATCGTGTCGCCTCCTTGCCTCGCGCCCCTGCGTCCGGTCGCAGGCCGATCCGGAAGGGCGCGTGTTCCTGTCGCAATCGATCCATCCGACCACCCCGGGAATTCCAAGAAGCATACCCGAACGGATATTGCGTTGAAAATCAAATGGTTGATTATTCATGGAGGCTGCAATCGGCAAAAATCCAGGGGATTTCAGGCCGGAAATGTCTTGTTTGAAAAGAATGTCTTGTCTAACAAGACACAGGCCCCGGCCGCCCCGACATCCCGGGCGAATTCACGGAAGCACAGGGAAGGTTTTTAAGATGTGTTTTCGCGCCGGGATGATTGGATTTTTTTGTCTTGCAAAACAAGACGACAGGGATGGCGAGATGAATCAAACCGATGGACAACATTGACTATTCCTTTGCGCATGGTACCATCAACATGAAAGACAACCGAAAGAACATGAACGAGGGACGCATTGGACGCCTGATGGAGGGAACGCGGCAATGAAACCTTCCGGTGCGATCCGCCGGCCGGGCCCGGCGGCGAGGCTTCCGAGGCGCAAAAGACCCCGCGGCAACGCCCCCGCCGGGCCCGGATCGAAACCCGGGCACGGAGGATCCGGAGCGGTCCGGCTGACGGGGAGCCTGCCCGCCTTTTTCATGCCCCAGGACAATTACGATTACGTGGTGCTCATAAGCCCCGAGGGCCGGATCCTGTCCAGCGACCAGTCCCTGCCCAGGCGTCTGGGGATAGTGCCCGCGGACTTCCTCGGGGCCGATCTGTATTCGTTTTTCGACCCCGAATCCGCGGCCCTGCGCAAAAAGGCCGCGGCCATGGTCCTAAGTTCCGGAGAGCCCCTGTGCTATTGCGACGAATCCCGGCCCGGGCGCGTCTACGACACCCGGATCATGCCCGTGTTCGGTCCGGGCCGCCGCATCGACGCCCTGGCCATTTTCGTCCGCGACATCACCTCCGAGGAAAGGTCCGAGAGGGAGCGCCGCAAGCTGGCCGCGGCCATCGAGCAGGCCGCGGAGACGGTGATCATCGTGGACCGGGATTTCAACGTCGAATACGTCAACCAGGCCTTCGAGGCCATGACCGGCTATTCCCGCCAGGAGGTTCTCGGGCGGGCCCTGGAGACGTTCTACTCCGGCCGGCTCCAGGAGGAGCAGTTCAGGCTGTGCGCGCGCCTGCTGGAAAGGGGGGAGGTCTGTTCGGACCGCTTTCATCTGGTGTCCAAGACCGGCGAGGTCTGCGTCTGCGACCAGTCCGTGTCCCCGGTCCGGGCCAGGTACGGCGTGATCCTCGGCTACGTCTTCGTCTGGCGCGA
The DNA here is from genome assembly GCA_049324675.1 of Thermodesulfobacteriota bacterium. Taxonomy (GTDB): domain Bacteria; phylum Desulfobacterota; class Desulfovibrionia; order Desulfovibrionales; family Desulfovibrionaceae; genus Desulfolutivibrio. The sequence goes on from JBMONM010000036.1 coordinate 12,192, forward strand.
CGCCACCCAGGTCGCCAAATTGGAGGAGCAGGTGCGCCGGGCCCAGAAGATGGAGGCCATCGGGGCCCTCGCCAGCGGAATCGCCCATGATTTCAACAATATCCTTGGCCCCATCATCCTGCATGCCGAGCTGTGTCTGAGCCGGATGCACGAGCGGGCGCCCCTGGAGACCTCCCTGCCCGAGATCCTCGAGGCCGCGAAACGGGCCAGGGCCCTGGCCGGGCAGTTGCTTCACCTCGGGCGCGGCCGGGGAAAGGACGTCGCCATCCCCTTCCGCCTCAGCTCCCTGGTCAAGGAATGCATCGCCCTGCTCAAACCCGGCCTTTCCCCGGACATCCGGGTCAAGGTCCGGATCGAATCCCAGTCCGACCTGATCCTGGCCGATCCGGATCACGTGCATCAGGTGATCATGAACCTGGCCACCAACGCCGCCGACGCCATGCGGGGCGGCGGCGGGGACCTGACCTTCGCCATCTCCGGGGAGACCGTGGAGGAAAAGGACTGGAGCCGGCATTCCGGGCTCCCGGCCGGGCGCTACATCCGGCTTGCGGTCAGCGACACCGGCCACGGCATGTCCCCTTCCTGTCTGGAGCGGATTTTCGAGCCGTTTTTCAGCACCAAGGGCCGGTCCGGAGGGGTGGGGCTGGGCCTGAGCGTGGTCCAGAACATCGTGGCCCGCCTGCGCGGGTCCATTGACGTGGAGAGCGAGCCCGGCGAGGGGACGACCTTCCACCTGCTGCTGCCCCTGTCGGAGTCCTCGGAGGCCGAGGCCCCCCGGCCGTTGCGCCAGCCGCCCCCACCCAGGCGGAGGGTCAGAATCCTGTTCGTGGACGACGACGAGGCCACGGCCGCCAGCCTGACGGCGGCCATCACCGGGCTGGGCCATGCCGTGGAGTGCAGGGTCACGGCCGTGGAGGCCCTGCGGGCCTTTTTGCGCCGCCCGGACGGGTTCGATCTGGCCATGCTGGATCTGTTCATGCCCCATATGAACGGCTTGGCGCTTGCAAAGGAACTGATGTACGTCCGTCCGGACCTGCCCGTCGTCCTCTTTTCGGCCTATACCGACCGGGTCTCCTCCGAGGAGATGAAGCAGTGCGGGATCAAGGCCTTTTTGTCCAAGCCCTTCGACATGGAGACCCTGGACAAGACCATCCGCCAGGTCTGCGGACAGGATGCGGAGATGAAGTCGTGAGGCGTGTGGTCCGGACCTCTCTTCTCCGCATGCCATGGCCAAGGGGCCTGTCTTCCGAATGTTTTTCCGGCGCGGCCCTGGCAAACCGTCCGGGGAACGTGTAGACTGCGGGACATATGGGCAACGTTCTCATCATCGACGACGACGTCAGCTTTTGCCGTGCGCTTCAGGCCGTGATTTCCGAAATGGATCTTCAGGTGGAAACCGCGCACACGCTGGAGGATGGGCTGAAGACAATCCGGCGGGGCGGGTGCGACGTGGTCATTTTGGATGTTGTCCTGCCGGACGGCAACGGGCTCGAGGCCATCGCCGAGATCGGGGAAACCCCGGATCAGCCGGAGGTCATCATCCTGACCGGGTCCGGGGACCCGGACGGGGCGGAGCTGGCCGTGAAAAGCGGGGCCTGGGACTACATCACCAAGCCGCCGACCATGAACAACATCCGCCTGCCCGTGGCCAGGGCCCTGGAATACCACGTCCGGAAAATGGAGCGGCCGCCCGAGGCCCTCAGACGCGATGCGATCATCGGCGGCAGCAAGGCCCTCGAAGCCTGTCTGGGCATGGTCGCCAGGGCCGCGAGAGGCGGCGCCAACGTCCTTGTCTCCGGCGAGACCGGCACGGGCAAGGAGCTTATCGCCCGCAGCATCCATGAAAACAGCGCCCGCCGGGATGGCCCCTTCGTGGTGGTCGATTGCGCGGCCCTTCCCGAGCATCTGGTGGAGAGCATGCTTTTCGGCCACGAAAAGGGCGCCTTCACCACCGCGGACAAAAAGCACATCGGACTGATCAGGCAGGCCCACGGCGGCACCTTGTTTCTGGACGAGGTGGGGGAGTTGCCCGTGGGGTTGCAGAAGGCCTTTTTGCGCGTGCTCCAGGAGCGCCGCTTCCGACCCGTGGGCGGCGCGCGCGAGGAGGAGAGCGATTTCAGGGTGGTTGCCGCCACCAACAGGGATCTGGAACGGGATGTCGTGGATTGGAAGTTCCGCCAGGATCTGCTGTTCCGGTTGCGGGGCCTGTCCATCGTCGTCCCCCCGCTTCGGGACCGGGCCGGAGACATCGAGACCCTGAGCCGGTATTTCCTGGAAAAGCGCGCCCGGGAAACCGGCGGAACCCCGAAACGCATTTCGCCGGAATTCTGGGGGGCCCTGCTCGGCTACCAGTGGCCGGGAAACGTCAGGGAACTGATGAACGCCCTGGACAGCGCCCTGGCCGCCGCGGAAAACGACACCACCCTGTGTCCCCGCCACCTGCCGATCAACATCCGGGCCACCCTGGCCCGCTTGTCCGTGGACGGGGGGCGGTGCGGCACCGACCTCGATCCCGTGGAGGGGCGCATCGTCTTCGCTTCCGAAAACTTCCCGACCCTCAAGGACTTCCGGTCGGAGGCCCTGGCCAGGATCGAACAACGCTATCTGGCCGAACTCATGCGCGTGTCGACAGGCCGGATACAACGGGCCTGCGCCCTTTCCGGCCTGTCCCGGGCCAGATTGTACGCCCTGATGAAGCACTACGGCATCACACGCTGAAGCGACACCTCCTGTCCTCCGGGTCTTGAAACGTCTTTTCAGGCAAGACGACAGCCCGCCTTCCTCGTCGTGTGTATTCGTGTATCCTTAATTCTTCTTTGGCCTTAGAGGCTTTTCTCCGAAAGCGTTCATCCCGCCGGGTGTTTTCTTGGAGAAGCATACAAATCCCGCCGGAAAAGACAGATTTTCAGGGCGATCCGGTCTTTCGGGGCCGTTCTTTTTCCGGCGTCGGGCATAACTCATGAAATCAATTTGATCTTTTCCATACGGAACAGTTCTTGTTTTATGAGATTCGCCACCCGCACCAAGCATGCGCGACGCCAAAAGGAGAACGGTCATGGAAAAATCATTCACGGACCTCATCGAGGAAGTGCAGAAACCAGGGCTTTGCCACCGTTGCGGCGGATGCGTGACATTCTGTTCGGCCATCAATTTCGGGGCCTTGGAACTCGGCGGCGATGGCAGGCCGCGGTACGGGGACCCGGAAAAGTGCATCGAATGCGGCATCTGCTACATGATCTGTCCGGTCAACCATGAACTGGACAATGAGATGCGCAACCTGGTCAACTGGCAGGACCCCATGGGCAACGTCATCGGGACCACGGTGGTCCGGGCCATGGACTCCGAAGTCCGCGAGGCCGGAACGGACGGTGGCGCGGTCACGGCCGTTCTCCTTCGGTTGTTCGATCAGGGACGCATCGACGGGGCCGTCGTTTCCAGACAGGTGGGACCGTTCAGACGGCAGCCTTCACTGGCCCGGACCCGCGATGACATCCTGGCGGCCGCCGGATCGCATTATGACGAGTCCCACGGAATGGAGGTCCTCGCCGGCGAGTACGCCGCCCATCCGGCCTATTCCACCTACTCCCCCTCCATCCAGGCCCTCGGCCCCTTGAACCGGCGGTCCCTGAACCGGGTGGCTTTCGTGGGGACGCCGTGCCAGATCAGGACCATGCGCAAGATGCAGGCCCTGGGCATTGTGCCCTCGGACGCCATCAAGTACGTCTTCGGCCTGTTTTGCACCCAGAACTTCATTTTCGGGGAGCGGGAGCGCATCAGCCTGGAAAAGCTCGGCGGCTTTTCCTGGGACGATATCGCCAGGATCAATGTCAGGGAACGCTTGCAGATTTTCACCAAGGACGGCCAGGTCAGGAAGATCGGGTTCGACAAGCTCGATTTCATGATCCGGCCGGCCTGCCGGTTCTGCGACGACTATTCCGCCGAATACGCCGACATCTCCTTCGGCGGGGTCGGGGCCGAACCCGGCTGGACCACGGCCATAAGCCGCACTCCCGTGGGCCGGGCGGTGCTTGCCGACGCCAGGGACTCGGTCCTCGAACAGTACAGCCTGTCCCAAAATCCCACGTATGCCTCGCAGGCGCTGGCAAAGGTGGAGGAACTCTCCAGGCGCAAGAAGGAATTCGCCGTGAGGTGTCTGGACGAGCGCCAACGGGCGTGAGGCGATATCGATCCCGGCATGTCCGGTGCGACGACGGGCGGGGGCCCTGGCAGGGCCTCCGTCCGTCGTGACGGTATGCCTCCGGCACCCGGAAAAACCTTCCTTTCGTGGCGATCCGGCCGCCCTGGGGCGGCCTTCACCCCGCCCGCGCATCCTCTTGTCCCCCCCCCCGCACGTGAGGGCCGCGGACGATGCCCGGCCTCGGACGGGACCCCTTTGTCCGGCCACAGGGGAAAAATCGCCGGCCGTGGGCCTTCGAGGTTAACCTTTGCGGCGATCGTCCGATAAGACAATCGACGGGATGTCCGGATGGCGGCGGAGTCCCCCCGCCGCAGACCCCGGGGGCGAAGGAACGCTCCTTGCATGTATCCCGCCAGGGCCGGCCGGACCGGTCCGGAGGTGACGCCATGAACTGGCTCAAAAACTATCTCCAACATATGTTCAATCCCGTGCACATGTACTGTAGACTGATGGATTTCGGCGTGACCAAGGCCAGGGCCCGCCGGATGTGCGCCGTATACGAACGCTTCATCTATCGCTCGATTCTGGGAACCGATTAGGGTGTCCGCCCGGGCCGCGCCCGGAGTTCCCGGCTTCACGGCCTTTTCGATCCGCCTCGTGGCGCCGCGTGCGCATGCCTCCCCCCTCCGATCGTTTCGCCCTTCCCCCGCGCCGTCGCTGATTTTCATCGCGGTCGCTTTGTTTGCTTGACCAAATTTCGCAGCGCGTTGCACAGTGCACTATCCGGGAAGGTCTTCGGCCCGTTCGCCTTTCATGGGATAAATTCCGCCGCTCATGGAAAAGATTTTCCCTTTGTCATCCGAATTGGTGCAAAAAATGTAACCGCGAAACCGCCAAGGGAGAGCGCCCCATGTACGTCGGTCTGAAAATGCTCAAGGACTTCAGGAAAATCACGCCCAAGACCCCGGTCAAGGACGCCGACAGGTTTCTTCGGGAGTCCGACCTGTGGATGCTTCTGGTGGTGGACGACGACTCGGGGAAACTCGTGGGCTACGTGCGCAAGGAAGACATCGCCATGGCCCTGCCTTCGGTCATGACCACGCTTGAGAAGCACGAGGCCCTCTATCTTTTGACCAAGCTCACCGCGGGCAGGATCATGCGCCGGGACATCACCGTGGTTCCCCCGGAGATGGACATCGAGGCCGCCGCCGAGATCATGTATCAAAAGAATCTGGCCGGGCTGGCCGTGGTCGATTCCCGGGGCAAACTCGTGGGCTACATCAACCGCTCGGTGATGCTCGACATCCTGGTGGAGGAGATGGGCCTGCGCCAGGGCGGGTCGCGCATCGTCTTCGAGGTCGAGGACCGCACCGGGGTCATTTACGAGGTCTCGGGCATCATCAAGGAGTTCGGCGTGAGCATCATCTCCACCGGCACGTTTTTCCACGACGGCCGGCGCATGGTGGTCATCCGCCTGGCCACGGACGACCCCTCGCGCATCGCCGTGGCCATCGGCGAGCGCGGCTACCGGCTGGTCACGGCCGAGGACTTCGTCATGGAGTGGCTGCGGTGACGCCCCTTCTGGAAGTCAAGGATCTGACCCTGACCTTCCGGGGCCTGGCCGCGCTCCTGGATGCCGGGTTCACCGTGGAGAAGGGCACGGTGGTCTCGCTGATCGGCCCCAACGGCGCGGGAAAGACCAGCATGCTCAACTGCATAAGCGGCCGCTATCGCCCCGACGAGGGAAGCATTCTCCTGGACGGCGCCGACCTCCTGGCCGTGCCGGCCCATGCCCGGACCCGGCTCGGCCTGTCCCGGACCTTCCAGAACATCGCCCTGTTCCGGGGGCTGTCGGTCCTGGACAACCTCATGGTCGGCCGTCACGCCCGGATGAACTACGGCCTGCTGTCCGCCCTGTGCTATTTCGGCCGGGCCAGGCGCCAGGAGACCGTCCATCGCCGCCGGGTGGAGGACATCATCGATTTTCTGGGCCTGTCCCCCCATCGCCATACCCCGGCGGGCATGCTGCCCTACGGGGTGCAGAAAAGGGTCGAACTCGGCCGGGCGCTGGCCGCCGAACCCAAGCTGATCCTGCTCGACGAGCCCATGGCCGGCATGAACCTGGAAGAGACCGAGGACATGGCCCGCTACATCCTGGACATCAGCGAGGAGTGGGGGATCACGGTGCTTCTGGTGGAACATGACATGGGCGTGGTCATGGACATCTCCCACAAGGTGGTGGTCCTGGACTTCGGCCGCATCCTGGCCCAGGGCACGCCCGGCGAGGTCATGGCCAACCAGGAGGTGGTGGCCGCCTACCTGGGCAGCGAGGAGGCCGCCTTTTTCGGGCGGTAGGAAACGCCGGCGGATTTGCCCAGGCCAGTCCCACGTCAAGGAGAGACACGTTTCATGACCCATATTCCATCCACACCTTCCGCCCGGCCGGTCCCCGCGGCCCGGACCCTGCCGGCCCTGCTCCTGGAAAAGGCCCGCACCGTCGGGAACAGGACGGCCATGCGCGAAAAGCAGTGGGGGGTGTGGCAGGCCTATTCCTGGCGCGACTACCTGGACGCGGCCTCGGAGTTCGCGGCCGGGCTGCGGCGACTGGGCCTGGGGCGCGGGGACGTGGTGGTGCTCATCGGCGACAACCGGCCGGAATGGCTGTGGGCCGAACTGGCCATCCAGGGCCTGGGGGGCATGGCCCTGGGACTCTACCAGGACGCGCCGCCGGACGAGATCGCCTACGTGTTCGAACTCTCCGAGGCCAAGGTGGTGGTGGCCGAGGATCAGGAGCAGGTGGACAAGATCCTGTCCTTCAGGGACTCCCTGCCCGCCCTGTCGCACATCGTCTACCACGATCCCAAGGGGCTGGCCGGATACGACGAGCCGGGGCTTTTGTCCTTCGACGCGGTGCGCGGGATGGGCCGGGCCGAGGCGGACGGATTCGCTTCCTGGGCGGCCGGGGTCGCGCCGGGCGATGCCTGTCTCATCGCCACCACCTCGGGGACCACGGGCCGGCCCAAGCTGGCCGTCTTGTCCCACGAGAACCTGCTGTCCATGGCCGGGAACCTCGGGCACGTGGACCCCAAGCTGGCCTCGGACGAATTCGTGTCCTTCCTGCCCCTGGCCTGGATGGGCGAGCAGATGATGAGCGTGGCCTCGGCGCTTCTGTTCGGATTCTGCGTCAATTTTCCGGAAGAGCCGGACACGGTTCAGGAAAACATCCGCGAGATCGGGCCGCATGTCATCTTTTCGCCGCCCCGGGTGTGGGAGAATCTGGCCGCCCGGGTGCGGGTCAAGATCATGGAGACCAGCAGGCTCAAACGCTGGCTCTACAACCTGTTCATGCCCGCGGGGCTGGCCATGGCCGATGCGCGGTTCGCGGGGAAAAAGCCGGGCGCCCTCCTGCGCCTGTCCTATTTCCTGGCCTGGTTCTGCCTGTTCCGGGCGCTCTCGGACCGGCTGGGGTTCTCCAGGGTGCGTTCGGCCGCGACCGGCGGCGCGGCCCTTGGTCCGGACACCTTCCGGTTCTTCCACGCCCTGGGGGTCAACCTCAAACAGATTTACGGCCAGACCGAGATATCCGGCATTTCCTGCATTCATCTGGACGGCCAGGTGGACTTCGATTCCGTGGGCGTGCCCATCCCCGGCACCGAGATGCGCATCTCCGAGGAGGGGGAGATCCTCTCCAAAAGCCCGGCCGTGTTCCTTGGCTATTACAAAAACGAGCAGGCCACCCGGGAAACCCTGGAGGACGGCTGGCTGCGTTCCGGCGACGCCGGCTACTTCGATGACCGCGGCCGGCTCGTGGTCATCGACCGGCTCAAGGACGTCATGCGCCTCGGGTCCGGGGTGCGCTTCTCGCCCCAGTTCCTGGAAAACAAGCTCAAGTTCTCGCCCTACGTGCGCGAGGCCGTGGTCCTGGGGCATGGCCGGCCGTATCTTGCGGCCATCGTGTGCATCGATGCCGAGATCGTGGGGCGCTACGCCGAATCCAGGCTCCTGACCTACACCACGTATCAGGACCTGGCGGCCAAACCCGAGATCGCGGAACTCATCCGTTCGGAGATCGCCCGCATCAATGCGACGCTTCCCGAAAATACCCGCATCTCGCGCTTCGCCCTGCTTTTCAAGGAACTTGACCCCGATGACGGGGAACTCACCCGCACCAGAAAGGTGCGCCGAGGGGTTGTGGAGGAGCGGTACGCACCGTTGGTCGAGGCGCTTTTCACCGATGCGCCGCGCATCGACCTGCGGGCGAGCATCAGCTTTCAGGACGGCAGGGTCCGGGAGATGCGGGGGGTCATCAACCTTGTAACCGCCTAGCTGCACAGGATGGATACCTGGAGGAAAACATGTCCACTGTATCCTTTCCCCTGGCAATGG